>DAIOTF010000028.1:5792-8619 GCA_036752165.1 Atopostipes sp.
TCTGGCCTCCCTTGAGCTAATGCTGTAATTTCGTCTGGACCGCCGCCTGGTGCCCGACCTAACCCTAGATCAATCCGATTGGGAGCTAAGGTTGTGAGTGTTTTGAAATTCTCCGCAATTTTTAACGGCGAATAATGCATAATCATTGTTCCACCCGTACCAAATCGTAATTTTTCAGTAAGAGCTGACATATAAGCCGCCATCAATTCAGGAGAAGAACTAGCATGTCCTTTTGAACTGTGGTGTTCTGCGAACCAATACCGTTTAAAATTCATTGCCTCAATCTCTTTTACAAAATGTTTTGTCCGCTCATAAGCTTCTTCAGGTGTTTCATTAATGTTTAACGTCACTAAATCATGTACGCCTAATTCCATTTTATTCATCCTCTCAGTTATTCAATCTCTTTTATTGTATCAGAACTTTGAATAAAGAAAGAAAAGTTGGCTTACTAAGAGTAAATGCTAAATATATACACATAATACTAACTATTTTCCAATAAAGCTTTACATTATTATTTACACATGGTATATTAACTCTTGTAGTAATTTGTGAACAAAAATAATTGGTTAGTTAAATCATTGTGGGTAACATTCATTGTGTATTTAAATTTTCCCTTTTACTTTTTTGAAATATTTTATTATAAATAAAACGTGCAAAATGCACATGGAGGATACACACATGAATACAGGTACAGTAAAATGGTTTAACGCAGATAAAGGTTTTGGATTCATCGAACAAGAAGGCGGAGAAGATGTTTTCGCACATTTCTCAGCAATTCAAAGTGACGGATTCAAATCTTTAGACGAAGGTCAAAGAGTTACTTTTGATATCGAACAAGGTGACCGTGGACCACAAGCGGCTAACATCCAAAAAGCTTAATTAAACTTTAAATTTAACCCTCTCCCCTTAATTGGTGAGAGGGTTTTTTTGATTCAAAACTAAAAAGAGTGTTGATGAAGATAATAGCCAACATCAACACCAAGTATTAATTAATTATTTTATGTGTTTACTTAATTCGATTTGACAGTTTCTGGAACTTTGATTTCACCCGTTATTATCGCTTGTTCGGCTCTCTCAACTGCTTCAGTGACTTCAGCTGTTAGTTGAGTTTTTACAATTCCTACTCCTCCACTTTGTAAATCACTTAGGATGAGCTCTCCACCATGGAAATTTTCATCCATCGTATCATTCGCTTCGTTTTCAGCCGCTCTTCCTAATTCTTTTAAAGTAGATGTCAGGATGAAATTACCTCCATCCCACTCACCTTCTGCAGATTGATCGCGGTCCACACCAATGATCCAGATATTTTCATTTGCGCCAGCTTCTAAACGGTTGCGTGCTTCCGTATTTACACCATTTCCAGCACTCCCAGCCGCATGGAAAATAACATCCGCTTGGTTAGCATACATTGCACTGGCAGCTTGTTGGGCAATTCCTGCATCCGAATAGGTCTCGATATATTGTGCGTCAATTTGAATGTCTGAATTCACAGATAAAGCACCTGCTTCAAAGCCCGCCTGAAATTTCTCAATATTTGGTGTTCTTTGACCACCGATAAAACCAATTTTCTCTGTTTTTGATGTATGAGCTGCAACAATTCCCGCGAGATACGCTGCTTCATTATCTGCAAATGAAATAGAAACCACGTTCGGTAAATCTATATACCCATCAAGCATTCCATATTTTTGTTCTGGATTTTGTAAAGCGACTTCTGTTAATGCTTCTTCTAAAGTGTAACCAATCGCATAAATTAAATCATAACCGTCCATTGTAGCTGAATTTAAATGAGGGATATAATTGCTTTCATTTCCTGATTGAAAATAGTTGATGTGGTTTTCAGCCATATTATGACTGTCCGCCCAATCTTTTAAACCTTCCCAAGCACTCTGGTTAAATGAACGGTCATCTACTCCATTTTGATCCGTAATCATAGCTACTTTAAATTCAGAGCTAGTATTTTCAAAAGAGCCATTTTGTATTTCTTTACCTTGTGAGTTTTTACACCCCACCAATGTAACACTAGCGACTGTTAGTAGACCGATTAACATTTTTTTGAAACTCATAGTCATCTCTCCTATATGGATTATTTAATATTAGCTAAAACATCTAGTATTGCCTTCTTAAAACCCTCACTATCAATCGTTTCACAAATACGGACATTCGGTTCCTTCTTTAAGTCCCCTTCGACATCGACAATATTGTATCCTCTTGTCAGTGGACTTGCACATTCAATATCGACATAGTATTTAGACGATTCAAGAAGTAAGTCTTCTTTTGATGCAATAACAGCAGCAAGTGAATCTGGACAGGTTACACCATCTACATTTCGTTTCTTTTTTTCAAATTCTTTTACATGCAAATTTACATCCAGAAAGAATTTGGAACCCTTTGTATTTAAGGCTTCTACTTGCTTTAAATCTTCTTCATATAATACTCCGTAGTCTAAACAAGCATCCCATGTCACCATTGTCATCTCTATTCCCGAATGGAGAACAATTTTTGCGGCTTCAGGGTCTGTATTAAAATTAAATTCAGCAACTGCTCGAATATTACCTGGTGAATGATTAACCCCGCCCATTATCCAAAGATGCTTAATATCAGGAATAATGGAAGGATCTCTTTTGATTGCCATGGCTATATTTGTCAGAGGGCCAATAGCTAATAATTCGATTTCTCTGGGATTATTCTTAACCGTTTCAATTATAAAATCTACCCCATGACCTATTTCTGGCTCTTGTTGAGCTAGAGGAAAATTCGACCCACCCATCCCGTCATTTGCGAAAATACGTTCTTCTGTCGTATGTTTAGATCCTTCTAGAGTCATAAT
>DAIOTF010000028.1:8719-15956 GCA_036752165.1 Atopostipes sp.
TAACCTCGTTCTTTCTATTTTTGACAAATAAAAAACCGACAAGAAATTGTTCTTGTCGGTTACTATTATTTAAAGTCTTGTATATAATTTGTAATACTGGCCTTTATCCGCCATTAATTTGTCGTGATTACCCACTTCAATAATTTTACCTTCATCAATCACGTAAATTCGATCGCTGTCTTCAATTGTTGTCAGACGGTGAGCAATGGTAATTGTTGTTCGTCCTTCGGCTAACTTATCGAGGGAATCTTGAATAATGATTTCACTCGCATTATCTAATGCGGAGGTTGCTTCATCTAAAATTAGGATTTGTGGATTTTTCAAAAAGACTCGAGCGATAGATAAACGTTGCTTTTGTCCGCCAGACAAGCGTACTCCACGTGAACCTATGTCCGTTTGAAAACCTTCCGGCAATGCATCAATAAAGTCTAATGCTCCAGCTAACTCGGCCGCATAACGCACTTCTTCATCGGTCGCATCTAATTTCCCATATCTTATGTTATCGGCAATCGTACCAGCAAATAAATAAACATCTTGCTGAACTATTCCGATATTATTTCTTAAAGATTTAAAGGTTAAATCTCGAATATCATGCCCATCGACTAAGATAGCGCCACCTGATACGTCGTAAAATCGTGGAATCAAGTTTATAATCGTCGACTTACCTGCTCCACTTGGACCAACAAAAGCCACCTTTTCACCGGGCTCAACCTTAAAGGAAATATCATCTAAAACAGGAGTCGCATCCGCTGAATATTTAAAGTTCACATGGTCAAACACAATCGAACCTTTTACATCTGTAAGTACTTTTGCATCCTCTTTTTGAACGAGTTCGGATTTTGTGGACATAATTTCGTCGAACCGCTCAATACCCGTGATTCCTTTTTGAAATTGTTCAATAAATTGAATAATTCGTCTTAAACTTGTTACTAGCATATTAATATACATAATAAAGACGATTAAGTTTGACGGGTCAAATTGGCTATTAATAATTCCCCAACCACCAAATACAAGAACTACAATATACATTAAACCTTCAAATAAAGAAGTTGTAGAAGTAAATGAAGCCATCGCTATGTAAAAGTCTTTTTTAATTTCTAAGAAGTTCTGATTACCCCCTTCAAACTTATCAATTTCAGTCGGTTCATTAGCGAAGCTTTTAACGACTCGAATACCCGATAAACTATCTTCAATTCCTGCGTTCAAATCTCCAACTTGTCGTCTTTGGTTCATTTGTTCTTCTTTCATGCTCGTACGGTTTTTTCTAGAAAAGATAAACATCATAGGTAGCAAGATGAAAATGAAAACCGTTAAAGGAAGATCGATTAAACCTAAAACGATAAGCGAAACAATGACTTGAATAGTGACGATAAAAAATTCTTCCGGCGCATGATGAGCAAATTCTGTAATATCTGCTAAATCATTTGTCACTCGCGTCATAATCTGACCGACTTTCGTATCGTTATAATAACTTGTTGGCAAGGCCATTAAATGGTCATATAAGTCACTACGCATATCCGTTTCAATCATTGCCCCCATACGATGGCCGATATTTGTCATAAAATAGCGTGCAATAATCTCAATGATTTTCAATACCGCGTACGTCACACTCATCGAAAAAACAACGGATAATGTCAGATTTCCCGAAATCCCTAAATCTGTGAATTCACTTAGGATTAAAGGTAATATAAAGCCTGCAACTGTTGTTAAAGAAGCTGCGATCAAGTCGAGTACTAACACTTTCCAATACTTTTTGAAATAAGGTAAGACACTTTTTACTAAACTAAACGTAGATTTCATATTTTATCCCCAACTATCTATTTACAAATTTTAAAGCTTATAGTTTTCCATAAACTCAGCATTTCCCGTCTCTACAAATTTTTCCAATATATTTATGACTGCTTGATCTTCATTTGAGCCAATTTCATAATGGCAATATTCTTTAAATTCATCATCCGCATTTTTCATCGTCACTGAATATTTCGCAAACTCCATCATACTGCTATCATTGAGGCTATCTCCAAACGCAATGGTTTCATCTACGGATATATTATATTTTTCTTGTAACCAAGAAACTGCTGAACCCTTACCGCCATCTTCACTATAAGCATCTAACCAGCCATCACCCGAAGTTACGGAAGTCAATCCCTTTATTTCTTCTTCAATTTGACGAAGAACCTCTTTTGTTTCTTCTAAAGATTTTGAGGACAAAATGGCACATTTAACAGGCAATTCGCCTTTAGGCAAATCAGCATAAGAGTCTAAAATATGGATATGATCATAATAAACGCCTACATGCTCTTTGTCTTTTTCATAAATATACTTAGAGTAAGTATGATGTTGTGTATTCACGACCATTTGTAGTTCGTCATCAGCGTCTACAATATTTGCAATTTCATGAAGCGCTTCAAGACTAAAATGGTTCGTATGGATATGTTCACCATTAAACTCGATATCATTTCCATTATCGCCGGCTAAGTAAATGCGGTCTAGGATTTCTTTAGGCATGTAACTTTTAATCTTTCCAACATCGTTTCCACTCGCAATAACAAGTGTCGCACCTTGCTCAACTAAAGTTTTAACCACCTGAGTGAAACGTTCTTTGTCGTAGCTTTTATCATTTCGTAATAATGTATTGTCTAAATCAATAGCCACTAATTTAATTGACATATTAATAACCCCTTCTCTTCTATATTATTACTGTCCCTATATTATACATGGTTCTAGTAAAAATAAAAAAGAAGCCCCTCTTCGCAAAAGAAATAGCGAATAAAGGGACTTAAGAACTCATCGGTTAGGTTCAGTTTCTACTTGTATAAGTGTTTTAAAATATTTAGCCAATAGAAGCATTGCGACTAAAACAGTGGCTGTTTCAGTAAGAAATGAGGTGCCGTTAACAATAAACGAATAGAGAAAAGCGCCCTGGCCCTCCGGAGCGTAACTTCCCCAAAAGATATATCCTGCTAGAAAATGAATGATATAACGAGCTCCCGAACCAATAATTAATCCGATCGACGCCAAAGTAATCTGTTTTCCTAAAGCATCGGGTTCTTTTTGTAATACATTTTGGATAGGTTTTGAAAAGAAGCCAGCAAAACCGATTAAAGCAAAGGCAACAAAATATTCCAGTAAGAATTGACTAATCGTTAGAATATACGCATCACCCATTAGCACTTGTAAAAGTCCCCAAAGCAGTCCAGATAATATTCCTGGAACGATTCCACGTCTTAAGGCAATAATGACAATTGGTAACATTTTAATATCAATCTTAACCGGTCCTAAAGTCGGTATAAATAAATCTAAAATTAATGCAATTACGGCAAATAAAGCGACTTCCAATAAAATTTGTATACGTTGATTTGTTTGCATGATTTTCTCCTTTTATTATAGATTTCTATAAATGAGAAATTCCACCCTGATGAACCTAGCCTTAAGCCAGTTCCTCCTTTATTTAAAAAATAAAAAACTCTCTAGGAGACCCAGAGAGTTTTGTTCGCATAATTATGGACTAAATCATTTCAACAAATTGTTTAGTCAATTCCCTACGCTAGCATTATCTAGATCAGGTTGTGGGTCAGGTCTTACCTTTCTCAGCTGAAAGCTCCCCATTTATTTTATTTCAATAGTTACTATAACATACATTCCTGATTTATCAAGTTTTGGAATTTTGTGCTACGCTATACTTAGAATATATATAAAGGAGCGCTCCATTTGAACTGTAAAATTTGTACAAATCCAACAAACTCTCGTACCCACCCAACTCTTTTTACGAAATATCACATATGTCCGAATTGCGGATTCATAAGTAAAGACGAAGTGTTTCACCTTTCTGACAAGGATGAATTTAGTTTATATGAATTGCATGAAAATTCTATTGAAGACGAGAACTACGTAAAGTTCTTTGAGGATTTTCTACAAAAGGCTGTTTTTCCATTTATTAGTATAGGCAGAAGTGCTTTAGATTTCGGGAGCGGTCCTTCCCCAGTTCTGGCACAATTAATGGAAAGAGATTATGGGTATGACTATACAATTTATGATAAATTCTATGCGCCCGATACCTCTTATAAAAACAATACGTATGACTTGATTACCTCTACAGAAGTGATGGAACACGTCGCCGACCCTCTGCCTGTTTTTTCAGAGTTAAAAGATTTATTAGCGGATGATGGTCTATTAGCCATAATGACATTATTTGCGCCAGATACCAAGGATAATTTTTTTGGGTGGCATTATTTAAGAGATCAAACACATGTCTCTATCTTTACTCTAACAGCGATGGAAATTATTGCTGATCAAGTAGGATTAGAAATTATATACAGTGATAATAAACGGTATACAACATTTAAAAAGACAGCTTTTTAGGCTGTCTTCTATTAAAATCTCTTTTTCAATTCTGTTAATGGGTAGTTTGATAAGTCATTCGTGATGCTTTGGTCTTTGTAAGCAACACGACGGATTCAACATGAATTGTATGGCCAAATTGGTCAATGGGTTGAACACTCTTTAGTTCATAACCAAAATCACGCAACCATTTCAAGTCATCAGCAAGGGTTTTAGGATTACATGATACATAGACAATTTTGTCACTACCGTAGCGACCGATACTTCGCATCAGCTTACCGCCGGCTCCACCTCGAGGAGGATTGATTAACAGTAAATCAGGGGTTTCCCATGTCTCTTTTAATTTTTCAAGCCCCTTTCGAGCGTCACTCGCAAAAAAGTCTGTATTATCTAGACCCGCTTTTTTTGCGTTCTCTTTCGCCGAATGAATCGATTGTTCGACATACTCAATTCCTATTAATTCTTTTACTTGCTTCGCAAATGGTAAACTAAACGTTCCTATTCCACAAAATAACTCAACAACTCGCATTTCGGGATGGACTTCGGCCATATTCAGAGCAGTTTCAACCATTATTGCAGCTTGACCGGAATTCGCTTGGAAAAAGGTTTCTAAATAAATTTCATATTCAAAACCATTTAACTCTTCCATAATATATTCTTTACCAAATAATAGTTCTTTCTCTTCCAATGATGGCTGATCTGAAATATCGGTGCTTGTAATCCATAATAAACTCTTCAAGTTTTCAAATTTTTCAGACAAATCCTTTACTAAATTTTCAGCTGCGTTTTTAAAATGGCTTGCAGATTCAGTAGCGAAAAGGGCTACCATAATTTCACCTGTTGCAGCAGACTCTCGCACAACAAGTTGGCGCAATAAACCTTCTTTAGTTTCTTTATTATACCCTTTAAAATTATGCTCTTTTTGCCATTCTTGGACAGCTTTTTTAATAGCTATCATAACGACAGGTGCGATTATTGAGTCATCTAAATCAATAATATTTTTAAAATTCCCCTGCTCATGCATCCCCAATTCCCCATTCGGGCCGAATGTAAACTCCATTTTATTGCGGTAATGGTTTGGGTTTTTTAGTCCAATAATCGGATGAACTAGAGACGTATCAAAATTCTCCTTTTTAAGATTGTCTTTAACAATATTTTCTTTCACTTCTAGTTGAGCTGAATATTTCATATATTGTAAAGGTGTACCACCAGCAATAGATTCTTTTAAAGGATTCGTTAAGTCTCGATTTGGGCTTGCTTTAAGTAATTCATAAGAATTCAGGTGAGCTGCTCTTCGACCCTTCGCATTTGGTACCTTAACTCGTACAAGATCACCTGGAACGGTATTAGGAATCGTGAGGGTTAAAGCTTTCCCCATGCTTCCTCGATCCGGCGCATGTCGGTACCTAGCAACCCCATGTCCTTTATCATTTAAATGGTTTATTTTTACTTCTAATATTTCTGTAGGATAATCAAATCGTTTCAATTTATCACCTCATAATGTTTCTTACATTATCTCTTATCCCAAGAAACCTTACAATCTGAATCTAGGAAATAGTTTAAAAATTCCATTTTTTTGACATCTCATTTTTTAAAAAATGGAAGAAGACCTTACCCGGTACTTTAAACTTAGATAAGGTCTTCTTAAAATCTCCTAATCTTCTCCCCTATTTATTCGGGAAATAGTTTCTATCTCATAAGGTGTATTTTGATACGTTTCGTTTAACCAATTGCCAAATAAGATATAAGCATAAGAACGCCAATTCACTATAGGTTTGTTGTTCGTGTCATCTTTTGGATAATAATTTTTAGGTATTTTTATAGGTAAATCTCTAGCTTTATCTCGTTCGTATTCATGTTGTAGTGTGTACCGATCATATTCCAAATGACCAAATATATATAAATCTCGATTGTCTTTTGATGAAACAATATCTGGTCCTAAAAACTTATCAAAGGACAAAACTTCTAAAGATTCTTCTTGTTTAATTTGTTCGACGTTCATCATTGTATGGCGCGATTCCGGAATAGTATACTCATCATTAAATCCACGTAAAAAAGGAGAAGAAGGATCAATTACCTGATACTTATAAACACCGAATAACTTCTCAGATAACCTTTCCTTTTTTATACCATAATAGTAATTTAAAGCAAATTGAGCTCCCCAACAAATAAAGAAACGCGAATAAACATTTGTTTCAGACCATTTCAAAATTTCAACAAGTTCTTCATAATAGGCGACTTCTTTAAAATCCATCAACTCTACTGGTGCACCTGTAATAATTAAGCCATCATAATAACTTTCTTTGACTTCATCGAAGGTTTTATAGAAGGTTTCTAAATGCGCACTTGAAATGTTTTTACTCTGATAGGAAGCAGTGTGCAAAAAATCTACTTCTATTTGAAGAGGAGTACCGCCTATCAAACGTAAAAGTTGAGTTTCTGTCGTTTCTTTTTTTGGCATTAGATTAAGAATAAGGATTTTAAGTGGTCGAATATCCTGGTTTAGAGCTCTTTGTTCTTGGATAACATTGACACCCTCTGCAACGAGTATATCGACCACAGGTAAACCTTGAACGACCTTGATTGGCATATTAAATCGCCCCTAATCCTTTTTCCAAATCTGCAATTAAATCATCTACGTTTTCTAAGCCAACTGATAGGCGAACAGTCTCTGTTGCAACACCCGCTGCTTTTAACTCTTCTTCAGTTAACTGACTATGAGTCATTGAAGCTGGGTGAACAACTAGGGATTTTGAATCACCAACGTTAGCAACAAGTGAAAATAACTCGACATTATCTATAAAGGTCTTTCCTCCTTCATAGCCGCCCTTTACTCCGAAGGTAAAGACAGATGATGCACCCTTCGGCAAATATTTCTCTTTTAATTCAAAGTAAG
>DAIOTF010000029.1:0-15474 GCA_036752165.1 Atopostipes sp.
TCATTTCTGGTAAGCAAGTAATTAATTCTTGTGTTATTATAGCACAAGTTTTTCCGTCTTTTTGAATTTCTCAAGGCTTTTCTTAGAAAATTCACAATACTTAATCTGTGAGGCTACATTCAATAAATTTAGCTCGTTACCCTTAATTAGTTAGATAATATTTTCGGTTTATAAGTTTGGTTTCAAGTGAATTTTATAAGACAGGATAGCATATTCATGTATTAAAAAACCTCACACAGACATGCTGTGCGAGGTTTTTTGAAAGGCGAATCGTTAAACTTATTTAAGTTCAACAGATCCTCCGGCTTCTTCAATTTTAGATTTGATTTCTTCAGCTTCGTCTTTGTCTACGCCTTCTTTAATAACACCTGGCGCTCCATCAACTAAACCTTTAGCGTCTTTCAGACCTAAACCAGTAATTTCACGAACTGCTTTAATTACTTGAATCTTAGATGCACCTGCATCTGTTAATTCAACGTCAAATTCTGTTTGCTCTTCTGCTGCTGCTGGTCCTGCACCTGCTGCTGCTACTGGTGCTGCTGCTTCTACACCGAATTCTTCTTCAATTGCTTCTACTAATTCGTTGATTTCAAGAACTGTAGATTCTTTTAAATCAGCGATAATTTGTTGTACGTCTAAAGCCATTTTTATTTCCTCCGTTATAATTTATTAGTTTAAAATAGTTTGCAATCTATGCGATTGCCAAGTCGGCATATATATTATGCTGCGTCTTCTTCTTCTTTCTTTTCTGCAACTGCTTTGAATGCCAATGCAGTATTTCGAATTGGTGCTTGAAGTACTGATAATAGCATTGAAAGTAGTCCATCGCGACTTGGAAGTTTTGCAACTGCCTCAATTGTTTCAATTGAAACAACTTCACCTTCCATGTAGCCACCTTTCACTTCTAAAGCGGGTGCTTCTTCAGCGAACTCTACCATAATTTTTGCTGGTGCAACAACCTCTTCTTCAGAGAATGCGATAGCTGTTGGTCCTACGAATACATCTTCTAATCCTTCAACACCTGCAGCTTCTGCAGCTCGACGGATAATAGTGTTTTTAACAACGTGCATCTCAACATCTGAATCACGTAATTGTTTACGTAGATCAGTTGCTTCTGCAACGTTTAGACCACGATAGTTTACAACAATAAATGATGCTGCATTTTTCATCTTTTCAGATAAAAGATCTACTTGATCTTGTTTTGCTTGAATTCTTTGTTCACGACTCACGAACGTCACCTCCTGAAGTTTATTAAACTTCTCATTAAAAAACTCCCTCAGTCACCGTAGACGTAGAGGGAGTGTTGAATGTTCAAAGTTAAAGTGTAATGCATGATGCATTACTTACTTTATGCACACATCTTCCTCGGTATGAAATTAAGGCTTAGCCACATACTGTCTTTGGTAATGTTTGGGTATTCAATTGTTTAAGACTTTAAGCATTATAGCAAGTTCTATTTAAACTTGCAAGGTCTTTTTTAAAAATTAGTCAACATCAACATGACTGTAGTCAATTTTGACACCAGGGCCAAATGTGCTAGCTACAGTTAATGACTTAATATAACTTGAACCAGAGACACTTGCTGGACGAACTTCGATTACTTCGTTGTGAACAGCACGGATGTTTTCCATTAATTCTTCTTCTGAGAAAGAAACTTTTCCTACTAAAACGTGTAGGTTTGACTGGTTATCCACGCGGTAAGCAACCTGTCCTGCTTTAATATCTGAAACAGCTTTTGCTACATCTGGTGTAACTGTACCTGTTTTAGGGTTTGGCATTAGTCCTTTAGGTCCAAGAACACGTCCTAAACGTCCTACTTGAGCCATCATGTCTGGTGAAGCTACGACTACGTCAAAATCTAACCAGCCGCCTTCAATTTTCTCTACTAAGTCTTCTTCTCCAACAAAATCTGCCCCTGCTTCACGAGCAGCTTCTGCAGCTTCGCCTTTAGCGAAAACAATAACTGTTTGAGTATTTCCAGTACCATTTGGTAAAACTAATGATCCACGCAATTGCTGGTCAGCATGTTTAGGGTTAACACCTAAACGGTATGAAATTTCAATACTTGCATCAAAGTTTGCATAATCAATTTCTTTTACTAAACTTACTGCTTCTTTTAGACCATATTCTTTTTCACGGTCTACTTTCTCTAGTGCAGCAAGATATTTTTTACTTCTTTTCTTGTTTGCCACGATTAAATCCTCCTTATGTGGTATTAGCGGATTGACCTCCCACTTAATATACACGATTCTTTTGTGTATTTACACGAGATATCTAAATCTCTCTACTTAAATTAATTAACCTTCTACAGTGATTCCCATGCTTCGAGCTGTACCTTCAACTATACGCATTGCTGCTTCTACATCAGCTGCGTTTAAGTCTTCAAGTTTTGTTTCAGCAATTTCTCTCACTTGATCAGTTGTAACCGTTCCAACTTTTTTAGTATTCGGTTCACCTGAACCTAAATCAATACCTGCAGCTTGCTTTAATAAAATTGAAGCTGGTGGTGTTTTAGTTTCAAATGTAAATGAACGGTCTTCATAAACCGTAATAACTACAGGAATAATTGTTCCTTGTGAATCTGCTGTACGTGCGTTAAATTCTTTAGTGAATCCAGAAATGTTAATTCCTGCTTGACCTAAAGCTGGTCCTACTGGGGGTGCTGGTGTTGCTGCTCCTCCTGGGATTTGTAATTTAACAACGTCTATAACTTTTTTTGCCACGAGACATACCTCCTTGTTTTGTCCGCGAGTGGTTAAAATGGGGTTAAGTATTTCCCCTCCCACCTCTGTGTACTCCTTAGGGCACTATTGCCCTTAAACGTACCGGCCTATTTTAGCATTAGTCCGGTAACAATGCAAGGTCCTTTTGTAATTTTTTATCTTTATTAAGAGCCTTAGTTGTAAAGATAGGTGTTTATAACGTAAACCCTTCGTCTATTTCTTTAACTTGAGAATAATCCACTTCCGTATCCGTTTCACGTCCGAACATCTCGACTAAAACAGTTACTTTCCCTTTATCCTCATCGAAAGACTCAACGATACCTTCCATTCCAGCAAACGCTCCACCAGTAATTTGAATGGCTTGTCCTACTTCAAGTTCAATAGTCACTTTACGTGGATTTACACCGATACTACGCATTATGTCTTCCACTTCTTCAGGTAACATTGGGGAAGGTTTACTTCCTGCACCGTGTGAACCAACAAAACCAGTAACACCTGGTGTATTTCTCACCACATACCAAGCTTCATCTGACATAATCATTTCAATTAGAACATATCCAGGGAAGGCTTTCTTCATTTTAGATACCATTTCGCCTTCTTTTTCTTCACGTACTTCTTGTTCAGGGACTAAGATTTGAAAGATATTCTCTTCCATTCCCATACTAGACATACGAGATTCTAAGTTCTGTTGAACCTTTTTCTCGTACCCTGAGTAAGTATGAAGTACATACCAATTTTTTTCCTGGCTAATTCGATCAAATGTATTCATTTTTTCACTCCTTATTAATTTTTCTTTTAATGGTTATTTTTTTAAATTAAAAAACCTTCTCAGACACTTTGTCCAGAAGGTTTCCAACTGATTTACAGTATAGCACGATTTTTTTTGTATTGCTAGCGTTTCTATCGATTAAATCAGAGATAACAACCATACCATAACGGATTCTGTCGCATAGAAAAAGATTGCAAACAATGCAATAATTGTGAAAATTGCCGTTGTATATTTACGCATCATTTTTCCTGATGGCCACGTTGTTTCACGCATTTCATGTCGTACATCTTTAAAAAAGCTACTTACTTTACTCATTCGTTAACCAAACCCCTTTCGGCATTTTTTTGTCATTCTCCTACTATTTCGTTTCTTTATGCAATGTATGTGTTTTACAATATTTACAAAACTTATTAATTTCTAGTCGTTCAGTGCGCACTTTCGCTCCAAAGTCTAGAGAATAGTTTCGAGATCCACAAACCGTACAAGCTAAGGACGCTTTATTTTTTTTCATTTATGGTCCCTCTTTTCTTTATAATTTGAACTCAGCGTATTTTACCATCAATGACTGGCCAAAGTCAAATTCACTTTTCCATTAGACTTCTTCAGACAGTTGCCAGTTTATCGGTTCTTGTCCTGTGCGTATTAAGTGCTCATTTGTCTGAGAAAATGGTTTCGAACCAAAAAAACCACGATAGGCAGATAAAGGACTTGGATGAGGTGCTGTTAGTACAATATGTATATCTTCATTAATTAAAGTACGTTTCTTTCCAGCTGCTGCCCCCCACAAAATGAACACAATGGGCTCCTGCCGTTTGTTTAATGAAGCAATCGCATAATCAGTCATTTCTTCCCAGCCTTTTCCCCGATGAGAATGGGCCTTATGCGCCCGAACAGTAAGTACGGTATTTAATAAAAAAACACCTTGCTTCGCCCATTCTTTTAAATAGCCATGTTGTACAGGTTCTATACCTAAGTCGGTTTGTAATTCTTTATAAATATTTTTTAAAGAAGGTGGAATTGGGACACCGGGTTTTACAGAGAAACTTAACCCATGTGCCTGGCCTGGTCCATGATAAGGATCCTGGCCTAAGATAACTACCTTCACTTCATTAAAAGAGGTCCATTGAAAGGCCGTCCAAACATCATCCGCTTCAGGATAAATTGTATGCTCACGATATTCTTTGACTAAAAATTTGCGAAGCTTCTGATAAGAATCTTTTTGTGTCGCTTGTTCTATAATTGGTTGCCAACTATTTGTAATGGGTATAGTCATATTTTTCATCCTTTCGGCCAACTTAAACTTTACAATAATGATACAGTTAATTGGCTGATATTTTAATTTACTTTTGATAGAATAGAAATGTACTACTAAGAGAGGAAGAGTATATTGTCGATTAAATTAATTGTAACAGATATGGATGGAACTTTATTAAATGAAAATATTGAAATGACACCTCGGGCTGCTGAAGCCATTTTTCGAGCACAAGAAGCAGGACTCGACTTTGCAATCGCTACTGGTCGTACCGTTAAATCCGGTTATACGATAGTTCAAGAACAAGGGATTACATCACCTTTTATTGAATTGAATGGTGCGCGCTTATTTGACCGCGAAGGCAAAATTCAGTTCACACGAGCAATTGAGAAAGAAGAAACAAAAGAGTTAATCGATATTATTGAGGACTACGGGATTCATAATGAGTTTATAACGCAAGAGGTTACGTATTCAAATCAAACACTTGATGACTATATTGACGCCTTTAAAGCTGTTTTCCAGTCCATTAACCCATCACTCTCAGACGTAGCAGCTATTGATGTGATTAAGAGCCGTTTAAGTAATTTAAATGTACAAACTGTTGATGATTATTCCTTCTTATATCAAAATCCGGATGTTCAAGTGTTAAAAACTTTAGTGAATACAAACGACGATGTATCTATCTTAGATGAAATTCAACAAACAATCGAAAAGAAATTGCCCGGATTAATCGTGACATCTGCTAGTACAAATAATATTGAAATAAATAATAAACAAGCAAATAAAGGACAAGCCGTGGCAGAATATGCAACTTCTCAAGGGTATAAGCCAAGCGAAGTTATTACTATTGGTGACAACATTAATGACTTAACGATGCTTGAGTGGGCCGATCATAGTTATGCCGTTTCCAACGCACATCCACGGGCGAAAAAAGTGGCTACTTATCAAGCACCAAGTCATAAAGAAGATGCAGTAGCACAAATTATTGAAAGAGTATTAGAGGGTAAAAGTCTTCGCTTTTAGTTTAAAATTAAAAATTTAAAAGCCAGACTCATTGTGAAAATAATGAGTCTGGTTTTTTCTCTTTCTTTATTCGTGTTATAGTATATAGTGAAGTATTCGGCAGGAGGGTACTGAAATGATGAAGTTGTTTATAAAAGAAAACGTAAAAAATAATCAGCGGATGTCGGTACGAGATTCACGAGGCCAAATTCTCTATATTATTGAAGGACGTTGGGGCAGAAAAAAGGACAAAATGACTATTTATGAAACAGATGGCACCCAATTATTATGTATGGTACAAGTGAAAGGCTCACCTATTCCTGTTTTCGAGCTCATCGATGGTAATCAACGGATTGGAACCATGCGAAAACACCCTGGTCTTTTTGGAATTCGTGATTCTTACTTCACCTTACAACCACATAAATGGATTATTACTGGTGATTTTGAAGATCTCTATTTCACTACACATAAAGAAAATGAGTTCATCATGGAATGTGAGAAAGTCTCAAAAGATGGACTTACCACTTATGAAGTTGGGATTAAATATGATGAAGATGCCGCGTTAAGTGCCTTAATTACGACACTCTTTGATCATTATTCGCGTAAACGAGTGGAAGGCAAAGATACAGATAATATTTTTAGCGATCATTATGATTTAGGCTTCTTTAATCCATTCGCTTTATACCCAGAAAAGAAGAATCATTTTCCACTCAAAAAATGCACAAAAACCAGATAAGGGGGAGTCAAATTTACTCACCCATCTGGTTTTTCTTTTTATGATTTTTTGCTTTTTTCACTTCATAATTGGCGAGCGTCTCTTTCACATTCTCAGCCGTCTTGCGATTAATTCCTAAATCAGTTATTTCTTGGATATCAGCTTTTTGAAGGATTGTTAAAGATTTAAAATGTCGCATTAACTTTGTTCGAGTCTTAGGACCTACACCAGGAATGTCATCAAGTATGGATGAAAAACTATTTTTACTTCGTACATTACGGTGAAAAGTAATCGCAAATCGGTGGACTTCTTCTTGAATACGTTGAACCAAGTAAAAAGCTTGACTACGCGGATGAAGTGAAACCCGCGTAAGGTCTTCTCCAAAGATTAACTGAGCGGTTTGGTGTCGGTCATCTTTAACCATACCTGCTACAGGAATATCTAAACCTAATTCATTTTCAAGTACATCCTTCGCAGCATTTACTTGAATTTTCCCGCCATCCATCAAAATTAAATCAGGGAAATCTCCATCTTCTTTTAAGAGACGTGAATAGCGACGTCGAATGACTTCTTTAGTAGTAGCCGCCTCATTACTCCCTTCAACCGTTTTAATATTAAACTTTCGATAATTATTTTTATCTGGTTTACCTTCTCTAAAAGAAACCATCGCAGAAACAGGACTCGTTCCTTGAATATTCGAGTGATCAAAAGCTTCGATTCTTTCAATATAAGGAAGATTTAATGCCTCAGATAATTCTTCAGAAGCCCCTGTTGTTTTTAACTGCTCCATTGTTAATAAATGGAATTTCTGTTTTAAAGCGAGTTTACTATTTTTTCCAGCTAAATCTAAGAGGCGTTTCTTCTCTCCTCTTTGTGGTGTATGAATCTTTGCATTTAGTTCACTCTTTAATAATTCTCGATCAATACCCGCAGGAACATACACGACTTTGGGCACAATATTATTACTGTTTTGATAGTATTGAAGGATATATTTTAATAGTTCTTCATTTGCATCATCTTTAATAGGATACATCGCCACTTGACGTTTAGTCAAAGAAGATTGTCGAACGAAAAATACTTGAATAGATATCCAACCATTTTCAACATAGTAATTGAAAAAGTCTCGTGGTACAAAGTCATTAAAGACCACCGATTGTTTCTCGACAGTCTGTTCAATATAGCTAATTTGATTTCTAAATTCCGCTGCGGCTTCAAAGTTTAAATCGGCAGAGGCGGCCTCCATCTTTTTAGTTAAATCTTTTTTAATGTCCGAGACATTCCCATTTAAAAAAGATTTGATACGTTTAATTTGGGCTTGATAAACTTCTTTCGGTACCTCATGGTCACAAGGTCCAATACATTGTCCGATATGATAGTGTAAACATGCACGTTTCTGATGTCCGTTACATTTTCTTAAGGGATAGATTTTTTGCAAAAGTTGTTGCGTCTGCTGAGCAGCTCCAACATCCGGATAGGGACCAAAATAATCGGCCCCATCTTTTTCAACTTTTGAAGTGATGATTAGTTGCGGATGGCGTTCGTTAGTAATTTTCAAATAAGGATACGTTGTTCCAAATTTTAATAAAATATTATACCTTGGTTTGTGTTTTTGAATCAAAGTTACTTCCAAAAGTAAGGCCTCTTTATCGGACCCCGTTACAACATATTCAAAATCACGAATTTCTTGCACAAGTAAGGCTGTTTTTCCTTCTTTCTTCCCTCGGAAATAAGATCTCACACGATTCCTTAAATTTTTAGCTTTACCGATATAAATAATTTTATCGTTTTGATTTTTCATAATATAACAACCCGGTAAATCGGGTAATAGTGATAATTTATTTTCGATAAGCTCCGTTGCCATACGAACACCTCCTTTATGTCATTTTACGCATGAACGAGTATACCATAAACCGAACAAACATTCCAATACTAAAACCATTGTGTCTGTTTTAGTAAAATTTATAAGCTCCAAATGTCGTATTCAGTAAATGTTCAATCGCCTTATGCACTTGTGCTAGATTTTTCTGATTATCCCCGTCTGTAAAATACATTTTATTTTCTACCCTATACATAAGGGTTGCACTTTTTAAATGAATTGGGAGTGTATTTTTCTCTTTTAATGGAAAATTACATACATTCATTTTAGTTAATTCGCTTAGAAAATCAGCAATTTTTGTACGCCTCAATTTCCCACCGATTTCGGGTTCTAAAATTTGACCATATAAATCTGTTTTTTCAATCTTATACTCTCTAGCTTTCAAATCAATCATCACATCCGCAATACTCTTCTCATTTTCTTTAACTGTAAACATGAGAAAATCAATATCTCTAGTATCCTTCATTACGAAAGTCCCCTTTTCTTTTAACGTTTAAAGATTTTCCATAAATTGGTTTGCATTCACAATGGCTCGCTTATGTGTTCCTTTTCCTATTAATTGATCATTTTCATAGACGAAAATTTCGTAGCTGAGAATCGTTTTGTGGTGTTGGGTTAAGTTGGCTTCTATTCTAACTTCTCTACCAATCGCTGTTGCTTTAATATGTTTCACATTCAGATCAATTCCTACGGTTGTTTCACCTGCTTGAAGTTTACTTTCCGCTAATTTTTTTGCTACATTTTCCATAAATGCAATCATTGAAGGTGTCGATAAAACATCTAAATCTCCAGAACCTACTTGTTTTGCTGAATGTTTATCTTCTACAAGAAATACTTTTTTTAACATCTCATTTGCTCCTCTTTTTTTACTTATCCTTATCTTAACAAACATTTTAACAGCCTTTAAAGAAAATAAAAAAGCATCGAATCTTTTAAATTCGATACTTTTTGTAATTGAATAATTTATAAAATGATTTAGTTGATAATTCGAATATTTACGTTACGACGTCCCCAGCTTAGAGCTTGGCTTACTGAAGAGTAATGGATGTCAATAATTCGACCTTTGATTGCTCCACCTGTATCTCCTGCAATATAGACACCTAGTCCTTGAACTTCAACTAAACTTCCCAGTGGAATGACGCTTGGGTCTACGGCGATTACTCGAGGATTTACTCGTAAATCAATACCAGTAGCTGTACGTGTACTTAAACCAGGTTGTTGCGTTGAGTAGCCTGTTGCTTGGACTGACATCCAAGAACCAGCTGAACTAGATTCTTGTTTTGGTGCTGGTGCACTTTGAGTTTGTGTTGTATTTGAATTCGATTTTTCTGGTTGCTTAACAGCTGCGGTAGAAACCTGAACATTTTTAGCTTCTTTAGTTGCTACTTTTGTAGTTGCAGCTTGTTCTGCTGCGGCCTTAGCTGCCGCTTCTTTGGCTGCTGCTTCCTTAGCTGCCATTTCTGCTCGAATATTTTCTTCTTGAGCAGTTAATTCAGCTAATTGTTTTTCGTTATTCGTTAAATTCGTTCTTAAATTAGCTACTTTACTATCTAATTGTTCTTTTTGCTGAACAGTCTCTGTTTCTTTTGCATCTAATGTCTTTTTATGTGCCACTAACTCTTCTTGTAAAGTATCTAACTTCTCTTTTTCATTTTGAGCTTCGATTATACGTTCTTCACTTGCGCCCGTTAAACGAGCAACAGCCACCATTTTACTGAGTAAATCTGTAAAACTTTCTGCACTTAATAAACTAACAATAATATTCTGGTTGATTTCATTTTTTTGCATAGCTTGCAACTGATCAGCTGCATACTCATATCGCTCTTGAACAACAATTTCTTGAGCTTCAATATCTTGCTCTGTTTCAATAATCGTTTCTTTTTGCGTTTCAATTTCTTGACGTAGCTCTTCAAGGCCAACTGTAATTTGGCTCACTTCTTCTAAACTAACTGCCACTTCTGATTGTAATTGAGAAATTTCTTGTTCAACAACATTTTTTTCTTCTTGAATGTTTTCCAAAGAGCTTGCTGAAACTGCTGGAGTAACTAAAAATTGCGCAACGACAAACGATACTGCAACAACTTTCTTGATCCAATTATTCATATGCTTTAGGAATCCTTTCTGATTTAAAAATCTCTTATTCTAATTCTATATAATAAATAGCAACGAAGAACTAATTGACTTGAACGCCTCTCAGTTCACATTAAGTATTCTAACCCCTATCTATCCAGGTGGTGTTTCAATTCTTTTACTATTTCAAGTTATTTTAGTAATAATTGTAATATTTGAGTGATTTAAGGTCGTTTTGTAATGTTTTCGACTTATATTCAGTAACTTAACTGAAATACACCTTAATTTTAGACAATGCCTACAAGTATTTAGTATTATTAGGTTAACGATAAGTCAGTTAAAAATATTGAACTATATATAAGGATGGGAATTAAAATGAAAAAGAAACCAGGTTTCGAAAGAATTGCACTGATTGATATGGGTTCAAACACAGTTCGACTCGTTATATTTAGTGTGGATACAGAAGCTTATTATGGAGTTGAAGAATTACAAAACATAAAAGTTTCAGCAAGACTTGTTCAATATGTAAAAGATGGGAAAATGACTGATAAAGGAATTGACGTATTAACAAATCTCGTCAAAAATTATATAGAAATTATCGAAGAGTACGATGTTGACCGTTTAATCCCTGTAGCTACAGCTGCCATTCGTAATTCAAGTAATGTAGATGAAATCGTAACACATGTAGAAAATGAGACAGGTTTAAAAATGCGTGTATTATCTGAAGAAGAAGAGGCTTTCTTTGGAAATTATGCTGTGCGCTACACATTCAATATTTATAATGGTATTTCTGTCGATATCGGGGGTGGGAGTACTGAGATTACTTTATTCAAAAATAAAGAAGTTATTGAATCTCACAGTTTTCCTTTTGGAGCAGTCAGTTTAAAAAATCAATTTTTTAACGGCAAGGAACATTATGATTTAGAAGCTATCAAAGATACAAAAAAGTGGGTCAAAAAACAGTTTAAGAGCATCCCGTGGTTAAATAAAGTTGACTTGCCAATTATTGGAATCGGCGGTTCTGCACGAAACGTAGCGGAAGTCTATCAACTTCAACACGCTTATCCATTAGCCGGTATGCATGGCTACCCTATGAAACCAGAATGGATTGATGAAACTTTAGATCTTTTTTGTTCCACCGCCTATGATGACTTAGATTCTTTGGACGGATTAAGTCAAGACCGGAAAGATACCATTATTCCTGCGACAATCGTTTTTCAGCAATTACTAAACGTAGTCCAATCTGATTCATTCGTCTTGTCTAGACGCGGTTTACGTGAGGGACTTGTTATACATTATCTAAACGAAGAGAAAAATGAACCATACAGCCTAATGAGTGTGCCTCAACAAACGGTTATTCGTTTATCTACACAGTATAACATTCAAGAATTTTCAACTAATCAACGAATTACGATTGCTGATATGGTCTTAAATGAACTGGAGAAAAACAATTTGCTTTCTGTAGATATCGAGTATTTAGAATTGATGTATTATGGGGCTACTTTATATAATCTAGGAAGTTTTATTGAAAATGATTCGAGTTCCCCACACACATTCTATGTGGTTTCTAATACGAATCTTCATGGATTTGATCATTATGATCGAGTACGGTTAGCCCTCCTAGCGAGTTATAAAAACCGTTCGCTCTATAGACAATACGTAAGTAATTTTGATGGGTGGTTCTCTGCTGAAGAGCAAGATTTGCTCATGAAATTGGGAAGCATCATCAAATTTGCGGAAGCCCTAAATGATTCACATGTCAATACTATTAATAAGCTTTCATTAAAGAAAAATAAGAAAAAAGGCTACGATTTATTTGTTCGTTATTCTGGAAATATTGTATCAGAAGAGTTTCAAGCCAATAAGCAACGCAATCATCTTGAACGGGCAGTGGGTGACTCAGTCAATATTTATTTTGAGGTAGCTGAATGATTTTAATAGATGAGTTTTTATAATAATTTGAATGTGGTGGAAGGATAGATAATATGGAAGTTGAACATTTGGACTTAAAAGCACCAAACTATTACCAAAATCGCGAAATTTCTTGGCTTGACTTTAATGAGCGTGTCATTTTGGAAGCATGTGATGATAAAAACCCTTTACTTGAACAGTTAAAGTTTGTAGCGATTGGCAGCTCAAATCTCGATGAGTTCATCCGAGTCCGTGTGGCCGGCCTCCAAGAACAAGATAAATTAGGTGTTAATGAAAAAGATTCAAAAAAAGGCTGGTTACCTCATGAACAATTAGAAGAAATTACAAAAAAGAATCGAAAAATAGTCGATAGACAGTATGCCATTTATACTGAAAAATTAAAAGAGATTGAACAGCTTGGATATGTATTCCCAAAAATCGAGGAATTACCCCAAGAACTTAAAAATCAAGTGCGTGATATCTTTGATGGACAAATTGAACCCGCAATCACTCCCTACGGCGTAGATGCTTATCGACCTTTTCCGCATTTACATGATGGTAATATGCAGGTGTTTGTTCATCTCGAACGAGACGGTGACCCCTTTGCAGTAATTATTCCTATCACTTCTTTATTGGAAAGGTTTCATATTCTCAATGTGGATGAGCAAAGTAAAAAGCCAATTATTTTAGTCGAAGACATCATTACTTATCATTTGAATGAACTTTTCATTGGCTATACGGTAATGGAATCCTTTACCTTTCGTGTGACACGTAATGCGGATTTAGAAATTCAAGAAGATGATGCAGATGATTTATTAAATGTCATCGAAGATTACATTGAACGTAGAAAGAATGGTATGGCTGTTCGCTTGGAAATTGATACAAGAAATACGGGTGAAAAAATTGAACAGGATATTGAATTTTTAATCGAGAAACTCGACTTAAGCTCCAATGATATTTATAAAATAAATGGCCCTTTAGATCTCACTTATTTATTTAAGTTAGTAGATGATTTAGGGACAGAATTTCCAGAGCTCATGTATCGGAAATTCGAACCTCATTACCCGTCGTTATTAAAAGAAGAAACTATTTTTTCAATCGCAGACACACAAGATATCTATCTGCATCACCCTTACGATTCTTTTAAACCCATTTTAGAATTCGTTCGCAATGCAGCAAATGATACAAATACGGTATCTATAAAAATGACGCTCTACCGTGTAAGTGACCAATCGGATTTAGTTCGTTCACTTATTAAAGCGGCTAAATCAGGTATTCAAGTAACTGTTTTAATGGAATTAAAAGCTCGTTTTGACGAAGAAAACAATGTAATCTGGGCAAAAGAATTAGAAGATGCAGGAGTTCATATTTTGTACGGCGTCCAAGGACTAAAGACACATAGTAAAATCACATTAATTACAAAGAAGGTGGGGTCTGGCTTTAAAAGGTATGTTCATTTAGGAACAGGAAATTACCACGAAAAGACTGCCACACAATATACGGATATGGGCGTTTTATCTAGTAATGAAATTACGGGTCAGGATGCAGCTGACTTCTTCAATTATTTGAGCGGCTATTCAAGACAGCCCGACTATGTTCATTTATATGTAGCCCCTTATAAAATTCGAGATGCCTTCTTGGCAAAGTTAGATAATGAAATAAAAATGCAAAAAAAGTACGGCAATGGACATTTTATGGCTAAAATGAACGCTTTAACAGACAAATTGTTGATTCAAAAAATGTATGAAGCGAGCCAAGCTGGTGTAAAAATAGAACTGAATATACGAGGGATTTGTTGTCTAATACCAGGAATTCCGGGTGTGAGTGAAAATATTCATGTGCGAAGTATCGTTGGACGGTTTCTAGAACATAGTCGTATTTACTATTTTTACAATAATGGAGACGACAAATTATTTCTTTCCTCCGCAGATATGATGACAAGAAACATGGAGAATCGTGTAGAAATAGCTTTTCCTATCTTAGATAAAAATATAAAAGCAACGATTTTAAATACTTTAAAGTTATTTTTTAGTGATAATACCAAAGCATGGGAACTACACTCTAATGAAACATATACTAAGATAACACCCGGTAATAATCCACCGATTAGTGCACAAGAAGAGTTAATGAAACAAGCTCAAGAAAAGACTACACGCAGTAAACAAAAAACTCCTCAGCCTTCTTGGCTTAATCGCTTGAGTCGTAAATTTTCTCGTAAATAATATAAAAAAAGGATGCAGTCAGCTGCATCCTTTTTATGACTTTACTTAACTACTCCTCGCAAAACTTATCTAATAGGATTCCAATCGCGGTAAACTTCATACATTAAAATACCAGCTGCCACACTTGCGTTCAAACTTTGCATATTTCCTGTCATCGGAATCGTAATTAATTCATCCACATTTTCTTTCACTAAACGAGAAATTCCTTTTCCTTCATTTCCCATAACGATACAAAGTGGTGTATCGGTATTCCAATCGCGGTAATCCGTACCATTCATATCGGTTCCAAATATCCATAGCCCACGTTCTTTTAATTCCTGAATGGTTTGCGATAAATTCGTAACGCGTGCTACTTTTACATGCTCAATAGCTCCTGCCGAAGCTTTAGATACTGTAGAAGTTAAATTTGCTGATCTTCTTTCAGGGATAATCACTCCATGAACACCCGTTGTGTCCGCTGTTCGTAAAATCGACCCCAAGTTATGTGGATCCTCTATACCATCTAGCATCACAAAGAATGGACGTTCATCACGAGCTTCAGCTACTTCAAACAATTCATCAATTGTCGCATACTCAACAGGGCTTGAAGATAAGACAACTCCTTGATGATTTTGGTGGTCACTTAATGTATCTAGTTTAGATTTCGGTACAAAACTTACGACAATTTTTTTCTTGTTCGCCAATTGAATAATTTCTTCAATTGGACGTCCACCTTGTCCTTCTTGCACAAATAATTTATTAATCTCTCGATCTGATTTCAACGCTTCTTTTACCGGATGACGACCTATTACAAACTCATCAGTTGTTTGTTGTGGTTTTTCACGACTATCTCTTCTTTTATTCACTATTCATTCCCACTCTTTCTTCCTACAAATTCAATGCACCATTCAATAAGGGTATCTAATCGTTCTTGTTGTTTTGTTAAATAGAGAAA
>DAIOTF010000030.1:0-14626 GCA_036752165.1 Atopostipes sp.
ACAAGATGGAACTATACAAGACGAGAAAAAACCAAATTAAACCACACATAAAAAAAGCCTGCATCCACTTGGATACAGGCCTTATTTTTATCTGTTATAATTCATTTTCTTTGAAATCAATATTCTTTGAAGGATCAGTATCTACTGTTGAATCGCCTTCTTTTGCACTTTCTTTTTCTACTTTATCGTCTAATTTTTCAAGTTGTTTTCTAGCAAAATCGCGTCCGCCTAATCCAAAAGCTAAGGCAAAGGCTACAGATAAACCACCAATAATGAAGATGAATGCTGTATTTACGATACCACTTGCAAAGTTTAATTGGTCTAATACCATAAATAATGCAAATGCAATTAATACATATTCAGCAATTCTTCCAGCCCATTTACTGCCTGTTGATTGTTTAATAATATTTCCTAACCATTGTCCGCCAAGTAACCCTAAACCAAGGATAATAATAGCGAAAATAATATTAGGTAGATACGCAATGATTGCTGCGCCAATTGTGTTTAATACGGCTAAATTCAATGCGTTTAAAGCTTCAACTAAGAAGAATAAACCAATTAAACCTGTAACAATTTGACCAACAATTTTAGCTAAATCTAAGTTCTGTGTACCTTTAGCGTCTATGTTACTTACTAAATTATTGATTCCTGTTCCTTTTAGTAAGCTCATTGTTAAATCACCAACAAATTTCGCAATCGCAAAACCAACAGCTAGTAAGATAACAGCGACTAAAATATTAGGAATTGCTGCCAAAATAGCATTTAAAACATTGACAATTGGTTCTGAAATTGAACGAATACCTAATGTTTCTAAAGCTACAACTAAAATTGGGATTAAAATAAGTACATAGACGACGTTTGCAATCACTTTAGCGATTGTATCGTTTCTTTCTGCTGATCCACTACCAGTATGTGGAGTTGTACTATCTGAACTTGTTAATCTTGAAATCCAGCGATCTAAATTTAAAGATAATGCAAGATTATACACTAAATTTTTAACAAATTTTGCAACGACAAATGCAATTATAACTAATACAGTTGCTGCAATTACATTAGGTAAAAATCGTAATGCTGTATCTAGCATATTTTGAATTGGCGCTGCCACAGATGTTAAGCCAAATGTTTCAAAAATGCCCGGTAAGAATAATACCCATATTAAGTAATAAAATACTTTGGACAAGACATCAATCATATTTAAGCCTTGCTCTCTGGTATTTACTGCACCCCAACCTTCTAAACGGCTATCGAAATTCGCAGCTTCGAGTCCTTTTTGAACACCTTTTCGTACGAGTGTAGCTACAACCCATGCCACAAGAATAAGTAAAATACCGACGACTAAATTAGGCAACATATGCGCGAATGAGTTCCAAGCATTTGATAAATAATCCATTTTTTCCTCTCTCCTTTATATCTTTATTTTGTTTTCTATCTATTAATGAGTATAAGAAGAATGAAAAAAAATTTAAAGTGTTTAGCCTTGGAAACGCAAAAAACGCAGACAGGTCATTGTCTACGCTTGCTGGCAATCTATTCATTTTTTACAAAATTATAGACAAGAGAAGTGTTCACATCCACTCACTCTTCATCACTGAATCTTATGCAGTGACGTGCAAATGACCTGTAAAAAATCATGTTCAGGTCGGCTCATCGCATAAGCTTAATTATAATAACAGATGCCCTTTAATAAAGCAATCTTTATTTCGATTTCCTTTAAATATCCTTTAAAATACCCTTTAAATAATTAAAAAACTGGAATTGAAGACCCTTTTGAATCTTCAAGAATGACTTCTTTCGTATCTTCCGTTTGATACAATTCAACAATTCGGTTTAAAGTCTCATCGTCTGAATCTTCAGAGCGAGCAACAATTACGTTGATGTATGGGTTATCTCCTGGATTCGCTTCTTCTAATACTAAAGCATCTTCTGTTGGGTATAAACCAGCGTCTGTAGCAATTCCAGAGTTAATGACGGCTAATGGTGCTTCTTCAAGTGAAGCTGGAATATTCGCTGCCGCTAACTCTACAATATCAAATCTTCTTGGGTTTTCAACGTCTTGTAGCGTTGGTGTTTCACCTGCTGCCGGATCCACTTCAATTAATCCTTGTTCTTGTAGTAATAGTAATGCACGCCCGCCATTCGTCACATCATCCGGAATAATAATTTGCGCACCATCAGAAATTTCATCTACACTTTCTAATTGCTTGGAATAAATCCCTAAAGGAGCAAATACTGTTTCTCCAATGACAGATAACTCATAGCCGAATTGTTCCACTTCTGTATCTAAGTAAATATGATGTTGGAAAGCATTTAAATCAATTTCTCCTGCATCTAACGCAGCGTTTGGTAGTGGGTAAGAATCGAAATAAACAATTTGAATCTCAATATCTTCTTCGGCAGCTTTTTCTGCGACATGGTTCCAGACAACAGAATCTGAACCGATCACTCCAATTTTCACTACATCGTCTGTTTCTTCAGTACTACCACAACCAACTAATACCAATAATAAAGCCAAGCTTAAACCTAATACACGCAATACTTTTTTCATTTTTTCTCCTCTTTTCTTTTTAATGGGTTGTTTTTTTAATAATAAGATTTCCAATGAGTTCAATAAAAAGTACAAATAGTAAGATAACAACGACTGAAACGTTTGTGATATCTGTCATATAGCGATTGTGTCCATATCGAATAACAAATGACCCAATCCCACCACCACCTACAGCTCCACCCATTGCGGTTAGTCCAAGTAAACTGATGATCGTAATGGTTGTTGAGCGAGCTAAAGCTGGGATACTTTCTTTTAAATAGACTCTAAAAATAATTTCTAAAGGAGACAATCCCATAGCTTGCGCTGCTTCAATTAATCCTGTATCAATGTCAGATAAGGCAGCATCTACTTGCCTTATAAAGAAAGGTACGGATCCAACAATCAATGGGAAAATAGCTCCTCTTACTCCAATAAATGTCCCCATTACAATGGATGTGAGTGGAATTAATACCGTAATCAAAATTACAAAGGGAATGGATCGGAAAATATTTGTAATAAAATCAATGGCTCGATGGACGGGTCTATTTTCTAAAATATTTCCTTCACGTGTTACGACTAATAATGTTCCTAAAAATAATCCGATGATAAAAGTAAAGATCCCCGATCCAAAAAGCATCTGTAAGGTTTCTACAATACTTACAATAAAATCATCCCAATAAATAAGTAAGTTAGGTGTATATCGTTCCATTAGATTGACTAAAAAGTTAGGCATATTTAATCACCTCTACTTTGATGTGTTTATTTTCTAAATAATCGAGAACTTTTCTTTCTAACTCATCAGTTAATGTCAACAGAACAATCAATGATCCTAAAACCGTATTTGAAATGACTTCTACATTAGCGAAGATAATACTTGGATTAATATCAAATGTAAGTGCCAATTCAGCTATTAAAGCTTCTCTAGTTTCTGCCCCATAAAAGTCCAAACGCCATAGCTGTTGACCTGGTTTAAGTTGAACAATGGAAGCTTCTTCTTTAATCAAGTCATCGATTCTTGAAAGAGAAGAGGTCGAACGAATAAATTCTTTTGTGATTTGAGCTTGTGGATTTGAAAATACGGAAACGACATCGTTTAATTCAACAACGTAGCCATCTTCCATCACAGCTACTCGATGGCAAATTTCTTTTATAACTTCCATTTCATGAGTAATAATCACAATTGTGATACCCAATTTTCTGTTCACTTCTTTTAGAAGCTTCAAAATAGATTTTGTTGTTTGTGGATCTAAAGCCGATGTGGCCTCATCACAAAGTAATATTTTAGGGTCAGTAGCCAAAGCTCTGGCAAT
The DNA here is from genome assembly GCA_036752165.1 of Atopostipes sp. Taxonomy (GTDB): domain Bacteria; phylum Bacillota; class Bacilli; order Lactobacillales; family Carnobacteriaceae_A; genus Atopostipes. The sequence goes on from DAIOTF010000030.1 coordinate 3,835, forward strand.
CGCTACTCTTTGCTTTTGGCCCCCTGATAATTCCGAAGGATAGGTATTTGCTTTGTCAGCAATTCCAACTAAATCAAGTAACGATTCAACTTTTTCTCTTATTTCTTCCTTACTGTACCCTCTGCCTTTTAAAGGAAATTCCACGTTTTGATAGGCAGTACGTGAAGCCAATAAGTTAAATTGTTGGAAAATCATCCCTATATTTTGGCGTTCTGTCCTTAACTCTTTTTCTTTTAACTGAGTTAAATCCGTATTTTCAATAATCACTTGACCTTCAGTCGGTCGTTCTAACAAATTGATACAGCGTACAAGTGTACTTTTGCCTGCTCCACTGTAGCCAATCACCCCAAATATTTCACCAGCATCAACAGTTAGATTCACATTCTTAACTGCCTGTACTTCTTTTTGATTTGTTTTAAATGTTTTTGAGACATTCTTTAACTCAATCATAAGTATCCCCTATCTCTATGCGTTTTGATTCTGTACATTTACTCCATGTTGTTCTTTCATTTTTTTAAGTAATTCTGGATTTTGAATCACTTCTAAAGCTGTAGTAGCGAGCACTTTTGCTCCTAGTTCGATAGAAGATAATCCTAGTTCACTTTTGGCCGCTTCTCTAAATTCAACACTGTGCCCGGCAATGTATTCATTACTAATTTTAATGTTTGGTTGAATCGTCGGAACGACTTGACTAATGTTTCCGACATCAGAAGAACCGCCACTATCTTGTGTTTCTTTATCTGCAATCACTTCGCCATAACGATTCAGATTTTTTTCATACACTTCATCAAATAAAGGAGTAGGCACTATGTTGTCTACACTATTTTGGAAGAGTCCAAACTTGTAATCAGCACCTGTTTGAAGGGCCGCTCCTTTTACAATATTTTCAAATTTATTATATAAATCTTCCAATACGGGTCTTGTTTTAGCTCTTAAGTAAAAACGTGCACTCGCGTAATCAGGTACTACGTTAGCAGCTTGACCGCCATTTGTGATAACGCCATGTATTCGAACATCATCTGGCAAATGTTCTCGTAATGCATTACTTGCATTGTAAACTTGAATCAGTGCATCTAACGCATTGATTCCATGCTCAGGAGCAGCGGCAGCATGGGATGATTTTCCGAAAAATTCGACATCTACTGGATCAACAGCTAAACTTTTACCAGTTAGTGCATGCTTGTAGCCAGGATGAACACCTAATGCAAAATCCACATCATCTAAGAAACCTTCTCGGACAAAACTTCCTTTTGCGCTTCCGTTTTCTCCACCTTCTTCACCTGGCGTTCCATAGACTCGGATTTCCCCACCTACTTCATCAATAACTGTTTTTAACCCAACAGCAGCTAGTGAAGAAGTTGTACCGAATAGATTGTGGCCACATGCATGACCAATACCTTCAAGTGCATCATATTCTGCATAAAAAACGACGGTTGGTCCTGGCTTATCACTTTTGTATCTGGCATCAAAACCTGTACGATGGCCAGCAACTTCTAGTTCAACGTCAAAACCTTCTTCTTTTAATTTATCGGATAAAAGTTCACTGGCAAAAAACTCATAGTTACTGACTTCCGGTCTTGCATGAATTTCTACTGCCATTTTCTGGTAATCCGTAATTTTATCTTCTACTGTTTTGTCGATTTGCTCAATAAATTTTGTCGTTTTTGTCATGATGTTTCCTCCTTGAATTCTTTGTAAAACAAAAAAAGCTTTCGTCCCCATTGTATTCTCTACAATAGGGACGAAAGCTTCGTGTTACCACCCAATATTTATATAAATCTCGCGATCTATACCTCCATAAGTACGCCGAATAAACATTCTTGATACTTTGGCACTGTAACGTGTGCTTCACGTGTATGTTTAAACTATTCGACATACAAGGATCTCGAGACCATCTTCGGTTCACTACCTCTCCACCCTCTCTCACCTAATAAGGGCTCTCTGTATGAGTCTTCATGTACTTACTCTTCTCTTCCATATAAATATATTTTTTAATTTATTTTTAATTATTAGATTATGCTCACAATACTATCAGTGCAATTTAACAATGTCAAGTCTTTTTTCCGATTTCTTTTTCTAAAAGTACTCGATCATTAAATTGGGTTTGATAGAAAGTAAGTAACATGAGTAACACTAAGCCCATATACTGAATAGATACCATAATAATGATATCAAAATAAAAGAGTGAAAAAATTAAAGCCACAATCGTCGGTAAAGAAAGTAAATTCAATATAAGATTGACAGATTCTTTATATGTAGTGATTGAGGTAAAATCTGTTTTTTTAGTTAGATACATTAAAAAAGCTGCACCTGCTACAATTAAAAATGTCATAACGAATAAGAATGCGGCAATCATTGAAGAGAAAATCAGTACAATCAGCACTCTATTTTGATTGAACCACTGACGACTAAGTTCTTTTCTGATTTCTTGAGAGGATTGAACATTTTCAAGTGTAAAATCTCTCGTGTAAAGAACAGTCGATAATGGCACACCCTCTTCAATTAAGATAAATTGATTAGGCTCAAAAATCAATGCATGGGGTTCTTCCATGATTTTTTCTTGAGTTTCAGGTTCCAAACCTCCGGCCACGATTCCATACTGATTTTCGACAATAAATGCATCATCAAGCGACATTACTCCATTCTCATATTCCGCTTTACCTAAAGGCTGAATCAATTCTTCGGTAAGCATATTGACCGCGTTCGGATAAAAATCTTCTAATGGAAATGTATCAATTTTTGTATAGTTAAGAGTTACGGGAATAATTAAGAGTGCATTTAAGAAAATGGTGACAATAAGCAATTGCCACCATTTTAATTCATGTCTATTTTTAAATGCTTGGATTGGAGTCCATATACTTTTAAAATAATTAATTGGAAATACATCTGTTTTCAAAATCATCGTCCTATCTTCATGCAAATCTTTCTGTATAGATTACCCTTTTGTTCCTCCAGCCGTCAAGCCCGAAACAAAGTTCTTTTGTAAAAAGAAGAAAAGTGTCGAGATAGGAAGTGCGATTAAAATAGCACCAGCCGCAAAAAGGGTTACGCGTTGTTCACGCGGATTAGAAATAAACTGCTGCAGACCAATCGCTACTGTATAGTTTTGTGGACTACGTAAGATAAATCTTGCCAACATAAATTCTCCAAACGGTGTCATAAATGCCCAAAGTGCTTGAACAGCAATCATTGGACGAACCAATGGCAAGACGATTTGTGAAAACGTCCGAATGTGTCCTGCTCCATCTAAGCGCGCCGACTCATCTAAGTCAATCGGTACAGTATCGAAGTAACCTTTCATTAGCCAAGTATTCATCGGGATCGAGCCACCAACATAAATAAAGATCAAGAACCAGTGTGTATCTAGACCACCAATAAGCAGGGCCATAACGTAGAAAGCTGTAAGTGCTGCAATAGTCGGTACCATTTGCACGATAATAAAAAACTTCAAAGAAGATTTACGTCCAATAAAGCGATAGCGACTGTAGGCAAATCCAGCTAAAGTAATAATTGTCACCTGAATCAGCATGGCTACAATAGCTACAAAAAGGGTATTCATGTACCAAGTGCCGTATAGGGTTTCATCAAATAATCGTCTAAAGTTATCTAGTGTAAACTCTGCCTCAAAACTTAAATCAAACGCTAAGAGATTTCCTGCCTTAAATGCAGAAGTTGCCGTAATAAGCAGTGGATATATAATCACCACAGACATAAAAATCAAGAAAGCGTAAGTAAAAAACTTCGTCCAAAAGCGAGATTGTTTTTGAGTTCGAACTCTTTTATTTTTCGCCATAATGCATCAATCCTCCATCTCAAAAGCATTTGACCGGCTGAATATTATCAATGAAATAACAATAACGATTGCAGAAATAATTAATGTAACTGCAGACGACACGTTATATTGTGGCGATTGCCCGGTTGTTAATTTATAAACCCAAGAAATCAAAATATCCGTAGATCCTGCGTTATTTCCAACACTTCCTGGCCCACCCTCGTTAAAGAGGTAAATCATTGAGAAGTTATTAAAGTTCCCTGTATATTGCGTAATAAAAATAGGCGCTGCAACCGATAAAATATGAGGGAATGTAATATAACGGAACTTCTGTAAAACAGTTGCCCCATCTATTGAAGAGGCTTCATACCATTCTTCAGGTATAGACTGTAAAATGGAAGTCGTTAATACATAGATATATGGGAAACCTAGCCATCCTTGTATCCCTATAATAGCAACTTTTGTCCAAAATGGATCAGTCTTCCATGAAAGAGCCGGTATATTTAGGAATGGTATAAAATTGTTTATAAATGGAATAACTTGTGTATTAATCGCACCCGCACTAGGGTTAAACATATTTGAGAAAGATAATATAGTAATAAATGCAGGTACTGCCCAAGGAAGCAATAAAATAACCCCAAATAGGCGTTTAAATTTAATGAATGGTTGGTTCATAACCATCGCAAGTAATATTCCCAATGATATTTGTAAAGTTGTAGCCGCTAACGTCCAGATGATTGTCCAAGAGAATACAGACATAAATGTTTCACGATATGTACTTAATCCAAATAGACTCTGAAGTGTATCTAGACCTGTCCATGAAATTAAATTCGCCGGAGGAATGTTATTAAAATCATAATTGGTAAACATGATTAAAATAGTTATAACTACCGGGAAAATTATCGCAAATAGCATCAAAATATAAGCTGGTACAGTTAATAAATATGGGAAGCCACTCTCATACGTATTCCGTAAAATATCTTTTATGGAATGATTGACTTTATCTGGAGAAACAATTCCTATCTTAGCTACTCGATTAGCATCATAAAGGTTAACGACATAAAAAACCAAGAAAAGAAATACAAGTAGTAATTCTAATACCCCTTCAATCATAAGGAATAAAGAATGGTCTTCTCTCGGAGTCGTTCCAAGAGTAATCAAGCCTTCGATAGCTTCGATCCCAAACCCAAATAATTGAAGAAGGAAAATTGCAAATATTCCTAGAAACACTATTCCTTTAAAGAGCTGCTTATTAAAAATTTGCCCTCCACCTGGAATAATTGAAAAAAGAGTGGCTTTATTAATTCTATTTTGTTCTTCTTTAGTAAAGTCCTCTTTCCTTTTTAATGCTGCAGTACTTTCCACTGCAATCAACTCCTTCTTTTTTAAAAACAACCAGTCGTTAAATGAAAATAAAATAAAATGATTCAGCAGATGATTTCTCTATCTCTGCTGAATCATTCCAAAGTCATAACTCAACTAGAAATTTCAACTTGAAATTACCGATTAGTATTTTTGTTCAATATTGTCTTGAATTGTTTGTACTGCATCATCTGCAGATTCTTGTGCTGATTTGTTTCCAGCAACTGCATCAAACATCATTGTCTCTGCTCCTACCCAAACTTCAGCCATTTGTGGAATGTTTGGCATTGGAACTGAGTTACTATATTGTTCAACTACAGCGATTGCTAATTCGTTATCGCCTGCATCTACAATTGATTGACGAACAGCTTGATTCGCTGGTACTTCATTGTTAAATTCATGAAGTGCTTGCATGTTTTCTTCGTTTGTTACATAGTCTAACCATGCTTGTGCTGCTTCTGCATTTTCCGTGTAGTTTGAAATAATCCAACCTTTTCCTCCACCAAACGGCTCATAAGCATTTCCATTTGGAAGTGTAGGAATTGGAGCTGCTGCATAGTTTAATCCTGCATCGTTAAATGCTGCTGCGTTCCAAGGACCACCGATAATTGCCGCTGTATTCCCTTCGATAAATGTCTGTTCTACAAAGCTTCCAGCACTTGTAGCATCCAACATACCTTCAGGCCAAATATCGTACCATTGGTTTGCATATTCAATCGCTTCTACAGTACCTTCATTATTTAATCCAACATCTGAAGTATCTGTACCATCTTCACCAAATACATAACCACCGAAACCAGAAATTAAACCATATGAACTATAGAAATCTATCCAGTTTGCTAGGAATGCAGTATTTGTTCCTGCTTCATTTGCATAAGCATAAGTATCATCTTCTGCTAACGCTTCTAGTTCTTCAAATGATGTTGGAGCTGCGTCTAATAAATCCGTATTGTAGTACATAATTAACGCTTCAACAACATACGGTGAACCATAAACAGTACTATCCGCAGATACTTGTTGCTCATCTGTAGCATCATAACGTCCATCATCTGCTAAAGTTACTTCATGTAAATGACCTTGTAGTCCTAAACCACCGATACGGTCATAAGGTGCGATAGTCACATCTGGTGCTAAGCCAGCTGGTCCATCTAATGATAGTCCATCTAGAGTTTCAAACATTTCGCGTTCTTCAACTGATAAAGAAACACCCGTTTCTTCTTCAAATGCTGGGGCAATTTCATTAATAAAGTCTATGTAATCTGCACCAACTGTAACGGTTAACTCACCACCAAGATCTCCAGATGCTGTGTCATCTGTTGTTTCTTCTGTAGTTGCGTCATCCGTACCTGTATCTTCTGTACTTGTATCATCCGCTGTATCATCTCCACCACAAGCTGCTAATAGTAGCGCTGTGGATGCAGTGACCATTCCTAATAAATGTTTCTTCCAGTTCTTTTTGCTCATTACTTACTCCTCCTAATATTTTGTAAGTGTTTACATATTAAATTATGACATATATGTTTAGTTTTTGCAACCGATTTCGTAATAAATTTAAAATTAATTTCCTCTCATCATTCTCACAATTTACTTGTCTTAAAGAGAATAAATATAGAGGAAATTAATTAAACCACTAAATTTTTACGTTCAAGAGTATATCATTTAAACCGTCTGCTACTTGACTCAAGCCGCTAGCCTCAGTGGCGACCTCATCCATTGATTGATTAATTTCCATCGCTGACGCCGTTGTTTCTTCGACCCCTGCGGCTGCTTCCTGAGATAAAGCTGCAACCTCATCAATTAAGGCATGTACCGTTTGACTTTTTTGAGAAATATCGTTTAAATTATCGACCATTTCGTTATTTTCTTCTAGTAATTTTTGGATTGAATTTGTAATTTGAACAATACTCTTATCTGCTGTATTTATTTGCCCAGTTCCCACTTCAACTTCTTTACTCACATTTTGAAGAGAAGTAGAAACAAGATTTGATTCACCTTGTACGTTTTCAACATAGGTTGTAATTTCAGAAACTGAATCTGCTACCCCTTCAGATAGTTTACGAACTTCATCTGCTACTACTGCGAAGCCTCGTCCATGTTGGCCGGCACGAGCCGCTTCTATCGCAGCATTCAATGCAAGAAGATTCGTTTGGTTAGCAATCCCTTTGATGATATCTACAAGTTTTGAAATTTCATCTGTCTGTTTCGTTAATGTCTCCATCTGATGAACGGCATTATTTACAATGTCATTAATTACTTGCATCTGATTCGTTGTTGAAGCCATTAATTCGTTGCCATTTCTTGCCTCGTCAATCACCATCTCTGAACGGTTACTAATTGCTTGACTATGATTCGTTGCTGCTTGAGTAATCGTTTCAAAATCATCCATTTCAGTAGCTAGATTATTCGCTATGCTCGCTTGAGTTTCTGACGCTTTAGCTAGTTCTTGCATGGTCATTGAAATTTGATTAGAGCCTGTAAGTACATCTGATGAAGTGTTTGAAATACCTTGGCTACTCTTTACTAGATCATTTACAGATTCCCTGACTCGATTCATCATATTCATTAGATTAACTTGCGTATGATTTAACGATTCAGCCAATTGTCCGAGTTCATCTTTAGTCTTTACTTCAATTGGTTCTTGTGAGAAGTCCTCATTTGCAATCGCATTCAATCGATTGTTTATTTCTCGAACAGGATCTGTAATTGATTTTGAAGTGATCCTTGAGATGAATATTGAAACCATAATTGAAATTACACCAAGAATCATAGTGATAATGAGTGAATTTCTTTGGGACTCAATTAATTCTTCGCCGTGTAAAGCGACTTCGTCTTCAATTAATTCTAAGTTCTCATTATAAATATTTAAAATCATTGAAGATATAGGATTTAAAGTGTTTAAATTACTTGAAGCAATTAATCCATTCCCTTTTTCCATTTCTTCCATAACTTCAAGGCGGACTCTTTCCGTCCATTCACTTGATAATTCAACCGCTTCATTCAATTCTTCTGAATTCATTTGGGCAAGAACTTCTTGTTCTAAATGATTTCCCTCTTCAGTAAGCGTTTCAAATTCACGAATTCTTTGCTCGTTCCCTGTCACAATATATTGATAAATTACACGACTGCGACTATTAAAGTTATTTGTTAAGTCTTCAATTTTCATCATCATAGGCATATATTCCTGAATCACAGCATTTGATGCCTTACTCGCTTGAATCGATGAAAAAACAGATACGCCAATAATTAAAATAATTAAAAAAATCACGCTGGCAAATCCAGCTCTCATTTTTTGAAAAATACTTTTGAACTGAATTTTATTCAATCGACTTTTCCCTTGCTCTTCCATTCCTTTAAAGCTTCGACCAAATCGTTGCATAGCTTCTTGTATACGGTTTCTAAATTCTTTTGAATGTTCCATGTTACAGCTCCTTTTTATCGCTTTACTGTCTCTATCGGTAGATAAGCTTATTTATTAACATGGAAAACAAAAATAATTCTTTAAAGTGTATATATAATAAAACCATGTTGCTCTAGTAGAACATTCTTTCTCTCTTTATTTGCTAAATGAGTAAAGACCTCTTTAGAATTTTCGGGCAGTTCAATAGTTGCTGCATTTTTATTTTGATTAAAGTAAAAAAATAATTTTTGAGAATCAAGCACACGTTTAAATCCAATTAAATGCTCCTCATCACGAACATCATGCCAAATGGTATCGCCGACACTCAAAATTTGATTGTAAGCTTTTCTAAAAGCAATTAAACGTTTCATAAAATGAAGCATTTCTAAATCTTGATCTTTTTCATCCCAAATCATGCATTTACGACAATCAGGATCATCAAATCCATCAATTCCTATTTCTGTTCCATAATAAATACAAGGTGTGCCAGTTTGCGTAAACATAAAAGCTAAGATAGATTGAACAAGTTTTTTATTATTATGCGCTTTAGTGAGTAATCGAGGCGTGTCATGAGAATCTAAAAGATTAAACTGTACTTCATTCGTTTGTTTTCGATACAACATTCTCTGCTGTTCCATACCATAAATCATTTCTGAAGGAGTAAATATGCCTTTCAAAAAATAATCTTCAATTTTTTCTGTAAATACATAATTCATAATCGCATGGAATTCATCTCCTTCTAACCAACTCTGGCTCGAATGCCAAATTTCACCTAGAATATAAATGTCTTCTTTTTCTTGTACGCAAGCTGTATGGAATGCTTTCCAAAATTGATGGTCTACTTCATTCGCTACATCTAAGCGCCAACCATCAATATCAAACTCTCGAATCCAATAAGTGGCTACGTCCAATAAATATTGTTTTACTTCTGGATGGGCTGTATTTAATTTAGGCATATGTCCTACAAAACCGAACGCGTCATAATCTAAACCCTCCATATTATTCATCTCAGAAATCGTCAATTCATCATAAGCATTGACTGGAAACGAATGGATATGGAACCAGTCTTTATACTGCGAATCTTCTTGATGCTTTAATACGTCTTGCCATTGTTTAGAATAGTAACCAATGTGATTAAATACGGCATCCAACATAACGCGCATTCCTCTTTTATGAGCTTCTTCAATGAGACGTTTGAATATTTTTTTGTCGCCAAATGCCGGATCAATTTCCATATAATCCGTTGTATCGTACTTATGGTTTGTTTCAGCATTGAATATCGGTGTTAAGTAAAGCCCATTGATTCCTAAATCTTCTAAGTAATCAAGGTGATCAATAATCCCTTGTAAATCTCCACCATAAAAATCATCTTGTCCCGGATGTTTTTTACTTCCCCAAGGTAGCGTACCTTTGGGATCATTTGATGAATCGCCATTCGCAAAACGCTCAGGGAATATTTGATACCAGACTGTTTCTTTAACCCACTCCGGTGCCTTAAATCGATCTACCTCTTGAAAATAGGGCATTCTAAAATAATAATTGACTTCTTTTAAGTATCTTTCTTCCAAGGGATAAACGCCACGATCATTGTAAAAAACTTCCGTATGGTCAAAACCTTTTATATGAAACCCATAGGCTACACGTTTTGTCTTTTCCGTTGTTTCGGCTCCCCAATAATCATGTAGTTCAGTCGAAGCAATCTTTTTCATCGGTTGGCCTTCTTTATACCAGTCATCTGTATAAAGTAAATAAGTATCTCCACTCATTAAATCGACTGATTTCACATCACCTTTTTTCGTACGTAATCGAATATAAAAACGGTTCTCATCATATAAATAAGCATACTCACTTTCTGGACGATGATAAAATGCTGCTGTATCCATATTTTTCTTCCTCTCACTTTATTTAATTTTTATGCAAAGGCTTGCATAAATGATTGAAAAAATAAGTAAAATCGCTTTCACAAGTATATCATCTACTCTATTTATTCACAATACGTATTATTGTTTTTAATCTAGTAATATAGAACTAACCCTATTTAATTAATAAACTTTATAGCGTGCAAAATATAAATAGGTTTATAAAAAAGGTGCAAAGGTTTTCATCCTATCCAATCATTTCCAATAGAATGTCCAAGAAATTCTAAAAAACTTGACAACGCTTTCATTATACGTTATCCTATTAGTGAAGTAAGAGTTAGTGAGTCATACTAATTTACTTTTCATATTTTTAATCATCTCCTTTCTACAGAGAAAAGCCCC
>DAIOTF010000031.1:0-14325 GCA_036752165.1 Atopostipes sp.
ATAACTTTCTCCTAAGTCCGAATTTAAATCGACCGTGCGCATATAATTCCTCCTTAAATTAAGTGATTTGTTTTCAAAAAGTGAATGTTAAAATGATTCGCTTGATAATTCGGATGGTCCATTATAAAAGCTTGAAAATCAATGTTATTCGGCATTGGTCCGATCACTGTTTCGTTTAGCACGCGTCTCATTTTAGCGATTGCTGATTTTCGTGTTTCACCGTGCGTGATGATTTTTGCGATCATCGCATCGTAATGTGGTGAGATGGTGTAACCATTATAAATATGTGTATCAATTCGAATATTATGTCCTTGACTGAAATGAAGTTTTTCAATTTTTCCTGGTGAAGGCATAAATTGGTTCTTTGGATCTTGCGCATTAATACGAACTTCAATCGCCACTCCATTGATTTCAATATCTTCTTGTTTAACGGTTAAATGACCATTAAATGCAACTTCTAACTGTTGTTCAACAATATCCACACCGGTAATACTTTCAGTGATGGTATGTTCCACTTGAATACGCGTATTCATTTCCATAAAGTAGAACTTTTTTTCCTCTTCCACATATAAATATTCAACTGTTCCAGCGCTTTCATATTGTAATTTTCCCATGACTTCTGCTGTGAGTTCTGTGATATATTTACGAGTTTTCTCATCTAGAATAGTCGCAGGCGCTTCCTCAATTAATTTTTGATTGTTATTTTGAATGGAACAATCTCTTTCAAATAAATGAATCGCCTGGCCCTTACCGTCGCCTAAAATCTGAACTTCAATATGGCGGGCATTTGGAATGTAACGTTCAACGTAGACGCGACTGTCATTAAACGAACTTCTTGCTTCTTGTCTAGCTTCTGAAAATAATCGTTGGAACTCTTTTTCTTCTCGTATTAACCGCATACCTTTTCCACCGCCACCAGATACCGCTTTGACGACAACTGGGAAACCAATTTTTCTGGCTATTTTTAAACCATCTGCTCCACTTTTTACCGGTCCCTCACTTCCAGGAATGACAGGTAATCCATTTGCACCTACCGTGTCTCTAGCTTTAGCTTTATTCCCCATTAATGATATTAAGCGACCACTTGGACCAATAAATTTAAATCCTTCATCTTGACAGCGTTTTACAAACTCTTCGTTTTCGGCTAAGAATCCGTAACCCGGATGAATCGCATCTGCTTCACTTAATTTAGCAACCATTAATACTTTATCGATATCTAAGTAACTTTCAGTACTGGAGGCCGGTCCGATACAGTAAGATTCATCCGCTAAAGCTACGTGTAGACTATCTTTGTCTGCCGTACTATAAATGGCGACACTTTTTATATTTTTTTCTTTTAAGGTACGTATAATGCGAACGGCTATTTCGCCTCGATTCGCCACTAGAACTTTTGTCACCTTAATCGCCCTCTTTTCTTAGTCGCATAATTACCTGATCAAATTCTACAGGTTCACCATTTTCAACTAAGATTTCTTCAATTACTCCAGAGTCTTTAACAAGTACTTCATTGAATATCTTCATCGTCTCTATTAAACCAATTTGATCGCCGACTTGTACTTTATCCCCAATACTTACAAATGTTTCAGTACTATCTTCATCCGGTTGGGTATAAAAGACACCTATTTGGGTTGCTTTTATATCTATTAAGCCAGTCGTTTGATCCGTTGTATCAGAAGAATTATTTGAGTCTGTTCGATACGATTGAGGCATACCTTGAGACATAGTGTGTGTGATTTCTCTTGAATGAGCTTCTAAGTAAATTTCAACCTCTTGATCTTCTATACTCAACACTTTTAAATCCGACTCTTTCATCAATTGGATAATCGCTTCTAATTTTTCAATATTCATTCTTTCACCTCATAAATAATTTTGGATCCGTTCAGCTTCAACCCTTCGATAATATACAAAATCTTTATCTGTGGTTAAATAATGGCCACTTAAGATTTTAGCCATTTCTTTTTGGTATAAAGCTGTCGCTTCTTCTAATGGAATCATCTCAAAACGAATTTTTTCATCCGGTTGCAATTGAACGAGTTTTGGTAAATCGGCTTTAGCGACACTAGCTACTCGTTTATATCCACCCGATGTTTGACGGTCATTCAGTAAAATAATTGGCCTACCATTTTTAGGGACTTGAATGTTTCCTAGTTGAGTGGGTTCCGATAAAATATCGTGAACGTTATCTTTCATCATCATCGCTTCACCTTCTAAGCGGATCCCCATCCGATCGTTACTTCGAGTAATCGTATAAAATTCATTTAAGAGTGCATGGTTGGACTGTTTTGTTAAATCAGCATAATTCGGTCCTGGAACTAAACGAATCACGTTATCTAAATAGCTTAGCTCATCTTTTACTACTCTAAAATAATTTTCATTGTTAGCCCCATTATAAGAAAGGATATCCCCTTTCTTTAAAGCTCTGCCTTTATACCCACCCATATTAGTTCGAAGATGAGTTGAGTAGCTTCCTAAAACGGGTTCCATTAAAAAGCCACCAGCTACGGCTAAATAAGTGCGTAGACCTTTTTTTGCATAACCAATTTCTACCTGATCCCCTTTTGCTAAAAGGATGGCTCGACCGACTGGATATTCGACATCGTTTACTCGGATAGGCATGAATGCTCCAGCGGTTGCGATAGTTGTATTCTTCGTAACTATAAAAGCTATCCCCGAAAGTGTCATTTCGAGAACGGCTGAACCGGGTTCATTATTAACTAACTGATTGGCTAAGAATGCACTCTTATAATCTAAAGCCCCAGCGGGTGATATGCCAATTGATTGATAACCGTGCCTTCCAGAATCTTGTATCGTTGTTAAAACACCTGGATTTTTTATTACAAAGACCACTACTCAACGCCTCCTTCCACTTTAACTTTCACTTTGTAAGATCCTCTTTCAACCTCTTTTTCAATTTCTTTAAACTCTTCTGTCGTTATTGGACGGAATATAATACGATCCCCAGCATCATACAAGATAGTTTCTTCCCCACGTCTTAAATCATAGAGTTTAATCGGCGTGCGCCCAATCAAATTCCAACCACCAGGAGAATTAAATGGATAAACTCCTGTTTGTTGCCCAGCAATTCCTACTGAACCAGCTTGAATATTGGTGCGAGGACTTGCCAAACGCTCTTTAAACAATTTCTCGTCTAAGCCCCCTAAGTAAACAAATCCTGGCATAAAACCAAGCATATAAACTAAATACTCTTTATTCGCATGTCGCTCAATGACCTCATCAGCTGTGAGTCCTTCATCTTCAAATAATGCCAGATCTGGTCCATACTCGCCCCCATAACAAACAGGGATTTCAACCACACGATAGGCGTAATCTTCTTTAGAAATTTCATTCAAATCGATTGCCTCAATAACTCGAATTAACTTCTCAGTATCTGTTTTTAAAACATCGAAATAAATGACTAACCTTGTATAAGAAATAACCGTTTCTACAACGCTTTCTAACTCTAAGGAATCAATGTACTTTCTCGTACTTACAATTCTTTTATTTAATTCCGGGCTAATTTCATCTCCGAATTCAAGTGTAATGGAATCTTCTGTATATCGTTTAACTCTCAAAAGCTCACCCCTGACTAGTCGTTTTATAGTATAGTTATTATAACGATAATGCAATTATACTAAATCACTTTCTTTTGTCAATGATTCTAATGAAATTAATTAAAATTAAATGAGAAAGATGTGAAAAAAGCTTTATAAAAGGCTAAAAAAGAACTGACTTCAGATCTAAAGTCAGTTCGTTTCATCTTATTTATTTGAGGTTCTTAACTGCCTAAATGAGACAATCAGAATAATAATTAAGGATATAATTTGTATGGCTAACATATTGAGAACATTGAATCGTATAAATCCATAAACTAAAGCCAGCATAGTTGGAATTCCCAGTAAATTTAAAATAAGATTTACAGATTCTCGATAACTTAAAATCGGAGACACGGTAAAATCTTTCATCAAATAAAGTAGATACGCATAAATAAATACAATAAATAAAAAGGCAGCTAGAATAAACAAATAAATGACAAAAGTAAATGTCCATACGAGTGAAGATCCCTTTTGTGTGGTATAGAGCTGATTTATTGTATCGATTAATTCATCCACGTTATCTACTGATTCAAACGAATGATTGCTTAAATACGGTATGATTTCTGAACTGCCATTTTCATCACTTAGTAAAACAGAGTCCTTCCCAAATATTACTGCATTTTTATTTTCTTCTAAAATGGGAAACTGTTCCGAATTTCTACCTATTTCAAGGAACCCATTTGCCGACTCCATAGAATAAGAATCTCCTTCAAGCAGTAATTGATTATTGGAATATTCAGCTTTCGACAATGCGTCTACCGCCTCTTCATCAATCAGTTGTACAGCGTTTGGAAAGAAATCTTGTATGGAAAAAGTCTCAATGGATGAATAATACCGGTACACTGGTAGAGCCATTAGAAAAGTTAAAAATAGAAAAATGATAAAAATTTGCGGCCATGACAGTTGTTTCCGATTTCGAAATGCCCGTTTTGGTGTCCAAATACTTTTTATGTAATGTATAAGAAATAGTGATGAATCCATAGTAAACTCCTATCTAGTTGGGATTAAATACTCTTTTCGCTTAAAAATGTACTTTTAAAAATTAAAAAACTTCCATAATCAGTATATAGAAAATGGAAGTTTTTTTGGGATTTAATTAACCTTTGACCGCACCTGCAGTAATTCCACTAATAATGTATTTTTGACTCGATAGATAGAAAATAATTACAGGAACGATTGATAAAACTAGTAGGGCCATTAATGCTCCATAATCTGTGTTCCCATAGGAACCTTGTAAGTATTGAATCGCAATCGGAATGGTTTGATATTGAGTTCCTAAAACTAAATAAGGAAGTAAAAAGTCATTCCAAATCCACATAGCATTTAAAATAGCGACCGTAATCACTGTCGGTTTTAAGATGGGTAAAATAATTTGGAAAAAAGTTTGTATTGGGCTTGCCCCATCAATCAAGGCAGCTTCTTCAATTTCAACTGGAATGGATTTTACAAAACCAGAGAACATGAAGACTGATAACCCCGCCCCAAAACCTAAGTAGATAAATATGATACCAATTGGATTATCTAACCCTATACGATTGGCTACCCAAGTTAAGGTAAACATCACCATTTGAAAAGGAACCACCATAGAAAAGACGAATAAGTAATAAAGAAAATTATTCGTTCGATTCTTTACACGAGTAATAAACCAAGCTGTCATTGATGTAAACAAGACAATAGCTGTGACCGATGCAATCGTGATGAAACTTGTATAACCAAAGGCACCCCAAAAGCCTACAATATCAATTCCCCTTTTGTAATTATCTAAACCAACAAAAGTAGTTGCATTTGGTAAGGAGAATAGATCTTCACTAATATATAATCGCCCTTTAAATGAATTAATAAGAATTAAAAGGATAGGTGCTAAAAACAAAATAGCAATTAACACTAATACTATAAACCAAAATAGATTGATTCGTTTTTTTGTTTTCATTAGTTTTCGACCTCCTTACGTCTTGAATAATAAACTTGTGTAAGGCCGATTAAACCAACAATAATTGAAAAAATGACAGCCTTTGCCTGACCAACGCCTTCCCAACCGTTTCTTCCATAAAAGGTTTTATAAATATTTAAAGCAAGCATTGTCGTTTGTTCGGCAGGCGCACCATTCGTTAAGGCCAAGTTCTGATCAAATAATTTGAACGAATTGGATAACGTTAAAAAGAGCGTTATTGTAGCAGATGGTCGAACTAAGGGAATTGTAATGTTTTTCAAAATCTGAAAATTATTCGCGCCATCAATTTGAGCCGACTCAATCAGCTCTTCAGGTATATTTTGAATACCTGAGATATAAATAATCATCATATACCCAATCAGTTGCCAATTCATCATAAAAATCAAGCCCCAAAAGCCGTAGGACGGATCATACGTTATTGTCACTCCAAAGTTATATAAAACAGAGTTAATAATGGCTAACCATACATAGCCTAAAACAATTCCGCCAATCATATTGGGCATAAAATAAGTTGTTCGAAAGACATTCGTTCCTTTAATTCCTCTAGTTAATAATAAAGCCAAAAGAAATGCCAGAAAGTTAATAGTAATAACCGACACGAATGTATAGCGGACGGTAAACCATAAGGCATCAACAAATGTAGAATCATTAAAAGCATGAATATAATTTTCAAAACCAACCCAGACAGCGTCTGTAACGGTTCTAAAATTTGTAAAAGAAAGATAAATACCAAGCCCAAATGGGATGATAAAAACAATTGTAAAGATTAATAAAGTAGGTCCAACAAATAATGGAAAATAATTTTTCATTGCTTTATACAAAAAGATCACTCCTCTTACAGTGAAGCTAGTATTAAATTAAACAATTCCTCTTTTGGACAGACCTCTCATTCGAGGTGAAGGAGTAAGTACAAGACTTATTACCAAAAGAGGAATTATTCTGAAACCTATAAGTTAGGCAATAAAGCTAAAACGCTTTTATTGCGATAGCGAATATTCTCTCGCCCATGATTCAACGACTGTATTCTCAACATCTTCCCATTCGGCTTGTTCTTGTGCATACAATAAAAGTTGGTCTCCAAATTCATTCTTAAACTGCTCACTTGGGAAAGTTGTAAACATCCATGGAACACTGTTTTTAGTTTCGTCGTTCATTGAGCTTAAGATGGATTGAGCTAAAGGATCAGTTGGAAGCTCGTCGTCTTCAAATGTATTAAATGTTGGAATAAACCCAAATTCATTAATAACATAGTCTTTACCTTCATCCGATGTATACATCCATTCTAAGAAATCGAGTGATGCTTGAATATCTTCTTCAGGTGCTTGGCTATTGATTGCTAGGAAGTTTTCAGTACCAATTGCTAGACCCTGATTTTCTTCACCGTCAATGCCAGTGTAAATAGGTAAGAAGTTAATGTCTTCTTCATTCACTATGTTTCCTTCTGTGTCGGCAATCTGTCCCCAACCCCAGTTTCCGTTTTGAACCATGGCAGCTTGACCTAAAGCTAGTTCTGTCATAGAGTCAGTTGTTGTCTTGCTTCCAAGTAAACCTGGTGCAGTTGTTGAGTTATTTAAATATAAATCAAAGATATTGCGATAGTTTTCGCCATACGTGAACTCGATTTCTTCTAACATATCTGCATCCGCATCTTGATATTCATAGTAAATTGGCAAGTTTGCTAAATGCGTTTGCCATCTCCATTGTTCTCCAGAGGCTAATGAAGTCGATGCGAATACACCATCAATTCCAAGTTCATCCGTCATTGAAGTCATATCTTCAACGACTTCTTTTAAGGTATCGAACGAATTGATGTCATCCACCGATTCATAGTCCGTTGATTTATTTTCGGAAGCAAAGTAATCATCCATAATCGCGTTGTTATAAATAATGCCATAACCTTCAACAGTGATTGGTACACCATAAAGTCCGTCATCCTCACCTGTTATTGCTAATTCCGGATCAACTAACCAATCATTTAACATTGTATCGCTTAAATCTAAGGTATAATCTTTCCAATTATTGTACCCAATTGGTCCGTTGACAAAGAAAATAGTCGGCGGGGTTGATTTAGTAATTTCGGCTCGAAGCGTTTCTTCATAAGTACCACCGGCTGCTGTCGTCATAATGACCTCAACACCAGTTTCTTCAGTATATAATTCAGCCAATTCTTCAATTTGATCTGCAATTTCAGGCTTAAAGTTTAAGTAATAAACACTTCCTTCACCAGCTGCAGAATCTCCACCAGTTTCTTCCGTCTCTGTATCTGTTCCAGTATCCGTGTCTGAATCTGTGCCTGTATCATCATTTCCACAGGCAATCAATAAGGATGCAATTAAAGTAGTTGTCATCCCTAGTGCTATTTTCTTCCAGTTTGTCTTACTCATCTGTTACTCCTCCTAAAATATAATTTATAATCGTTAGTTCTTAAAATAAATGGCACAAACCTAAAATGCGCAAGCGTTTTCCTTGCTAACTAAATAAAAAGAAATCGTTAGTTCTTTATTAAATGAATTATATCACTTAAAGAAAACGATTTCAATAATTATATGTGTATTAATTTTTGAATGTTACGACTTTTTCTCCCTTGAATATACGCTCAGCATTTTGAATCAGATAATCTGCATATTCTGTACCAAACTCTAGTTTTAAAATCTTTAGTGCTTGATTTAAATTATAAGGTCTAACTACTGTGTCATGTGCATCAGAAGCAATCACATGAATAAGATTTTCTCTCATCATCTGATAGGCAGTTTGGCGAATTTCTTCCGTATACCCTCCTACAATTGAAGTTGCAGTAATTTGAGAAATGCAGCCCATATTTATTAAGTCTCTTAATATATTTGGATTTTCAATAAAGGGTTGCTGTCGTTCCGGATGAGCAATGACTGGAATAATATCCGCATCGAGCATTTGTTGTAAATATCCTTTTGCAAAAGAGGGAAAAGTTTGCCAAGAAAACTCGACTAAATAGTACTTGCCATTTTCGTCTATCGATAAATAATTATTATTAAATAACTCTTCTAAAAACTCTTCATTCATTCGTATTTCTTGGCCTGGAGATACGGATAAAGGGATGCTTGCTTCATCAATTACATTCTCCACTTTTTTTGTTAATCGCAAGACCTTCTCTTTTTCATTGGCCACCCAATATTTATTGTGATGAGGGGTTAGTACTGTGTGTTTAATCCCTTCATCAACCGCCGTTTGAGCGAGTTTTAACGTTTCTTCTATTGAATCTGCCCCATCATCTACATTAGGAATTAAATGAGTATGGATATCTATCAATTTCATCTGCTCCTTTACATCGAGTTCTTAGTCAATATAGCAAACCCATTCAATAATAGCAAGAAACTTAGCGGTACTTATAATCGTACTTTAATCGTTCTCCTGTTTCTAACTGATTTGTATAATCATTTTCTAACTCTTTTACCTCTTTAATCAAAAATAAAATACCGATAATATTTGGGATAACCATTAAGCCATTAAACAGATCTGCCAGTTCCCAAACAATAGAAATATTTGAAATGGATCCAATGAAAATAAAAACTAAAACGACAATTTGATAGAGTTTTAAGTATAATTTATTAGACGTTAAATATTTAATATTATTTTCAGCAAAATAATACCAGCCTATGAGAGTTGTAAAAGCCATAAAAAAGAGCATTATCGCAATTAATTTATCTCCCCAAACACCAAATCCTTGAGAGAATGATAGCATGGTAACTCCTGCACCTTCTAAACCTAACTCAAGACCAATCACATTTCCACCAGTTACTAAAATAACTATAGCCGTTGCTGTACAAACAACGAGCGTATCGATACAAACACCTACCATCGCAACATTCGCCTGTGTAATTGGATGGTTTACTTTAGCAACCGCATAAGAGTTTGGTGTAGAACCCATTCCGGCTTCGTTGGAAAATAATCCTCTAGCAATTCCGTAACGGATAGCTTGTTGAACCCCATAACCTGCGGCTCCACCTAATAATGCATGAGAGCTAAAAGCACTCATGACAATAGCCTTTAAAACAGGTAAAATCATGTCTGAAAATTGGACAAGAATAATAACAGCTAAAACTACGTAAAGAACAGCCATAAAAGGTACTACATACTCAGCAACCTTTTTGATCCGATCAATTCCACCGACTACGATTAAACCGGTCAATAAAACAATGATTAGGCCTATGAGTGCTGGATTAAAGCCAAAAGCTTCCTGCATAGAAGTTGCAATCGAATTGGATTGAACTGCATTTCCGATAAAACCTAAAGCGATAATGATTAAAATTGAAAAGATTAAAGCTAGAGCTTTTCCTAGTCCTCCTTTCCCCTGATTGTTTAACCCACGTCTTAAATAAAAGGCTGGTCCTCCTACTAATTCACCATCTCTTGTTTCACTATATTTTTGACCGAGAGTCGCTTCGACAAATATAGTTGCCATGCCTACTAAGGCAGTAATCCACATCCAAAACACGGCACCCGGCCCTCCTGAAATAATAGCAGTCGCTACTCCTGCAATGTTTCCAGTCCCTACTTGAGCACCTACCGCGGTTGCTAGAGCTTGAAAAGATGACATGGTTCCTTCATCTGATTCAGTACGTCCTGTAATTCCAGACCACATCTCTTTAAAGCCTTTTCCTAAATGTCGAACTTGTGGAAATTTCAAATAAAAAGTGGAAAAAATACCAAACCCTACTAATATCATCATCATGGGCCAACCCCATAGAATTTCATTAAAAGCCGCAATCATTGATTCTAATCCCTCCAATAAACTCATCTCCCTTTATAGTTAAACTGAAGAACACTTTTTAAAGTGTTCTCTAATTTTATAGTTATTAGAATACCATTAAAATCGAATGAACGATAATTATTTATCCCATATAGTAAAACATCTTAAACTAAAAAGAGAATACTGTTAAGTTATCACAGTACTCTCCTAATTAAACATTATTTTGTTTACATAATGACTTCGATTACTTTATAACCCAAACTCTCAATAAGCTCTTTGACTAAATTGGCATCTGTACTACTCGTCTGTAATGTAATTTCAATAACATCATCTGGACGATTAACAAAAATATGGCTAAGATTGACCTTGTTTTTCGCTAATGCAGTAGAAAGTTCAGAAATCACGCCTATACGGTCTTCTTTTGTTTCAACAACCACACGTGCTCCTTTTTCTTGATAGCCCGTTAACTGAATTAATGCTTTAAAAATATCTTTATGGGTAATAATCCCAATAACTTCATTCTTATCGTTAAGTACTGGGAGCACCGTAATATTTTTTTCAATCATTAAAACCGCTGCTTCTTCCACATGGATATCTTCAGTAATTGTAACTACATCAGTTCTCATTAAATCTTTGACTAACACTTTATCAAATAAGTAATTCATTTCATAAATGCTTAAACTGGATACTTTTGAAGGTGAACCTTTCGCAATTAATTCTTCGGTAACCAATCCAATAAACTGATTATTTTGCACAACGGGTAACCTATGAAAATTATTTTCTTCCATGATATCTACCGCATCTGTAATTTTAACATCTGCTGTAACGGTAAAAACATCTTTTGTCATATAGTGTTTGACTTTCATTCATTATCCTCCTAAATATGCCTTTTGAATTTCTCCACTAGCGAGTAATTCTTTTCCTGTGCCCTCAGCTACAATGTTCCCTGTTTCAATGACATATCCACGATCAGAGATTTCGAGTGCTACATTCGCATTCTGTTCAACCAACAAGACCGTAGTTCCTCGTTCATTGATTTCTTCAATAATACGGAAAATTTCTTTAATAAATAATGGAGCTAACCCCATTGAAGGCTCATCAAGTAATAATAAATCGGGATTGGATAAAAGAGCTCGACCCATGGCCAACATTTGTTGTTCTCCACCGGACAAGGTTTGCGCATCTTGATTGAGTCGCTCTTTTAAAACGGGGAAGCTTTTAAACACTTGCTCCGTATCTTTTTTCACTTGCTGTGAATCTTTTCTTAAGAAAGCTCCCATATCCAAGTTTTCTTGAACGGTCATTCCACTAAATACATGACGTCCTTCCGGAACTTGTGAAATTCCTTTTGCTACAATATTTTTAGTACTTAAATCCTGGATCGGGTCATTTAGATAATGAATTTCTCCCCCCGATTGTTTCTTTAATGAAGAGATTGTATTCAAAATTGTTGTTTTTCCAGCACCATTGGCTCCGATTAATGAGACAATTTCTCCTTTGTTTACTTGGAAGTTTACATTTCGAATTGCTTCAATTACTCCATAATGAACGGTTAAATCTTTGACTGTCAACATTTAATCACCACCTAAATATGCTCGAATCACTCGATCATTTTGTTGAATTTCTTTTGGTGTTCCTTCAGCAATTTTCTTTCCATACTCTAAAACATATATTCGTTCTGCTATATTCATAATAACATTCATATCATGTTCAATGAGTACAATCGCAACATTATAATTTTCATGAATTTGATAAATTAATCGAACTAAGTCTCTACTCTCATTCGCATTCATACCCGCTGCTGGTTCATCTAAAAATAAGAGTTTGGGGTTCGTAGCTAATGCGCGAACAATTTCTAGTTTTCTTTGATCGCCGTATGGTAAATTACCTGCTTTATTTTCATACACTTTATGCAAATCAAAAATCTCAAGAAGTTTCATTGACTCTTCTTTCATTTCATCTTCAGCACGATAAAACTTTGGTGTACGTAAAAAAACATCGAACAGATTTGATTTCTTTTCACCATGCATCCCAATCAAAACATTATCTAAAACACTTAAATTCTTAAATAGGCGAATATTTTGAAAGGTCCGGCCAACTCCTAAAGCTCCAATTTGATGAGTTTTCTTCTCCCCTAATTCATGGGTTTCTCCGTTCACTGTAAACTCAATCGTACCTTCTGTAGGTTGATAAACACCAGTTAATAGATTAAATAGGGTTGTTTTACCCGCACCATTCGGACCTATGAGCCCAACTAATTCATTTTCTTTAATTTCAAAATCTACATCAGAAACAGCGGTTAAACCACCAAATGTTTTTGTTAAATTATTTACTTTTAATAGACTCATATCAACCCAACTTTCTTTCATCGTCTGCTACTTTGTCAATTGGAAGATTATCTTTTCTTTCAAACAGTTTACTCCATTTAAATTCATAATTTCCAAGTAAGCCTGTCGGTTTAAAAATCATAATTAAGATTAATACAATCGCATAAATAATCATTCGCCATGCGCCAAATTGTTGGAGGTATAAGTTAATAATACCCAGTACAATGGCAGCTACTGTTGTTCCAGTAAGGCTTCCGATTCCACCAAGAACTATAATAATTAAGATATCGATGGAACGATCAAAAGTAAACTGTCCTGGATTGATAACGCCTAAATAGGACGCATGAATAGATCCACCCACAGCAGCGGTCATCGCACCCAGTACAAACGCTTGAACTTTTAAGCGAGTGGTATTTAATCCTAAAGATGAAGTTGCAATCTCATCTTCACGAACAGCAATTGTTGCTCTTCCTTGGCTACTGTTCACGTAATTTGCAATAACTAAAACTACGAGAACCATTAAAATAAAGGCAAACGGCCAACTCATTAACTGAATGGGAATACCACTTAAACCTGCTGCACCATTCGTTAAATCAGGCATATTTAAAATGGCTACTCGAATGATTTCACCTACCCCTAAAGTCGCAATCGCTAAATAATCTCCTGTAAGACGTAGTGTCGGATATCCTACTAAAAATGCAACAATTCCTGAAATAATAATCCCAACCAGTAAACTTAAAAAGAAACCACCAAGATTAGGTGTCTGACGCGTAATAATTCCTGTAGCATATGCGCCTATAGCCATGAAACCTGCATGGCCTAAGGCTAATTGTCCTGAAAAACCAACGATTAAATTTAAACCACTAGCTAAAATAATATTAATAAAGATAGTGATTAAAGTTTGTTGGTGCACTCTAGAAATTATTCCAGTAGAGACACCAAGAGTTAATAATAAAAAGATGACCAGAATTGTTCCTAGCCAAGCCATATTTGATTTACTAAATATTCTCAATGTCTTCACCTACACTTTCTCTGATTGATGTTTTCCTAATAAACCAGCTGGTCGTATTAAAAGAATCACAATTAAGATAATATAGACAACAGCATCTCGGATCATTGAATTTCCATAAGCTGTAATCATTACTTCAATCATTCCTAATAAATAACCACCTAATACCGCGCCTGGTACTAAACCAATTCCTCCAATAACGGCAGCCACAAATGCTTTTGTACCATATCCTGCTCCAAGCATCGGTGAAATCGAGTTATAATAGATTCCTACAAGCATCCCGGAAGCTCCGGCTAAAGCAGAGCCTAAAACAAAGGTAAATGCGATGACGATATTCGTATCAATTCCCATTAATTGAGCGGCATCTGCATCCACACTCACTGCTCGCATGGCTTTCCCCATTTTAGTCTTTTGAACAATAAATTGTAAAATAACCATTAAAGCGATTGTTGTGACGAGCAAGATAACTTGCATCGCTCGAATAGTAATACTTCCAATTTGAAAACTTTGATTCACAAATGAAGGAACATTTTCAAAAGCTTGAAGATATGCTCTTGTCTCAGCACCTGCTAGAACGATCATTCCATTCCTTAATAAATAAGAGACCCCAATTGCTGTGATTAACGCTGAGATTCTGGGTGCATTTCGAAGAGGTTTATAGGCAATTTGGTCTGTGACCACGCCAAGCACCGCTGTAATCGCCATGGTTCCTAAAAATG
>DAIOTF010000032.1:0-14302 GCA_036752165.1 Atopostipes sp.
AGTTAACAAAAAAGCAAGTGGTAAGTTAAATCAAGTTCTATTAATTTCCCGTTTATTTTTTGAAACAGATATTATAATATTCGTGCAAATGCACAATGGAGGGAATTTTAATATGAACACAGGTACAGTAAAATGGTTTAACGCAGAAAAAGGTTTTGGATTCATCGAACAAGAAGGCGGAGAAGACGTATTCGTACATTTCTCAGCAATCCAAGATGAAGGTTTCAAAACTTTAGACGAAGGTCAAACAGTTACTTTTGACATCGAGCAAGGTGACCGTGGACCACAAGCTTCTAACGTACAAAAAGCGTAATTTAAACCTTTAAATTAAGAACACTCTAGTCTTCGGATTAGAGTGTTTTTTATTTCTTTCTAAAAAATTGTTTAAACCTCTTGAAATCGAGGAAAAGAACCGCTAAAATGGGAGACGCAAACAGGAAAACTAAATAATTATGCTTAAAGAGTAGTGAAAGTACTTTTTACCTAGAGATTTTCGGCAAAATGGCCGATTATATTCAACGATTTTAGAATCAAGGGTAAAATAAGTGCTTTTTTTATTTGGAAAAAATAAATTATACTTTAAAGAGTAGAGGAGTAAAAGTTATGGCTATTGAATTTGATACAATCGCTGCGATTTCAACTCCACCCGGTGAAGGTGGGATTGGAATTGTTCGCTTAAGTGGTGACGAAGCACTTGAAATTGCCGATAAAGTGTACAAAATGGGAGAGAAAATGCTCACCGATCAGCCTTCCCATACTATTCATTATGGAAACTTACACGACCCTAAAACGGATGAAAAAATTGATGAAGTAATGATGACGGTAATGCGTGCACCAAAAACATATACACGTGAAGATATCGTTGAAATTAACACGCATGGTGGTGTGCTTGTCACAAATAAAGTACTCCAAATTGTGTTAGCTGCTGGAGCACGCTTAGCAGAACCTGGCGAATTCACAAAACGTGCTTTCTTAAATGGCCGAATTGATTTATCACAAGCAGAAGCAGTGATGGATGTGATACGTGCCAAAACGGATTCGGCGATGCATAATGCCATTTCACAATTAGATGGAAACTTATCTCAAATTATTTCAGATATCCGACAAGAAATTTTAAACACGCTCGCTCAAGTAGAAGTGAATATTGATTACCCTGAATATGATGATGTAGAAGAAATGACATCGAAACTCTTACAAGAAAAAGCAATTGAAGTTAAAAACCAAGTCGAGCGTATTTTGGAAACGGCGCAACAAGGAAAAATCTTACGTGATGGATTGGCAACAGCGATTATTGGCCGTCCAAACGTTGGAAAATCAAGCTTATTAAATGCTTTTGCACGTCAAGATAAGGCAATTGTAACGGATATTGCAGGAACAACACGAGATGTGATAGAAGAATTTGTGAACGTCAAAGGGGTGCCCCTACGGTTAATCGATACAGCGGGGATTCGTGAAACAGATGACGAAGTTGAGCGCATTGGTGTCACACGCAGTAAGAAAGCTATTAACGAAGCTGAGTTAGTGCTCTTAGTTTTTGACCAAAGTCAGGAATTAACGGATGCTGATTTTGAAATGTTGCAGCTCACTGAAAATAAAGAACGCTTAATCTTACTGAATAAAATGGATTTACCACAAAAATTAAATGTGGATATTTTACTTGAAAAAGTGGATCCAAAATCAATCATATCTTTATCTATTGCTGAAAATACTGGTATGGAAGAAGTTGAAAAAGCCATCACGGATTTGTTCTTTGCAGGAAAAACAGGTGAAAAAGATGCCACATACATCTCAAACATTCGCCATATTTCTCTCTTAGAACATGCAGTAGATGCTTTAGAAGAAGTTGTAAACGGCATTGATTTAGGAATGCCAGTCGATCTTGTACAAATTGATTTAACGAGAGCCTGGGACGCACTCGGAGAAGTTACCGGAGAAGCCGTTCAAGATGAATTAATCACTCAGCTCTTTAGTCAGTTTTGTCTAGGAAAATAATTGGAGGTTATTATGCAAACTTATGAAGCAGATTCTTATGACGTTGTTGTAGTCGGTGGAGGCCATGCAGGGGTTGAGGCCGCTTTAGCTGCAGCACGCATGGGTGAAAAAACGTTACTCATCACAATTAATATTGATAAAATTGCATTTATGCCATGTAATCCATCGATTGGTGGACCAGCGAAAGGAATCGTTGTTCGTGAAATCGATGCGTTAGGTGGAGAAATGGGTCGTAATATCGATAAAACGTATATTCAAATGCGTTTGCTTAATACGGCGAAAGGTCCAGCCGTTCGTGCTTTACGCGCTCAAGCAGATAAACACATGTATTCACTTGAAATGAAGAAAACACTAGAACGAACAGAAAATTTAGACTTAAAACAAGGAATTATTGAAGAACTAATCATTGAAGATGAAAAAGTAACGGGTGTAATTTCAAATACAGGGGCTATTTACCGTGCAAAATCAGTGGTTCTTACAACTGGAACTGCTGCTAAAGGTGAAATTATTATTGGAGAGTTAAAATATTCTTCAGGTCCTGAAAATACGTTACCTTCAATCAAATTACAAGACAACTTACGTGAAATTGGTTTTGAAATTGATCGTTTTAAAACAGGTACACCACCACGTGTTCATAAAGATACGATTGATTATAGCCAAACAGTTGAACAACCTGGAGATGCTGAACCGAATCATTTTAGTTTTGAAACACCAGATGAGAATTATATGCCTCTTGAAGAACAATATTCTTGCTGGTTGACGTATACAAACAATGATACACATGAAACAATTTTAAATAATATTGACCGAGCACCAATGTTTACAGGGATTATTGACGGGGTAGGTGCAAGATATTGCCCATCGATTGAGGATAAAGTGGTGCGTTTTGCCGACAAAAATCGTCATCAAATTTTCTTAGAGCCTGAAAGTGCCGATACCGATGAAATTTATGTTCAAGGTTTAAATACTTCTTTACCGGAAGATGTTCAAATGGATGTTATTCGTTCGGTTAAAGGAATGGAAAATGCACAAATGATGCGTACGGGTTACGCGATTGAATATGATGTTATTTTACCGCATCAATTACGTCCAAGTTTAGAAACAAAACGTATTAAGCATCTATTTACTGCTGGACAAACCAATGGAACATCTGGTTATGAAGAAGCAGCTGGGCAAGGTTTACTTGCCGGTATTAACGCTGTTCTTAAAAATCGGGGCCAAGAACCATTTGTCATGAAGCGCAATGAAAGTTATATGGGCGTAATGATGGACGACTTAGTAACTAAAGGAACAACAGAACCTTACCGTCTATTAACTTCTCGTGCAGAATATCGTCTATTGTTACGTCACGACAATGCAGACTTACGTTTAACGGATTATGGTTATGAGTTTGGCTTAATTTCTGAAGAGCGCTACGCCGAATTTAATAAAAAACGTGAACAAACAAAAGCAGAATTAGAACGTCTTCAAAAAGTACGCATTAAACCGGCACAAGTTGCAGAATACTTGGAACAAAAAGGTGAGCCACAATTAAAAGATGGCATACTTGCGTATGATTTCATGCGTCGTCCATATGTAAAATATGATGATGTGGCTGCGATTTATCCAGCAGACGAAGAAATTTTAAAAGAAGTCAAAGAGCAAATTGAAATTCATATTAAATATGAAGGGTACATCAATAAAGCGCAACGTAAAGTAGATAAAGTTAAACGAATGGAAAATAAAAAAATCCCTAAAGATATTGATTACTCAAAAATTGATAGTCTGTCTAACGAATCTGTTGAACGTCTCACGTTGATTCAACCAGAAACAATTGCTCAAGCAAGTCGAGTAAGCGGGGTAACTCCTGCTGATATAGCCATTTTAAGTGTTTATGTTGAACAAGGTGCTTACGAAATAGTTTAATAAAAAATCCTGATACAATTAAATTAAGGTAAGCGAGCAGACAATAAAGTCCGCTCGCTTTTTTTAAGGAGGTTTGCGGATGCAAACAGAGATCGCAAATATTATCGAAAAAGCAATAGTTGAAAAGCGCCTAGCAGGAGCGATTGTACAAGTGAATGAAAAGGGTACTCCTCTTTTTCAAGAAGCTTTTGGAACACATACTTTTAACGAAAAAATTGATGTAGGCAATGCAATCGAAGTCGTCGCTATTTTGCCTTTGATTCTGAAATTAGTTGAACGTCGCCGAAGTAAATTGGCTTTAAATCATAAGTTATCCCTTTATTTCCCGGAATTTAATCAAGAAGGTAAAGAAAATTTACAAATTATGAATCTTTTGACCCATACTTCAGGTCTATCGACTAAGGATTTTACCCATGACCTTGTCTTTCAGCCGGGATCGAAAGTTGAATACAATGCGCAAAATTTCAAAATTCTTCCCACCATTTTTGAAATGGTTTCTGGTTATTCTTTTCACACGTATTATCAAGAACGAATGCTTGATTTACTTGTAATGAATGAGACAGAACTAACAGAAGATTTTAAACTTCT
The DNA here is from genome assembly GCA_036752165.1 of Atopostipes sp. Classification (GTDB taxonomy): domain Bacteria; phylum Bacillota; class Bacilli; order Lactobacillales; family Carnobacteriaceae_A; genus Atopostipes. The sequence goes on from DAIOTF010000032.1 coordinate 4,486, forward strand.
AACGACCGTTTCTGATTTAAGTCGCTTTGCCAGAATGATTGAACAACAAGGTACCTTTGATTATATTAAAATTATTAATTGGAAAGCCGTTCAATTATCTAAACAGAATTTTACTTCCTTTTTAAATGAAGACCGTGGACTTGGTTGGTCTATAGATGAAAATTCTACCAACAGTTATGGTTATTTAGATGATGTATCTACAAGTATTTGGTTTAATGCAGAAAAAGAATACAATATTGTTCTGCATTTGTCTCCATTTACCGAAGGAGAGGGCCAGCACTTAGTAGAAATTCGGGATGAAATTCTTAGGGTGATTAAGAATTAGAAATAAAATTTCAAAAATTGATTAAATAAATTGTAATGGTAAGCGTTTTATCAATAAGTCATGGTATAATGGAAAAAAGAAGCAAGGATGGTGGAGGATAAATGGGATCAAAGAATGTACTCGGTTTACTAAAAAGTATGTTAGAGGATTTGCCTAAAGCCGAGAAACGTATTGCAGAGAAAATTCTGAAAGAGCCTAAAGAGATTATTATGATGACAGCTTCTCAGTTGGGGAAGTCCGCTGATTCAAGTGCGGCTACTGTGATTCGGCTGACGAAACGCTTGAATTTAGAGAGTTTTACAGAAATGAAGATTTTTATTTCAAGTGAGATTGAGGATATGCATCAAGAAGTATATACAGACATTAGTCCGGATGAATCAGTAATGGATATTATGGATAAAATTCACTGGAATTCGACTCTAGCGATGCGCGACACTATTTCTGTTTTAGAGGAACAGGCTTTGATTGAAGGAGCAGATTTAATTCGCAGTGCTTCAGTCGTTTATACATTTGGTGTGGGTGCTTCAAGTATTGTTGCAGAAAATATTGCTCAAAAATGGAGTCGAATAGGTAAAACGTGTATTCATATAAAAGATCCACATTTTCTTTTAGCATCCATGGTTTCGAGTGAAAAAGATACGGTGTTTATAGGAGTTTCTAACTCAGGTGAAACGTTAGAAGTAGTGAATTTAGCCAAAGTAGCAAAAGAGTATGGACACCAAACGATGGCGATTACCCAGTTTGGCAAAAATGCATTGAATAAGGATGCTGATGTTTCCTTACAACACGTGCGCGCGAATGAATTGCAAACGCGAAGTGCAGCTACCAGTTCCTTACATGCTCAATTTTTAGTTGTCGATGTGTTGTTTTATGTCTATGCGACTAGAAATTATGACAAAGCATTAGATAAAATATTTAATTCAAGAGAAGCCGTTGAAAATTACAATAAGGGAATAACAAAAAAATAAAACAAAAAAGAAGATGAATATTCTCAGTCATCTTCTTTTTGTTCTCATTCCATTAAGACATTGTCCATCCACCATCTACAGGTAAGGAATGTCCTGTAATATAAGAAGATAAGTCGCTTCCTAAGAATAATGCAGCGTTTGCGACGTCATTGGCTTCTCCTAGGCGTTTCATAGGAATTGGAGCAATAAAGCCTTGGTAAACTTCTTCAATTTCTAATAAATCTTTTGTCATGCCAGTTACTCCTGTACCAGGACAAATAGCGTTTACTCGAACTCCAGCTTCCGCATAATCTACAGCCATTGCACGTGTAAAGGAAATTACCGCACCTTTTGTGGTTGCATATGAGATGGCATTAGGGAATCCAATAATCCCACCTGCTGAAGCTGTATTGATAATATTTCCTTTTGTTTCTTTTAAGTAAGGGATAGCCTATTTACTAGCTAAAAATAAAGCTGTAGTATTCACGTTAATTGATCGATTCCAATCTTCCATGGATGTTTCTTCTACTGTACCTGGCGCGTAAACACCCGCATTATTGAATAAGATATCAATTTGACCAAATTCGCTAATAGCTGTTTGAATAACGTTTTTTACATCTGTTTCGTTACTGACATCCGCTTTTACGGCTATAGCTTGGCCACCATGTTCATGAATTGCGGTTACTGTATCTTGGGCTGTTTGTTCGTTGTAATCAACGACTACAACTTTCGCACCTTCTTTTGCATACAATTCTGCTGTAGCACGGCCAAATCCGCTTCCGGCTCCTGTAATAATCGCTACTTTATTTTCTAATAACATTCACGTTTCCTTCTTTCACCTTTGTAATGTCTTCATTATATCCAATTCTTGTGAAATATTCTACATTATTTCTTCATATTGTTCATACTATAAAATCTTTACACATAAATAAATCGCAAGAAAACAACTGAAGGTTGTCTCCTTGCGATTATAAAAAACTTCGTGTTTTTATCTTTTTACTTCGTCTTCAACGTCTTTCGCTGTATCTTTTACGTCATCCGCTGTTTGATCTGAAGTTTCTTTTAAATCTTGAGCAGCTGCAGCCACTGTTTCTTCTGCTTCCATTCGTACAATAGATGCTGTGTCGCCTAAATCTTCTTTCGCATCTTTTGCAGTACTTCCAACGTCGTCTACTACTTTTTCTGTTGTACGTTGAACATCTTGAGCTGCATCAGTTAAAGTTGCGCGTAATTCTTTAGACGAATCAACTAAAGATTGGCGAACATCCGCTGATGCTTGTTTTGAAGTTTGAGCAATTTCAGCACCTTTTTCACTCGCTAAATCAGCGTATTCCATCCCTTGTTCTTTTAATTCGTCGAGTTTATGACTAATATCTGATCGAGTTTCTTTTCCACTTTTAGGAGCCGCTAATAATCCAACACCTAAACCGACTAAAACACCTTTAACAAATGATGAGAATTTTCCACTCATGTTTATCACTCCTGTTGAATTTAGTATAGTTGTTATATGTATTATAAATCAAAGTACTTTAATGTACAAAATATACGCAATAATATTTTTTCTAGACCATATTCAGAAAATCTTAAGAATTGTAGGTTATAATATATTGTGCACATTTAAAATATTAAAAGATATTATTAAATGTAATGAACGTGATTTTAATTAAGGAGAATTAAAATATGAAACTTGGTATAGATAAACTTGGATTTTATACACCACCAGCTTATTTAGATATGGTGGATCTTGCTAAAGAGCGAGATGTAGATCCAAATAAATATATAATTGGGATTGGGCAAGAAAAAATGAGTATTGCTCCTAAAGCCTATGATATTGTAGCAATGGCTTCGAATGCTGCCAATCGAATTTTAACAGACAGTGATAAAGAAGCGATTGATATGGTCTTATTTGCGACAGAATCAAGTGTTGACTTCTCTCGTTCAGCAGGAACGTGGGTACACGAGCTGATAGGACTTCAGCCTAACACGCGTTCTGTTGAATTGAAACAAGCTTGTTATAGTGCCACAGCAGGCATCCAGCTTGCTATGGGACATTTAGCCTTACGTCCTGGAAGCAAAGTCCTGGTGTTAGCAAGTGATATCGCAAAATACGGGATTAAAACAGGTGGAGAGCCAACACAAGGTGCTGGCGCTGTAGCAATGTTGCTGTCTGCGAATCCAAGTATTCTTGCGATTGAGCCTGAAAGTGGTTATTTCACTAAAGCTACAGACGACTTCTGGCGTCCAACGTATGCGGAGTTCCCTTATGTGGATGGAAAATATTCAAACGAAGCGTATCTTGGCACTTTAATGGCGACTTGGAATCACTACAAAGAAACACATAAAGGGAATCTTTCAGAATTTGAAGCCTTAACTTTCCATGTGCCTTACACGAAGATGGGACGTAAAGCCCTACAAGCTCTAGCCGATGAAATGGATGAAGAGACGGCTGAGCGTTTTGAAAAGTACTATGAATCAGCTATTATCTATAATAAAAACGTAGGGAATATTTATACGGGTTCTTTATACCTCAACTTAATTTCTCTATTGGAGCAGGCGAAAGGACTGGAAGCGGGCGATCGAATTGGCTTGTACAGTTATGGATCTGGTTCAGTAGGTGAGTTCTTTGCTGGTCAATTGCAAGAAGGCTTTGAAAAGCAGTTAATGAAAGAAGAAAATGAATCATTACTTGATAATCGTGTAAAATTAACAATTGAAGAATACGAAGAAATTCTAGAAAGACCTGTGTTTGGAGACGAAGATGGAAATATGAAAATAGGAGCCTTATATACGAATAAAGGCGACTTTATTTTTAACGGTTTAGACGATCACCGTCGCCGATACGGGATGGCTGAATAATTTAAATAGAATAAAAAAGGGACGCAGATTTTGACTGCGTCCCTTTTTAAAATTTCATTCACTTGCTGAGACTGCTCGATAAAAACTTCGAGGCGGTTTAACGGTATAACGAACCAATTCATCAGTGCGTGGATGGATAAAAGCTAAAGTACTCGCATGTAGGCCTACTCGTTTAATAGGGTTGGTTTTTGCGCCATATTTTTTATCTCGCACAACTGGATGGCCGATATCTTGCATATGCACGCGGATTTGATTTTTTCTTCCTGTTTCTAATTCAACTTCAAGTAAAGAATACTGGTCATTTCCACCGATTTTCTTGTAGTGAGTAATGGCATATTTTCCACCATTATCATAAGGGCTTGAATACACACGCAAAGCGTCATTAGCTGTTAACCAAGAAGTAATCGTATCTTTATCTTTTTCAACAACACCTTCGACTAATGCAATATAAATACGCTCTTTAACTACATCGGCCCAATTATCTTGTAATTTTTGTTGTGTTTCAAAATTTTTCGCAAAAATCATGACACCAGAAGTATCACGGTCTAAACGGTGAACAATAAAAATGCCATTTTTAGGGTTTTCAGCTTTGATGTAGTTATCTAATTGCTTGTAGGCGTTCAGTTCATTTGGCTTCTTTCCTGCCATAGACAACACCCCAGGGTCTTTATTGATGACAATGAGGTCTTGATCTTCGTGAATGATGGTAAGGCCTCGTAAGGCATCTAGTTTCTTATTTGCTTTGTTGCTTAGGATTTCAAGGACTTGTCCGGGTTCTAGTGGGTGATCGTGCTTCGTGATTGTGCGTCCATTTAAACTCACTTGCCCACGGGTCATAATGGATTTTACCGAGTTACGGCTTTTATTTGACAATGTTTTTAGTAAAAAGGGTAATAGAGTCGTTGACTCTTCAACTGTATACTTAAAAGTATTTTTATTTTTAATTGTGCTCACTCTTTCTTGTATCTTTCTTCGAAAATGTTGATAATGTGCTGGATACCTATTAAGAATACCACACATTTAACTAGAATTGCTTTCAATTATTGTTTGTTTTATCCTAAATGGAGAAAGAAAATGAACAAATAAACTGGAGGATACGAGATGATTGAATTTAATCAAGTGACAAAACAATATGGTGAGACGACCGCTCTAAATGAAGTCTCTTTCAAAATTCAAAATGGGCAGATATTTGGATTAATCGGCCACAATGGGGCTGGAAAATCAACAGCGATTAAAATCCTTGTGAGTATCATAAATCAAACGGCTGGTGAGGTTTTAATCAATGGCGAAGGTTTAGAACAACAGAGAAATAAGATAAAACCAAAAATTGGTTATGTGGCAGATACACCAAATATATTTTTACGATTAAGAGCTAGCGAGTACTGGGAATTGATGTGTGCTGCGTATGAAATTCCAGAAGAAGAGTATCAGACGCGCCTAACTTATTATATGGAATTATTTGAAATGCAGGAGAGTGCGCACGATTTAATTGAGACGTTTTCTCACGGGATGCGCCAAAAAACATTTCTAATTGGGGTTTTAGTTGCACATCCGAGAATATTAGTGTTAGATGAACCGATGACAGGTTTAGATCCACAAGCGATTTTTGATTTAAAGCAATTGATGCGTGAACATGCCGATGCCGGAAATATCGTTTTATTTTCAACCCACAATTTAGAACATGCCGAAGAACTCTGTGATGAAATTGCCATTTTAAGAAAAGGAGAAGTGCTTTATAACGGCACGATTGAGGACTTGCAAGCACAAAATGAGAATGAGTCACTTGAAACGATATACTTAAGAATGGCTGGACGTGCTTCTAATAGTCAACCAGTAGGTGAAGGCTTATGATGCGTTGGAAACAGATTAGAGAGCTGGTAATGGTTGATTTGCTACAAACTAATCGCCAGTCCAATCAAAACAATAAAAGCGATAAAGTCACAAAATCTAGTATTTGGTGGCGTATCCTTTTACAAAATGGCTTATTTTTACTTATTTTTACAATGTTTTTTGGAACAGTATTCTTTAACGTGCCACTTAAGGATTATCCCGGCTTATATACACAATCATTGGGATTCATGGCGGTATTTGTCTTCTTTCAAATGTATCAGTTAATCTTTAATTTATTTTTTGATGATACGAATTTAAGTGAGTTTTTATCCTTGCCTTTTTCAACGAGTGAATTTTTCGTTTCGAAAATTTTGACGATTGTACTGAATACAGCGGCCTTTCTTATCCTACCATTTGTTTTAATTACGATGTTAGGGTGGCAGACGGGACACAATCTTTTTTGGGTAGTGCTTGTTGCTTTAATAAGCACTTTAATCTTTGTCGTTGTCCTTTTGTTAGTTCCTTTTACGCTGATTTATTTACTGCATCAAATTCCGTTTTACCTGCGCCATAAAAAAGTCTTTACGATTATTATATACCTCTTTTTGTTTCTAGGTCTCATGTTTTTCATCTATTCCAACGACACCACACAATACAGTGAATCCGGCTTGTTGGACAGCAACGTATTTCCCTTGTTTTTAGGCTTTCATGAGATTTTCAATCCAGAAAGTTATTTAGAGGGTTGGTTAAAGGTTGGAAGCTGGGGACTTGTTGCAGCAGGGTTATCGTTCGTTGCATTTAAATGGATAATTCCAAATTTGTACTCAGAAGATCAAGCCCCTTCTGCTTCGCAAACAAAACCAAAAAGAAAAGAGCGTGGAATTCAAAAAACGCAATCTATTCGTCAACTGTTAGTCCGTTATCAGTTGCGACAATTACAAGATACAAGTTTTATTATTCAAGTGATTTTTGCGAAATTCTATTTTCCATTAATTATTATCGCACCCATGCTGTTTAGTGAAGGGCGACTCGAGGCTTCTTTCTTATCAGAAGTTCCTGCTTTATGGGGCGTGTTTGTTTTAGGCGGCTTAGTTTTTTCCTTTTTAATCACCGGCGAACACTCGGTGAGTGGCGTGATTATTTCTTTCGATAAAGAAAACTACCACTATTTTAAATCCTTACCGATATCCTTTTTAGACTATATGAAGTTTAAATATTGGTTTTCGTTTTGTATAGAGTGGGTGATCGGGGCATTGATTTTAGGGGGCTTTGCTTTTTATATCCAACTCCCTATACTGTTCATTTTGAGCCTGTTTTTAGGATTCACTATCGGTACTTATATCTTTGCTTTATATTTCTTTATGCGAGATTACCGTTTACTTAATTTGGACTGGAATAACTTTACTGAATTAACGCAAAGAGGAATGAATCAATTTGCTCGAATCTTTCTTAACTTTATTGTTGTTATTATAGGAGCATTTGCGATTATGGGCCTAAGTTTCTGGCTTCTTGCAACCAATCAATTTGCCCTTACTCTTACAATATCCATCGTTCTTACATTGCTAGTGATTGCAGCAGCTATCGGAATACAACAATACGCAGAGAAGAAGTTTTGGGTTCACTTTAACTAATAAAATTCAAAAGAGACCACCAATCCCAAAGCGGAATTGGTGGTTTTTCGGTTGTATAGGGTTTAATCAGGCTGTAAAAAAATTACAGCCTAATTAGAGCGTTTAACCCGTCCATAAAAAAATTACAGCTTGATTAAAGCGTTTAACCCGTCCATAAAAAAATTATAGCTTGATTAGAGTACTTTCTTATTTTCATACTTAGCATACTTCCCATTCTGTACTTTAGTAAAGTAGCGATTAAGCGTTCGAACAAGATAAGAATCTGAGACCTGATTGTCCATAAACTGACTCAAGTGGCTTCGCATGAAGAAATCATGCTCAAATGTCAGGATTCCAAACTCATGGATTGTCCGAATAACTGCATCAAGTCGTAGCTCTTCATGATTATTTTTGCACTTTATAAATTTTCGACTCGATTCCACATCATACGTTCCACATCTTCGACAATAGATTCCTAGACGGCCTTCTAATACTTCTATTGGTGAATATGACTCATGTGGACCGAAAGGATTTAACGTTTCATATTTCTCAAAATGGTTGAGCAATTGATGAACATCAAGTGATTTTTGATAATATCCCTTTTCAAACTGAGCAATTTCTTGAATATAGTTTCGAATTTGATAACGTGTTTTACATTCAACTTCTTCAATCTTAGAATGAATTTGTACATCATTATGTTCACCGACCATTAACAAAGCCCCTTTGGCAGAAATCGAACGATCAAACCTCTTACAAATATTTTTCAGATTAATTAAACTTTTTTGGGCTTGATAAACACAATTATCTTTTAATCGATTCCCATTTAGACGGCAGCGGTAATCTTCATACTCGAACAAGCCGTCGTAATTTTTTACTTCAAATACATAGGGCATATAGCTAGTTAGAAGTATTAAATCACTTTCGTAAATCCCTTGAACATCCATCCATATATTTCGTAAAACGATCCAGTGCTTCTGACCATATTTTTTCAACATATCCACCATATATTGTTCACCTTGCGCACCAACCATTAAATTTCTATATAAGGTTTTGTCGTTACTAGTCCTCAATAAACCTCGTTGATTAGAAACCTTCAAAAAGTCAAACTGTGATGGAACACCAGAATTCTTTGATAAATTTGTTTTATAAATATACATAGACTCACCCTTTATAATTTTATCCCCTATATATATAAATACCTTTTTTTCTCAAATTCCACGAAACTTTTATATATTAATTTTTGAAGGCAACAAAAAAAGAGCTGATTAACATCAACTCTTCTAATATTATCTAGTTTATTGTATCTTCTTGGCCGGCTAATAAATCACGGATTTCTTTTAAGTAGTCTTCTGCAGTTGGAACAGGCGGTTCTTCATCTAATTCTTCTTCTTCACGTCTTAATGTACGAGTTAAGGTATTTAGCCCTTTGATGGCAAAGAATAACACTAAGGCAATAAGTAAGAAATCAATAATAGCTTGTAAAAAGAAACCGTATTTAATTGGTGAACCGTTGAAGGTAAAGGCTAAAGATTCTACACTCGCACTCCCTGCAACTCCTGCAATGAACGGCATAATAATATATTCGACTAAGGAGTTAACAATTGCAGTAAAAGCAGAACCCATAACCAATCCAACAGCTAACTCGACAACATTTCCACGCATAATAAATTCTTTAAATTCTTTCCACATAAAAAAATCCACATCCTTTTTCTATTTTTAAAATTAATTAATTTAAATCCTTTAAAATATGTTTTGCTGTTTCTGAATTCATATGTTTCGCTTCTTGAAGAAGACTAGCGACTTGTTCAATCTGGTCGCCTTCAGCTCCTACACGAATCGCTAAGGCGCGAGCTTGCAAACTCATATGGCCCTTTTGAATGCCATCCGTGACTAAAGCCCGAACTGCAGCTAAATTTTGACCTAAACCAACACAAGCTAAAATACTCGACAGCTCACGAGCATTAGGCTCACCTAATAAACGATAAGCAAATTGCGCCGAAGGATGAATCGATAAAGTTCCACCAACGGAACCAACAGACAAGGGAATGGTTAATTCACCACGTAAGTTTCCATTTGTATCTTTCGTCCATCTTGAAAGGGCACGATATTGCCCTGATTTTGAAGCATAAGCATGGACGCCCGCTTCAACGGCACGCCAATCATTTCCCGTCGCGACTAAGACTGAATCAATACCATTCATAATGCCTTTATTATGAGTCACGGCGCGATAAGGATCCGCAATCGCAAAT
>DAIOTF010000033.1:0-4534 GCA_036752165.1 Atopostipes sp.
AAAGCTTCTGAATCAAAGGTGAAATAAATTAATTGCAAGTCACTACTTAATTGAGTCAGTAAACGGTACATATTTTGACGACGTTTCTGATCAAAATTTACAAAAGGATCGTCCATAATAATCGGAAGCTCCATAATGTCTTGAGTATTTTTAATATAGGCTAAACGAATAGCCACATATAAAGGTTCAGCTGTGCCACGCGATAAGACTCGTACATCCACTAATTGACCCGTTTGTTCGCGAACAAATAATTCTTCATCCTTAAACACTATTTTCTCGTATTCGCCGTCCGTTAACAAGTGAAAATATGTTTGCGCGTCCGCTAATATTTCTTTAAAGCGATCCTCAGTGACCTGATTCAATGCTTCTTGAATCATACCTGCTGCTAGTTTAGCTGAAACCCACTCATCAACCAAGCGTTGGATTGTCGCTTTCTGATTTTCAAAAGTTTGTAAAGCATCCGTATACGTGCCGTCTTTTTCAAGACGTTCGATTGATAATTGTGTATTTGCTTGTTTCCGTAGGGCCTCTCTTTTGTTGGTGAGAATATCTTGTAGCTCGTGTTGTATTCTTTTTTCTTTATTATCTAACTCTTCTTTAGTCGGCAATTTTTTCGACGGATCGAAACTTGGTGCATTTTCTTGTAAGAACTTGAGTCTACTTTTCTTTTTATCCAATGCATCTTTTTTCTGATACAGCGCTACAAATTCCTCTTCTGTCTTTGTATCGGCAGTATCAAGTAACAGTTGTGTTTTTTCCTTATTCATTTCCAATTTTTGTTTGATTTGTTTTTCTTCATGATTCCATGCATTTAATTGCTGGATTTTATCTTGTTCTTTGGTCATTTCTTGACGCAGTCGCGAATGATACGTTCGAAACTCGGTGATTCTTTTTCCATACGAAGCCGATTCTTCAAGTGAAAGTATATCTACAACAGGGGCTGTTTTTTCTTCTAAACTTTTCTCAAGTTCAGCTTGTTTTTCGGTAGATTCATTAATCGTTTTAAATACTTCACTATATGCATTCGCTTTTTCAATAATCTGTTCAGCTTCCGCTAACGGATAATGAAGGGGTAAGAGATGCGTTTTAAGTACTTCACGCCACTCTGTTTCATAAACTTTCTGTTGATTGACCAAACCCTCTTGTTTTTTTAAAACCCTTTGATAATTTTCTTGAAGCGCATCTAAATCACTCAAAGCATCTTGCCATTCGTCTTTTAACAATTTTTGTCGGTCGTATTCTTTTTGTAAATACGAATAGTCGTTCATTTGAATCTTTGGTTTTTCTTTAGACAAAACACTACCAATAATTAACGAAATAACAGCCAATAGACCCAATATCCAATTAAATGGAGATGCTAATAAAATAGCTCCTAGACCAAGTACAATGGCTCCTAAAATTCCTAAGACAAGCGGTGTCCGGTTTCTAGTCGCTGAATGATCCTCTTCTTTTTGAGCAGCTATTAATTCTGTTTCTACTTCTTTAAACTCTGTGGCATCCCACATCATATCTTCATATTGATCAAGTTTTTGATTTTTTAAGTTCAACTCATTTTGCATCGCAGAAATTTCTGCGCTCAGTTTTTCATCTTCTGAAAGAATGTTTTTATTTTTTATAGAAAGTGACCGGACGTTTTGAGCTTCGATCGTTGTAAAAGGTCGAAGTCCTTTAGCCGACTGATTCATATCCAACTCTAGCTTTAGTTGATAGAGTTGATTTTCTACTTCAACTCGTTTCGCTTTCATATTCTCGTATGCACTATAGGCTTCGATTAGATCAGGTAAGTCATTTTCTAATGAGTCGATTGCTTCACGGTGCTCTTGGTATTTTCCAAGTAGCTCCCCTTCCTCTAGGGTCGCTAATTCTTCTTTTTGTTTATTTTTAATTTCTTCTAATTGCGTCTGTAAATTCGTTAATTCACGTTTATATTCATCGAGTAAATAACGCCCGTCTTCTTTTAACGGAGGTAGTTGAATTTTTGCGACTTCTTCTGCAAGAGTCTTGATTTCTTGCAAAACATGGTGTTGTTTTTTAAATTCGCGAAGTGTATTTAGCTCTTCTTTCTTTTGAATTTCTTTATCTTCTACTTTATTTAAAGCTTCTTTTTCATTTAAATTTTGATTCAAAAGATTTAAATAATTCCCATTATTTTTCTCTAATGCAATAAGTTGTTCTTCTTGTTTTTTAATTTTTTCGAGTTGCTGGTTTAATTCCAATACACGGCCAGAAGGACGATAAAGTTTATCTGCATCGGCATGAAATTGATCGGCCAATTCTAAAAAATGTTCTGTACCATGGGTTCCAATCGTTAATAAATAGCGACTCAACTGATCTTTATTTAATTTATGTACATTCTCAATATCCGTTAAAGAAAATGAAAAAATATTTTGAAACATTGTCCGGTCTATCCCGTATAAAACAGAATCTAATAATTCCTCTTGACCTATTGTTCCATCTTCTAAAGTTACTTCTACATTTCCTGTAACTTTTCCATGAATGCGTTCAATAATGACTTCGCCAAAACGATTATCTTCTGCAATGATCTTACCACCATATCTTGAGCTCTCGCGTGGTTCATAGCGGAGTAACGTACTATTTCGTGTCGGAAAACCAAATAAGATACTATGAATGAAAGACATTAGGGTGGATTTACCTGCCTCATTTTCACCATAAAACATATGGATGTCTTCTTCTAAATTGAAAGTGGTATCCACCCACTTTCCATAGCCATAGATTTCAAGTCGTTTAATTCGCATTTTTCCACCTCTTTTCTTATTTTATTTCATCTGAATTTTTTCGATGGCTCTTTGAATCATTTCTTCTCGATACGATTCATCGTCTTCTTTGATTAAATACCGAGCCGGAATTTGTTGAAAAACATTCGCTGTTTTTTCATCAAACACTGATTTTTTTTGCGTTTTTTTAAGGACTTCCTGCCAAATTTCTGGATGCATTTTGCCTAAGGCTACCCGCTCACTTGTTTCTATTAAGCGTAACTCAACTTGGACAAACCAATGATTTTTTAAGCCTAATTGTCTCGTTAATTGATCGGGAAAATCTAAACCTTGAATCGTTGAGACTAAACCTTCATCAATATCTTCCGTTGCCTCAAGTTTTAAATGAATGAGCACATCTTCTGACTGCTCATTTGCCTTTATTTCACCTTGAACGGTTTTTAAAAGTTCTGAAAGTCGCTCGATACCGGAGATATCAACTTTGATGTTTTGCCAAACTACGGGTGCTGTTTTAAAAAACTCCGTGGTTATTTCGCGTGGCGACCATTTCACTAACATCGCACCTTTTGGGCCGGTTTCATTTTTATGTAAGCCTTGAATGTTCCCAGGATAAATCGCTAAAGGGTTAGCTGAAATTTGTTGTCGCTTGTGAATATGTCCTAAAGCCCAGTAATCATACTGCTTACTTTGGAGTTCATTTATTGTAAAAGGCGCATAGGTTGCTTCTGTTGTTTCGAGACGATCGAGTGAGCCATGAAGCATACCGATTTGTAAATCCACATTCGATTGACGGGTCGGATATTCCTCAATTTTCCGCTCAAAAATCCATTTAGAATCATAACTAAAGCCAGTAACGGCTACTCGTTGGTTACCTTTAGTTATTATTTGGTGAGTGGTCACTTCAGCCGTGTATGTAAACACATTATTTGGTAGGGGCAGAGATAGTGTTTTAGTATCTTCCGTCAAATAGTCGTGATTTCCTCGCGTAAGAAAGACGGGAATTTCCGCTTGATTCAGTCGCTCTAGTTGCTCGACAAACAAGCTCTGCGCTTTTATGTTAATGTGCTCCGTGTTATACAAATCCCCCGCTAAAAGCACAAAATCCACTCCTTCCGCAATGGCTTTGTCGACAATATTGGCCAATGATTCAAAAGGAGCTTCTCTTAATTTAGAAGCTAATTCTTTAGACGTTCGTTCGAGTCCTGAAAAAGGCGTATCTAAATGGAGATCCGCTGCATGTATAAATGTAATCATTTTTTCACCACCTTATGGGTACATATGTTCTTTTGAATCGGGAAAAATTGGCTCGCCATGACAGCCAGCCAAATTTAGAAATTATTGGTAAAGTTCTTGAATAGGTTTCATGATGATTTGGTTAACATCCGTTAGAACCTGATTCAATTGTTGTTCTTTTTCCATTAATTCCGAAGTTAATTCGTTTTCTTGCATTTTTTGTGAAACTTCTTGCGCTTGTGCGGCTTCTTCTTCAGAAATTTCTTGTCCCATTTGTTGCTTTTGGAAAAAGAGTTGCTGAACACCTTGGAAATCTGTCAGTATTGCGTTTGCATCTTCATCCGCTTTTACTGCTTCAATTCCTTCTTTTAAGGTAATGTATTGTTCTGTTTCACGTAATTCGCGCTCAACTTGGTTTACTGTATCGTAAATATTTGCCATTGTGAGCCTCCTTCCCTTAACCTTTATGAGTATAACAAAATCTTGAGTCTTTTTCCAATATTTACCAAAAAACGGACAAAGTATTTTAACCTAAAATAGTTAAGTGTTTTTTGCGAGTGAATTTT
>DAIOTF010000033.1:4634-14237 GCA_036752165.1 Atopostipes sp.
TCATTTTTTACAGTTTTTACACAAAAAAGAACCTACAAACTCCCATCTAAGGAAATTGTAGGCTCTCAACCACTTATCGATTTGAAAATGACTCTAATAATCTTCTGGCACCATTGATTGCTTTCTTCGTTGTGTCTTCTAAGAATTCACCCGTTCGTTTTAAACCTCTGCGCAAAGCTTCGGTTGTTTCTTCACGGCGATTATCTCGGACAATGACTTGAATTTCTTCCTCATCAACCGCAAATTGGGTATTTTCGGTATAAGGAATCATGGCTTCAAGTTCAGCTTTCAAAACTTGCCCTATTCCGTTGGATGCGTAATTGGTTAGATGGTACTCATTTGGATTATCATAACCTGCCCATGAAGCGACTACTAAATCAGGTGTGTAGCCAACAATCCATTGGTCATTGACTCCTGGTTCTCCAGTATCTCGATCCGTAGTTCCTGTTTTTCCAGCGACTTCATAGCCGTAAGGTTTGGCGATTTGTGCGTTCCCATTTGAGAAAACATACAACAACATTCGATTCATGTCATCATTGACTTCCGTAGATAAGACTCGGCTTTCTTTTGGTTTCGAATTATCTACAACGACTGCACCGGTGGGATCGACAATCTTTGAAATAAAGTACGGCTCAATGCGTACACCATCATTCGCAAATACACTATAAGCACTTGCCATTTGCAGGGGATTGACCCCTTCTTCCATTCCACCAAGGGCGATTGACCCCAATTTTCGTTCTTTTTCTGCATCCACTGGAATCCCAAATTGTCTTAATTTTCTAATCCCTTTGTCGATGCCTATTTCATTTAATAGCCAAACCGTCGCCGCATTTTTACTTTGACCCAGTGCTTCATACATCGGGACTTCTCCCGCATAGGTATGATCCACATTGGCATACTGGTCGCCATTTTCACCCGCGTCATCCGCACCATACGTTGTCAATTCATCCACTAAAATTGAATCAAGCTCATAGCCCGCTTCTAAGGCCGGTGCGTACACACTTAATGGCTTAATCGTTGACCCGGGTTGACGTTTCATATCCGAAGCAATCGCTCGGTTCCAATTCCCCGGCGAATAATCACGTCCACCAACGATTGCCGTAACTCCACCTGTTTTTGGGTTCATAGCAACAGAAGCACTTTCAGATTTCGTATCATCAGGTGCTGTTTCAAACAACCATTCTTGATCATACACTTGGTCCATTTGTTGTTGCTGATTTTGATTTAAAGAAGTATAAATTACGTACCCACCATTTAAAATCTCTGTTTCTTTAAAGTCATAGCGCTCCTTTGCTTCAGCAACCACCGCATCAAAGTAGGCCGGATACGGATTCTTATCTTTATAGTACCCATCCGCTAAAACTAAATCACTTGAAGCCGCAGTTTGCCGCTCTTCAGGTGTAATAGCTTCAACTTCTTCCATCAACATTAAAACCGTATCCCTTCGGTTAATGGCCCGCTCGTAATTATCGAGTGGATTCGTATTTGAAGGAGATTGGAGTAATCCAGCAAGTGTTGCCCCTTCACTAATTGAAAGGTCTGAAGCATTTTTATTAAAATACTTTTTAGATGCATCTTGCACGCCCCATACTCCTTGGCCAAAGTAGGAGTTATTCAGATACATTTCTAAAATTTCTTCTTTAGGATACGTCTTTTCGATTTCAATGGCTAGAAAGAGCTCTTTTAATTTTCGAAGGAGGGTTTGGTCAGCTGTTAAGTAAGCATTTTTAGCTAGTTGCTGGGTAATTGTGCTTCCGCCTCCGACAATATGCCCTTCTGTTATGTAACCAAAGGCCGCCCGTCCAATTCCGATGAGGTCAAAACCACGGTGACGCATAAAACGTTGATCTTCTGTTGCGATTACACCTTGTTGAATGGTTGGTGAAATAGCCTCAATCGGCGTGTAGGTCCCTTTTTCAGCGTAAAGGGTTCCGGCAACTTCTCCCTGATCATCTAAAATAGTTGTCGGCTCTTGTAGACCTACTTGAAGCCTATCGACATCAACTTGTCGCGCTTGAACCGTCAAAAAAATGCTTAGCAAGAGACCGGCTGTTAAAACAAGCAAAATACCCACTTTTGTAATATGGTATTTTTTCCATGCTCGCTTAATGACAACCCAAATACGTTGGAGGATTTCCTTCAAAAACTCCCAGCCTCTTTTACCGTATTCTTTTGCATTTTTTTTAAAATTATCCATGTTTTATCACCTGTTTCGTTATCGTGATTCTACTGCTTCTTTCATTATAGCTTATTGGCCGGTGATTATCCCTCCGCCTTGGGGATGATTTCTATAAATAGAATACGTCCGATTTGGCGTAAAAGTAGGGTCACTAGTCATTATTTTGTTCTTTAAATGCAATTGCAGCTTGTTCAAACTTTTTGACTATTTCATTAATTTCCGCTTCATCTTCAGCATTTGCACCACTTGCTAATGGATGGCCTCCGCCTCCATGTTCTTTGGCGATTTCATTGATAACAGGCCCTTTCGAACGCAGTCGTGCACGATATTTACCATCTGGCTGTTGTACAAAAATTCCCCAATTGAGAACACCTCGAATTTGTCCTGGTAGCGGAACAATTTTATGTGTATTTTCATCCGTTAGATTGAAGTGGTCTAAAATATCTTGAGTCAGAATAATATGGCCCGTTCCACTGCTCTCAACAACTAAGTTTTCTAAAACATAACCTGTTAATTTAGCGACTTCCGGCCCCATTTCAATCATGTGATTATTGACTTCCGTATGAGAAAAATCTTTTTCCATTAATTCAGCGGCTAATCGCATCGTTTTGGGCGTAGTCGATTGGTATAAGAAACGATTGGTATCTCCTACTATACCAGCATACAATAAACGTGCGGCTTCAGTAGGTAGTGTCAGTTCATCTTTAAATGTGTACCAGAAATCAGTCATCATTTCACTACATGAACTTGCGGATGTATCCACCCATTGGATATCTCCATACTGATCTTCATCTGGATGGTGATCAATTTTAATAAGGCGTTTTGCGATTTCAAGTGCACGCTTATCATCTACACGGGGTTGGTTGGCGGTATCTACAACAATCGTTAGCGCTTCTTTGTAGTCCTCATCCGATGGTTCTATCATTAAATTCATATAGTCAAGGGATAAATTATTTTCACCGGCTGTAAATACTCTCTTTTCTGGAAAACTTGCTTGAATAATTTCAGCAAGGCCATTTTGCGAACCTAATGCATCGGGATCTGGACGCTCATGGCGGTGAATAATAATTGTTTTCCATTTCTTAATTTCAGCTAAAATTTCTTTTTTTGTCTCATAAAATTTATCAGTGCTCATATGATCGGTCATCTACTTTCTTCTTTGATTTCTTAACACTAAACTATAGCATACATATCTTAATAATTCTTAGTCTCTTGTGACTTCTTCCAAAGTGGTAAAGGGATATTTTCAAAATAAA
Organism: Atopostipes sp.; assembly: GCA_036752165.1. Taxonomy (GTDB): domain Bacteria; phylum Bacillota; class Bacilli; order Lactobacillales; family Carnobacteriaceae_A; genus Atopostipes. The sequence continues at coordinate 8,070 of DAIOTF010000033.1, forward strand.
CAGGGTCTAGATTCGTCATCGTTACACCTAGTAAACGAACGCCTTTTTCGACTTCTGCTGTTTCATTCCATAAATTATATACAATAGAAAATAATTCATCGACTGTTTCTATATAGTTAAGCATCGTTTTTCGACGCGTGTGGGTTTCAAAGTCACTATAGCGAACTTTTAATACGACGGTTTTCCCATGCATTTCTTTGGCTTGTAGTGCCTCAAATACTTCTTGAGATATATAGCGTAGAAACTGCAAGGCTTCTTCATCACGCATTAGGTCTTTTTGAAAGGTTCGCTCTTTTCCTAAAGACTTCCGCTCTCGGTCCGCTTCCACAGGGCTATTGTCAATCCCTCGTACTTTCCGGAACAAAGAATGCCCTAACTTCCCAAAACGCTCGGACAGTTCCAATTCCGTTTTATCGTATAAATCTTGTCCGGTGTAAATAGCCAATTCATGCATTTTTTCTAACGTTTTTTCACCCACGCCACTAAAATTCTTAATGTCTAAATGCATCAAAAAGGCATGCGCTCGTTTAGGCGAAACTACGGTAATTCCCGCTGGCTTTTTAAAATCTGAGGCCAGTTTAGCCAAAAATTTATTATAAGAAACACCCGCTGAGCATGTGAGTTTGAGTTCATTATAAATATCTCTTTGAATTTCTCGAGCGATAAGAGTGGCTGATTGGATATTCTTTTTATTTTCTGTCACGTCTAAATACGCTTCATCTAAGGATAAAGGTTGGATGATATCGGTATGTCGTTGAAAAATTTCTCTAATTTGATTGGAAACTTCGCGGTAGAGGCCAAAATTTGCGGAGACAAATATTCCTTCTGGGCATAGTTCTAATGCTTTTTTGGCACTCATTGCAGAATGTACCCCATATTTTCTCGCTTCGTAACTTGCGGTCGCGACAACACCTCGTCCGCCACTTTCTTTGGGATGACGAGCAATAATGACTGGTTTGCCACGTAAGTCTGGATTTTCTCTGATTTCAACCGATGCATAAAAGGCATCCATATCGACATGAATTATTTTTCTCGATGTGTCACGTTCAAGTTCTTTAAATCGCAAAATTCCATACTCCATCTCGTCATCCCCTTTCTTTAAAGATTGTATGTCCTTATTATACAATAAATTTTTCTTTAGCGAACACCTATTCGAGAAAAAAGTGCCCATACCTTTTGAAAATTAATTTCGTTTCCTAATTCACTTCTATACCTTCTGAAATTTATTTTGGTTTCGCAACTTAGGTCCATACCTCCTCAAATTTATTTTCGTTTCTTAACTCGCTTCTATACCTCTTGAAAATAAATTTTGTTTCCTAACTCGCTTCTATACCTTCTGAAAACAAATTTTGTTTCCTAACTTGTCTTTCATTTTACATAAAGACGCAAAAAAATCTACAAACTATCTAGTCTGTAGATTTCTTTTATTTATTGATTAAAATAAGCCGTCTAAATCCATTTCATCCAAAGGTGAAACATTATAGACTTGTGCTTTCAATGATACATAGGTGAAGTAATCATTCGGTTCAATTGCCATAATGTCTCGGACTTTCTCAAAATAGCGAGCCGGACGGGCGTGCTTCCAGAGAAACTTTTCGCAATACTCCCAAAGGTCTTCCATACTGACCTTTTCGTAGCCTTGCTTAGCAAAAGAATCCTTAATGATATTTAACCAAACATCAAAATCTTCTATCTTGTGTTCTTCTGCCATCCATCAGCCCTCCATCCATTTGGCATTGAAGATTTAATCTTCCGGTAGATTATCTTCTTCAACAACTGCATCTGGTTCATTTGTCCCTAAATCTTCTGCATCTGCTACAACAGGATCGGTTCCTTTAGCAACAATACGTGAAATTGCACGACGTTCAAACGTTAAATAAATCCCTTCACAGTCAATAACCACTGTTTTAGCTTCTTCGTTAATTTCGTCGATAATTCCATGCATCCCACCAATTGTTACAATGCTGTCACCTACTGCTAAACTATCTAACATATTTTGTACTTTTTCTTGTTGTTTCTTTTGTGGGCGAATCAGTAAGAAATACATAATTCCAAACATAATCGCAAACATAAGTAATGGACTCAATAATTCCAAGTAAATTCTTCCTCTCAAATAACGCTTTAATTTTTAGTTCTTCTTAACCCTATCAAATTTTTGTCGAAATTTCCACTTTTTAAGTCATTTTCATTGGATTTCACACTCAAAAAGTACGCGCATTTGGTTCATTGTAACCGTACTCTTCAAAAAATGCATCTCTGAATTCTAATAAGTTGTCTTCTCGAATCGCTTCGCGAATCTGTTCCATCAAACGAATCAGGAAGCGTAAGTTATGAATGGTTGCAAGACGGTGCCCTAATATTTCATTGGTCTTGAATAAGTGACGGACATAGGCTCTTGTATAATTTTGACAAGCATAACAATCACATTTTTCATCCATTGGTCGCCAGTCACGCGCATATTTGGCATTTTTAACCACTAAGCGCCCTTGACTAGTCATAATCGTACCATTGCGTGCAATACGTGTAGGCATAACACAGTCAAAAATATCAACCCCACGAATGACACTTTCAATTAAAGCGGCCGGAGTTCCAACCCCCATCAAATAACGTGTTTTATCTTCAGGCATTTCAGGTGTTAAATAATCTAAGACTTCAAACATTTCTTCATGCGTTTCACCTACCGACAAACCACCGATTGAGTAACCCGAAAAGTCCATACTGGCTAAATCGCGCGCATGTTGAATACGTAAGTCTTTAAATCCGCCACCTTGCATAATTCCAAATAAGCCTTGCGTATCCCAGTTTTGATGCGCTTCAAGACCTCGTTCTGCCCATCTCGTCGTGCGTTCAATCGAGTTTTTCATATATTCGTATGAAGCATCAAACGGAGGACATTCGTCAAAACTCATGATGACGTCGGCCCCTAATTCATTTTGCACTTGAATCGATTTTTCAGGCGATAAGAATTTCTTACTGCCATCTAAATGACTTCTAAAATGTACGCCTTCTTCTGTAATTTCACGGCGATCCGATAGAGAGAAAACTTGGAAACCACCCGAGTCGGTTAAGATTCCTTGGTCCCAATTCATAAAGCCATGTAAGCCACCAGCTTCTTGAATCAACTCAGAACCTGGTCTTAACCATAAATGGTACGTGTTACTTAAAATAACGCCTGCACCAATTGATTTTAATTCTTCTGGTGTCATCGCTTTAACCGTTGCTTGTGTTCCAACTGGCATAAACATTGGTGTTTCATAGGTACCATGCGGTGTTTCTAATTTTCCTAAGCGAGCACCCGTATGTTTTTCTTTTTTCTCTAATGTATAATTCACAGCATGTTTCAAAATATCTCTTCCTTTTCTCTATTTAACAAACATCGCATCTCCAAAACTGAAGAAACGATAGTTCTCGTCTACGGCATGTTGGTAAGCTTCTAAAACAAATTCCCGACCGGCAAAAGCACTCACTAACATGATGAGCGTCGATTTTGGTAAATGGAAATTCGTTAAAAAAGCATCCACAAACTTAAAGGTGTAGCCTGGACTTATAAAAATATCCGTCCAGCCACTGTCTTCTTCTAAATGTCCATCAAATTTTTGTGCAATCGTTTCTAAGGTTCGAATACTGGTTGTACCTACCGCAACGACTCGACCACCCTGTTCTTTGGTTTCATTTAGTACTCTTGCCGTTTCAGCAGATAAACTGTAATACTCACTATGCATTTGATGGTCTTCTAAACTATCTACATTCACTGGTCGAAACGTTCCTAAGCCCACATGTAACGTTAAAAAGGCTAATTTAACGCCTTTTTCTTTTAATTTAGACAAGACTTCATCTGTAAAATGTAAGCCTGCTGTCGGGGCAGCTGCTGAACCATTTTCTTTGGCATATACCGTTTGGTAGCGCTCTGCTTCATCTAAAGTTTCTGTAATATATGGGGGCAACGGCATTTCACCAAGGTCTTCTAGAATTTCTAAAAAGATTCCATCATATGAAAATTCAACCATCCGTCCACCGGAATCGAGTTTTTCAGTTACGGTTGCGACGAGACGTCCGTCACCAAACGCAATCTCTGTACCAACTGGAGCTTTTTTTGCGGGTTTCATCAAAGTTTCCCAATGGTCACCTTCAGTATTGGTTAGCAGAAGCACCTCAATATTCGCACCCGTCTCTACTTTCGTCCCATACAATCGTGCGGGCAACACACGGGTATCGTTCATTACTAGCGCATCTCCTGGATTAAGTTCATCTAAAATATCGATGAACTTTTTATCATCCAATGTTTTATTTTCACTATCTAAAAGCATTAATTTCGATGCTGTCCGGTCTTTCAAAGGCACTTGCGCAATCAGTTCTTCTGGCAAATCGAAATCAAAATCATCTGTCTTAAAATTACTCACTCTTGTCATCACTTTCTGTTGGTTAATTTTCGTCTATTTCTGATCCTCGTAATAAGGCACATTTAAATGCTGGTAAGCTTTCTCAGTCGCCACTCGTCCGCGTGGTGTTCGTTGAATAAATCCTTCTTGTAAAAGATAGGGCTCTACCATATCTTCAATCGTTCCGATATCTTCACCGATATTTGCAGATAAAGTATTTAAACCGACTGGACCACCTTTGTATAACTGGATAATCACTTCTAAAAACTTTTGATCAACTGAATCAAGGCCTGCTTTATCAACACTTAACATATTAAGCGCTTCGCTAGCCACATCCGCTGTAATTAATCCATCTGCTTCTACTTCCGCAAAATCTCGCACGCGTTTTAATAAACGATTCGCAATTCGTGGCGTCCCCCGAGATCGCTTCGCAATTTCAAGTGCCCCATCGTCTAAAACTTCTGCACCTAATACTTGACTTGTGCGGTGAATAATTTCACTCAAACTATCATTCGAATAGTATTTCATATGCGATACAATTCCAAACCGGTCACGGAGTGGTGCGGATAAAAGACCCGCTCGCGTCGTTGCTCCAATTAAAGTAAATGGTGGGAGTGAAAAATGAACTGGACGTGCCGTCTCTCCCTCACCAATAATAATATCAATGAAAAAGTCTTCCATCGCGGAATAAAGCATTTCTTCGACAAACATCGGGAGACGATGGATTTCATCGATAAACAAAATGCCACCCGGCTCTAAATCGTTTAAAAGCGCGACAATGTCGCCTGCTTTATCAATTGCCGGCCCACTAGTCGTGCGGATACTGGTACCCATTTCATTCGCAATTACCATCGCCATGGTCGTTTTTCCAAGTCCTGGAGGTCCATACAGCAAGACATGATCAAGCGCTTCGCTTCGATTTTTTGCCGCCTGGATATAAATATTGATTTCTTTTTTTAGCTTTTCCTGACCAATATACTGTTCTAAACGTTGCGGACGCAAGGACATTTCATCTAAATATTCCTCTTCATCTTGCAATTCGTCTGAAACCATTCGTTCTTGATCCATCTTTTCCGTCGCCTCCTTTTAGTGAATTAAGTGCTTTAATGCTTCGCGAATATAGTCGTCTGCTGACCCTTCGGTTAACTCTTCTAACTTCGGTGTGACTTTCTTAATATCTCGCTGAGTATAGCCGAGAACGCTTAATGCTTCTAACGCTTCTTCTAAAGCTATATTTCGAGTGCCGGCATCGGCTTTTCCATCTCCAAAAACTTCGATAACTTCTGGTGATAAATCAGCCAATTTCCCTTGTAAATCCAAAACAATTTGCGAGGCTGTTTTCTTTCCAACCCCTGGAAACTTTTGTAAATATTTGACGTTCTCCTCTTCAATCGCTTGAATAAGTCCCACATGATCTTCTGCCGCTAAGATAGCGAGTGCACTCTTTGGACCAATTCCAGAAACACCAATTAACTTTAAAAACAACTCTTTTTCTTCTTTATTGATAAAGCCGTATAAACGGACATCATCTTGAGAGACACCGTAGTAAATATAAACCGTCGTGTCTTTTTTAAGTTGATTCGCTAAACGGAATGGATTGGCCATCAACACATGGTAGCCAATGCCGTTGTTATCAAGCACGAGATAACTCGGATTGACCTCTTCTACTGTTCCTTTTATGTATTCATACATCTTTTGAAAGTTCCTCATTTCCTCAAAAAAATTCCTCTTTATTATATCATACTATTACAAACATCGAAATGAGTAGAACAGATGTTTGATGAAAAAA
>DAIOTF010000034.1:0-13238 GCA_036752165.1 Atopostipes sp.
AATCAAACTAAAAAGAGAGCCACTCTGATTTTAAATCGGAATGGCTCTCTTTTATCTCCTGTATTAAATATCCTTATTCCATTGATTCTTGGAATTATTTTAGGAAACCTTGATCCTGAATTTCGGGACTTATTTGCGAATGGTGTAGGTTTACTTATCCCAATTATCGGTTGGAAAATTGTCCATTAGAGAGCGGTAGATTTAATGGAATCTTTTTTTGCAATATCTCGACGATAACGCAAACTCTTGCCCTCAATTTGTTCGACGAATTGATAGGCTTCTTTGCGAGCTTCTTCAATACTATCAGCAAGTACAACTGGCGTAAGCACACGGCCCCCATTAGTAATTAGTTGTCCTTCTTTATCAAAAGTCGTTCCGTTATGGAAAAGAATTTGCTTTTCAGAAACCTCTTGAGGAATTTTTGTAATGGGTATATTATTTTCAAAAGTATTTGGGTAGCCATTAGAATGTAAAACAACACCTACACTTGCGCGCTCATCCCAGACTAAATCCTTTTCTTCTAAGGTTTGATCCATCGTTTTTTCGATAACAGTCAATAAGTCCGACTTTAAACGTGGCATTAAAACTTCAGTTTCAGGATCGCCAAAACGCACGTTAAATTCTAACACTTTCGCTTCATCCTTTTTAATCATAAACCCAATAAATAAAATCCCGTGGAAATTGAAACCATCTTCATTTAGACCTTTTTCAATCTTAGCAATAATTTTAGAAATCGACTCACTAATTTTGTCATTGATGTAACGACTAGGAGAGTAAGCACCAATACCACCTGTATTTAAACCGGTATCGCCTTCGCCCAATTTTTTATAATCTTGAGCGGTTTCCATTGGAATGATTCGATTGTTGGATACAAAACACAGGAGAGATTGCTCCACACCATCTAAAAACTCTTCGATTACGACTTTTTCTCCTTGGTCACCAAAACGACCGTCAACTAAAATGTCTGTTAAAGTCGCCTCAGCTGCCTCTAAGTCTTGTTCAATAAAGACACCTTTTCCAGCACATAGACCATCTGCCTTAATGACCACAGGGAAGTCCATTTTTTTAATCACAGCTACCGCTTCATCGTAATCCGTTGTGGATTCGTATTGTGCAGTCGGAATGTCGTGCTTGATGAAAAACTTCTTCGAAAATTCTTTAGAACTTTCAAAAAGGGAATCGGCTTTATTCGGACCAAAGATCGAAATGCCAGCTTCCTGAAAGGCATCCACGATACCATGGCTTAAAGGTTCTTCAGGGCCAACAACGACTAATTCAATCTTCTCTTCTTTTGAAAAAGCAATCAAACGCTCAAAATCCAACGGGTCAATCGCTACATTGGTATAGCCAATAGCCGTACCCGCATTTCCAGGGGCAACAAAAATTCGATCAACACGTTCCGACTGATTCAATTTCCAAGCGAGGGCATGCTCTCGTCCGCCGCCGCCAACCACTAAAATATTCATTGTATCCTCCTAATGTTTAAAGTGACGCATTCCAGTAAATAAAACGGTGATATCATACGCATTTGCTGTTTCGATTACTTTTTCATCCTGCACAGAGCCACCAGGTTGCACGATAGCTTTAATGTCGTGTTGGTTTAATGTTTCAATAGTATCTGCAAAGAAGAAACCATCTGACGCGACAACCGCACCCTCTAGTGAGAACTCAGAACGTTCTAAAGCCTTCTCTAAAGCCCAGACACGACGCACTTCACCGTGTCCAAGTCCAATCGCTTTTCCGCCTTTCGCCACAACCATTCCGTTAGACGAGATATGTTTAGCGACTTTCCAAGCAAAATCCAATTCCTTGATTTCAGCTTCAGTTGCCTCTCTATCCGTCACCAATTTCATACCTTCATCATTCACTAAATCTAAATCCTGGTCTTGAACCAACAGACCACCAACAGCCTCTTTCGCTGTAAGCTTTTGACCCGTAAAGGATTCGATATTTGATACTTCGATCAAACGAATATTTTTCTTTTTCGTTAAAATCTCTAGAGCATCTTCCGTAAAATGAGGGGCAAGAATGATTTCTAAGAAAATATCACTTAATTTTTCAGCTGTTTCTTTATTAATTTCACGGTTAAACCCAACAATTCCACCGAAAATAGAGTGGGGGTCAACGCTATATGCTTTCGTATAGGCATCTAAGGCAGAATCACCAATGGCCACTCCACAAGGGTTGTTGTGCTTGATTGCAACAGAAACAGGGTCTTTAAATTCAACAACTAAGTCTAAACAAGCTTTCATATCATTGTAGTTATTATAAGAAAGTTGTTTTCCATGCAATTGCTTGAACTTATAGTCATCCGCTAAAGGATTTTCATAATAGGCGGCTGCTTGATGCGGATTTTCACCGTAACGAAGTTCATCATTAAAGCGGTAGCCTGCTACTCGATAAGTTGGCCATTGATCACTTTCGGCTTTCAATGCAAAAGTTTGAGCAATCATCGAATCGTAAAAAGCCGTTAGTTGAAATGCCTTTGTCGCTAATTGTTGTCGATAATTGATACCTAAAGAATCTTCTTTTAGCTGCTCGATAATGTCAGAATAGTCAGAGGGATCAGTGACAATCACAACATCCTGAAAGTTTTTAGCTGCTGCACGAATCATAGAAGGCCCACCAATATCGATGTTCTCAATAATATCTGCATCGGTACTTTTAGGGTTTTTAACCGTTTCTTCGAAAGGGTAAAGATTATTAACCACCATATCAATTGATTTCAAACCTAAGCTATTCATTTCACTTTGGTCTTTTTCATTGTCCCGACGATTCAAAATACCCCCATGAACTGCGGGATGAAGAGTCTTGACTCGACCATCTAAAATTTCTTGAAATTGCGTGACATCATCTACTGAAGTCACGTCTAAACCAGCTTCTTGTAAAGTATTTAACGTTCCACCAGTTGAAATGATTTCCCAACCTAATTCAATTAAATCTTTAGAAAATTCAATGATGCCTTTTTTATCATAAACAGATACTAATGCTCGCATAGTCTAATATTCTCCTTTTAATAATGATTGAATGGCTTGAACTAACAAGCGGTGTTCGACTTTCAATACGCGTTGTTGTAAATCTTCAGGTGTATCTGATTTTAAAACAGGAACCACTTCTTGTTCTAAAATAGGACCTGCATCTAAATCTTCATTGACTAAATGTACCGTTGCACCGGAAACCTTTACTCCACGTTTAATCGCTGCTTCGTGAACTTTAATCCCGTAAAAACCTTTCCCAGCAAAAGCCGGGATAAGAGAAGGGTGGATGTTAACAATTTTATTGGGGTAACGATCAATCATCTCTTTAGGTATTTTTTTGAGGTAGCCAGCTAATACGACAAGATCTACCTTTTCTTTTTCAAGGATGTCTAGAATCTCTTGGTTGTCACGAGCAACATAATGCGGAATGTGCTGCTTTTTTGCACGTTCTAACCCGTATACGTCTTCTTTATTGGAAAGGACGACCGCAACTTCACCAGAAATTTTCTCTTTTTCACAAGCATCAATAATCGCTTGTAAATTAGTGCCGCCTCCAGAAATTAAAACACCTAATCGTCTCATTTTAACTGGACTCCTTCAACTGCACTAGAGACTTGGCCCAGTACAAAAGCTTCTGTGCCTTGGGCTCTTAATAAAGCGAGCGTTTGATCTGTGTCTTCTTCTGACACAAAGGCCACCATTCCAACACCCATATTGAAGGTATTGTACATTTCCTCCGTCGCAATTCTGCCTAATTCTTGAATCACTTGGAAGATTTTTTGTTCAGGAATAACTGTCGTATCGATTTCAATACCGAATGCTTCAGGCAAAACACGTGGTAAGTTCTCGTAAAGCCCGCCACCTGTGATATGTGCTAAACCTTTGATTTCTACCTCTTGAAGGAGCGCTTGAATTTCATTCGCATAAATTTTTGTCGGTTCGAGTAACGCTTCGCCAATAGGCCCATCAATTCCTTCGACTGTATCTTTGAAATCAATCGCATGCTTATCTAAAACCGCACGAACTAAAGAGAAGCCATTAGAATGTACGCCAGAAGAAGCGAGTCCAATCGCCACATCGCCAGCTGTAATATCTTTTCCTGTAATAATTTTCTTCTTATCCACCATACCTACTGAAAAACCTGCTAAATCATATTCATTTTCACCATATAATCCAGGCATTTCGGCTGTTTCGCCACCGATTAAAGCAGATGAAGACTGCTTACAACCTTCGGCTACACCAGAAACAATTGTAGCCATTTTTTCAGGATCTAGTTTACCTGTCGCAATATAGTCCAAGAAGAAGAGAGGACGAGCACCTTGGCAAAGAATATCATTCACGCACATAGCAACTAAGTCGATACCAATTGTGTCATGTTTATCTAAAGCTTGAGCGATTTTTAGTTTTGTTCCGACACCATCTGTACCCGAAACAAAAACAGGTTCAGCCACATCCGTTAAATTTGGTTGAAATAAACCTGAAAAGCCACCGACATCTGTTAAAACCTCATCTGTAAATGTCGCTTGAACCATATCTTTAATTAACTGTACTTGTTTATAGCCAGCTTCTTTATCGACACCAGCTGCTTTATAATCTAATCCCATTGAAAATCCTCCTAATTCATTGAACGTGCAAAATAATGATCATACATTTTTCTGCGTCCTATTGCGCGATAAAACCCTTCTAAACTAAGGAAGTGGAGCGAATCGCATCCGATAATTTCTTGCATTTCATCTAACGTATAATTTGCGGCAATTAAATCTTTTTTCTCTTGAATATCCAGTGTAATGCTTTCAGGACTTATGATTGCAGGCGAAGCAATTCGAACGTGTACGGAATTGGCACCCATCTCCTTCAAGTTTTTAACGGTTCGCTTAATAGTTGTGCCACGCACAATCGAATCATCAACTAAAATAATATTACGATTGGCCACATTTTGGCGAATAGGGGTTAATTTGACTTGGATCCCTTGTTCACGCTCGAGCTCTGTAGATTTGATAAATGTTCGACCCACATAGCGATTTCGTACGAAACCTTCTTGATAAGGCAAACCAGAAGCATTGGCGTAGCCAAGAGAGGCAATAATACCTGAATCAGGCGCCCCCATAACAACGGCATCTTGGATCGGATTCTCTTGCCATAAGGCCTCACCCAATCGGTAGCGTGCCTGATAGACTGAGACGCCATCCAAAATGGAGTCGGGTCTAGCTGTATAAATAAATTCAAAAGCATCTAAGTTTTCGGTAGATTCAATGGCATTGGTTAAATAATAACTGGTTGAATGTGTCTTTGTTTGAACAAATAATTCCCCAGGTTGAATCTCCCGAATGATGTTACCGCCAATCGTTTCGATCGCACAAGTTTCAGAAGAAGCGACCATCGTGCTGCCAAGTCTTCCAATGGACAAAGGTTTGATTCCATCGCGGTTTTTATACACGATAAACCGTTCCTCATTCATAAAGATTAAAGTGAATTTTCCTGTGATTTTTTCAAAATAAGGTTGGATTTCATCAAGGGGACCACTCAATAAGTCGATACATTCATCCACGGAAAAATCCGTATTTTCAATTACGCCATCAATTCCGAGTAAAGAATTATTACGAGCAACAGGCATCTTGGCTTTGTTTTCACCTTTGATATTGTACTCGACAAAACCAATTCCCTTATTGCCGGGCATATGGTCCGTTAAACCACTACCAAATGTTTCGCTAATAAGCCCAGAATTTCTTTCGACATATGTTTTATTGTTGGCGATCGTTCCTATACCAACACCTTCTTGTCCGCGATGCTGTAAAGCATAGAGGCCATAATAAACTTTTGGAAAGACTGTATAGTCTTCGAAACTAAAGACACCTAGTATACCGCTCATAATATCTCCTTTTTATAACGCTTTAACTGCGGAATCGTCATTCATTTGACGAACCCCTTCGGACATCTCAACTTTGTAATCTTTTAGCGCTTGAGCTAATTCATCATTTTGTAAAGCTAAAATCTGTGTCGCAAAGATAGCGGCGTTTTCTCCACCGTCAATCGTCATTGTTGCAACTGGAACACCTTTAGGCATTTGAACCGTTGATAAGAGGGCATCTAAGCCGTCGAGCGTCGAAGATTTTACCGGGATTCCAATAACGGGTTTTGTTGTCATACCTGCCATTACGCCACTTAAATGAGCCGCTTTACCGGCAATTCCAATATAAACTTTTGCATCTTCCTGCGCCATTAACTCATCTAAAGTTCCTAACGCACGATGCGCTGAGATAACAGTCACCTCATAAGCTACGTTAAATTTTTTCAGAAAAGTAGTCACCTTTTCTGCAATCTTTACATCACTTGAACTACCCATAATAATTCGTACATCCATTTTAATCTTCCTCCTGTTTGATTCAGTGTATTAGTTGAAATAATCTTTTGCTGTTTGAATAAATAGTGGTAAACCAACTTGCTCAACGTTTTGATACAAGTCATTGTCCATACGTTCGATATTTGAAAGTGAACCGAAAACTAAACCATTTGGACTTGTTAAGCTATCAATGGTTTCGTCAGCGAAATAGTTCATAAAAACAGAAACGACTTGTCCGTTTTTAACCATTTTTTCTTCGGCTTGGCCTAAATGGATACGGCCCCAAGAAGAAGCGATAGCTGTAGTATATTCTTCCCCAGCTAAATCACAACTCCAAGCTGAATGACCCGATAAGACTTTGGCATGAACCAAATCTGAAATAAATTTATCTTCTTTATTTGGTAAAAGTTGGATACTTGTTTCATTTGTGATTTCTCCATGCTCAATTAAGCCAGTTGAAATTAACGGCGCAAGTCCTGTACCTGAACCAAAAATTAAATGTTTCTCTTGTAGATGCTTGTGAACAGCTCGTTTGATATCTTCACGTGTAAGCAAGATTTCCCAAACGCGTCCAATTTCATCCGGTTGGTTACCGAATACAGCACCACCTGCTAAAGCAAGAACATGGTGTTCTTTTAATGCTGAAATGAAAGCCTCGACAGATTGTTCGAAATCAGCATGAGTTAATGTTTTGATAACCAGTTGAGTCACTTCAAACCCTTCCGCTTGGAAAGCATCGCGCACATCATACTCGGCATTGGTTCCTTGTAAAATAGGAACAAGTACTTTAGGTTGAGCGACAGATAAATGAGCATCAAAATTCTTCGAAGAACCTTCAGCTAGATCTTTTTCATCAGTTGCTACTGTTTGATAAACAGAGTCGAATACTTCTTCTGATTGTTCGCGGATGTTGTCTAGGTTAATTTGGTGACTGTTAATCGTAAACGCATCAGTAGTTGTTTCACCAATCCGCATAAAGTCTAAGCCTTTTAATGCATCTTCTGACGAAACTTCAAGTACGAATGAACCAACCATTGGCTCAGCTAAACGATCTGAAAGAGCGTTTGAAACATTTAGTCCGATACTATTTCCTAAAGACATCTCAATCAGTTCTTTTAGTAAACCATTAAAGCCTACCGTAGAAGCAGCTAAAATATCCCCACTCTGAGCCAGTTGATAGATTTGCTCGAATGTCTCTCTTGCTTGCTCTAAATCAATCGTGCCGTCTTCACTTAATGTATTTTCGACTAAGACTACTTTTGAGCCTGGTTTTTTAAAGGCGCGAGAAATCACATAATCACTATTTCCTTGAGCAACTGCAAAAGAAATGAGGGTAGGGGGAACATCTAATTCTTCAAAGGTTCCTGACATAGAATCTTTCCCGCCAATGGCTCCTAAATCTAACCCATCCATAGCAGAGTTCGCACCAAGTAAGGCAAGGACTGGTTTACCCCAACGCGTTGCATCATCCACTAAACTTTCAAAATACTCTTGGAAAGTTAATCGAATATCAGCATAGTCAAATCCCATCGCGACCATACGGGCAACGGATTCAATGACCGCATAGTAGGCACCGTGGAAAGGAGATTGCTCAGCTAAATCCGGGTGATAACCATAAGCCATGCCCGAAGTTGTTTTGGTTTGCCCATTTTCAACAGGTAAACGAGAAATCATTCCTAATTCCTGAGTTTTTCGGTTCTTACCGCCATAAGGGAATAGAACAGTTGCGCGCCCAATTGACGCATCAAATTGCTCAGCCATCGCTTGCTGGCTCGCACGATTAATGTCTGTCATATATTCGATGACATCTGCTTCAGACCAATCCTTTTTACCTTCTAAGCCATTTGAATAGATTGTCGCAGGTTGTTTTAATAGAGCGTCTGCATGTTTTGGTGCACCGTTAGAATCCAGGAAATCACGAGAAATATGAATGATTTCTTTGCCTTGCCATTTCATTGTCATTTGCTTGTCAGCTGTTACTTCGGCAATCACAGCCGCTTCAACATCTTCTTGAGCAGCGTAAGCAAGAAAAACCTCTAAGTTTTCTTCGGCGATGATTACAGCCATTCGTTCTTGAGATTCAGATAGAGCCAACTCCCCACCATGCATCCCCTCATATTTTGTAGGTACGGCATCTAAGTCAATCGCAATCCCATCGGCTAATTCACCAACTGCCACAGAAACCCCACCAGCTCCAAAGTCATTTGAGCGTTTAATTAAAGCAGTAGCTTCACCATTTCTGAAAAGACGAGCTATTTTTCGTTCAACGGAAGGTGCACCCTTTTGAACTTCTGCACCGACTGTTTCTAAAGATTCTTCGGTCTGAATTTGAGAAGAGCCAACCGCTCCGCCTAAACCATCACGACCGGTACGGCCACCTAAAATAACAATTTTATCACCTGGAATTGGTTCTTCACGAACAATATTCTTTCGTGGAGCTGCTGCAATCAATGCCCCTACTTCTAATCGTTTGGCTTCAAAACCAGGGTGGTAAATTTCTTCTGCAAAAGCTCCCGTTACGCCGATCTGGTTCGCATAGTCTGAATAACCTGCGAGAGATTGTTGAGAGATGACTCGTTGAGGCAATTTATCTGGACGCACGTCTTCAAGTTTTTGATTTGGATTCATCCCACCAGATATACGCATGGCTTGATACACCCAGCTTCTTCCAGACAACGGATCACGAACGCCTCCACCCAGACAAGTAGAAGCTCCACCAAATGGTTCAATCTCAGTTGGGTGGTTATGGGTTTCATTTTTGAAATATAAAATCCAATCTTCTTCAACACCATCAACATCCACTTTAATTTCTAAAGCACTCGCATTAATTTCAGCTGAAATCTCCACATTATCTAAGATCCCTTTCGCCATTAAATCTTTGGCTTGAATCGTTCCCATATCCATTAAAGACATTGGACGATCTGTACGGTTTAAGGCTTCACGCTTTTGATAGTAATCATTTAACGCCACTTCAAATAATTTTTTAAACGGCCCGTCTTCAATAGCAATCGTATCTAGTTCAGTATTGAAGGTCGTGTGGCGGCAGTGATCCGACCAATAAGTATCAATTACTTTTAATTCCGTCCTATTTGGATTGCGTTTTTCATCTTTAAAGTATTGATGGCACACTAGCATATCTTCTTCATCCATTGAAAAGTTTTGACTAAACTCACGGACTTCTGCTTCAGACATTTCAATAAAGCCATCGATGGGATTTAATTCTTCAGTTGTTGATGCTTTTATTTTAGCCGGTTTTGCATGCAAAGGCATCTCGACATTTTCAACGGGGTTTAGATAGACGGCTTTAAAATTTTTCACTTCTTCAGGAGATACGCCATTGAATACAAAGATGCGAGAATGAGAAACACTTGCCTCTTCAAACCCTAATAATTTTTGAATAATTTCTTGAACCATTGCTTCTTTTTCATTGTATTGGCCGGATACTTGATGAAAACGGAAAGCTAATCCTTCTTCAACAGAAGGAATGTCACGAACCACTTCATTTTTTGAATGATTAAAAATTTGTTTTTCTACTTCTACAAGGCCTGCATCAGATAAGTTCTCATATTCATAGACATCAAAAATTTGAAAAGAAAAATCCTCTTTCCAACCGAAAAAATCGAAGGCGTCCTTAGATAGTCTTTGACTTTCTACATCAAAAGCGTCTTTTCTTTTAGTAATTGTTAACATAAGCTCTCCTTTAATTTAAAAAGATATATTTTTTATCGTAGGTGATAAGATTTATTGGAAGTAATGGACTAAATCGAGAGGTTCAATATATGCATCTTCTTTATAGACACGCATGTTTCCACCAGAAACTTCATCAATCAGAACAATTTCATCACTGTTCTCTAAACGACCAAATTCTAATTTGATGTCGTAAAGTTCAAGTCCTTTTTGAGCAAGTTCCTCTTTAATGCTATTAGAAATTTTCTGTGTTAATTCTTTAATTTCAGCAGCCTCATTTTCTTTTAAGAGTCCTAACTGAACCAAAGCATCTTCATTAATGAGTGGATCTTCCCGGTCATCGTCTTTCAGAGTAAATTCGACATATTCATCAAGCAAATCACCTGACTTGGCATATAAGCCGTAGCGTCGAATAAATGAGCCGACTGCCCGGTAGCGACAAATGACTTCTAAGCCGTGACCAAAAAGATTCGCTTTTTTAACTTGCATGGTGTTATTTTCAGCATCTGAAGAAATAAAATGAGTTGGAATACCTTGTTCAGCCATTTTTTCAAAGAAATAAGTTGAAAGGATAATATTTGCTTTTCCTGAACCTTCCATTGTAGCGCCTACTTGGTTGGCACCCGGATCAAATTTACCATCTGTTCCTGTTACATCATCTTTAAAATGAAAATAAACGTTCCCTTGATCATCTTGCATCAAATCTTTTGTTTTACCTTTATATAGTAAAGTCATTTTATTCTTCCTTTCAGTTATCTGTTCCTTTTTTCATGTAAAAAGGAAAATATCGTCAAAAAACGAACATTTATCCTTGATTACCTATATATAATACACCAAATCCGATTAAAATCTAGTCTTTTTAATTAATTACTTGTATTATATTCAAAAAAGGCTATAATAGTTTAAATGTTGATGATAAAAGCGAACGTTTTTAGTAAAAGAGAAAATAAAATGGAGGAATTTCAATATGAGTGCTTGGGAAACAAAGTTTGATCGTGAAGGAATTACATTTGATGACGTCTTATTAGTACCTGCTGAAAGTAATGTGTTGCCGAATGATGTCGATTTGTCTGTAGAGTTAGCCCCAAACTTACATCTAAATTTACCAATCATTAGTGCGAGTATGGATACCGTAACGGATTCAAACATGGCCATCGCGATGAGTCGTGAAGGCGGCCTAGGGGTTATTCATAAAAATATGACCATTGAAGAACAAGCGAACCACGTAAAAATAGTGAAACGTTCAGAGAATGGTATTATTCAAGATCCTATCTTTTTAACTGCCGATTATTTAATCCAAGATGCACAAGATTTAATGAATAAATACCGAATCAGTGGAATTCCTATTGTAAAAACAAAAGATGATTTAACAATTGAAGGCATCATTACAAACCGTGATTTACGATTTGTTGATGATTACCAAAAGCCGATTTCAAGTTTTATGACAAAAGAAGATTTAGTGACTGCTCCAGCGGGAACGACAATAGAAGAAGCAAAAAAAATCTTACATGAACACCGTATTGAAAAATTACCCTTAGTTGATAAAAAAGGGAAATTAGCTGGATTAATTACGATTAAAGATATTGAAAAGGTAAAAGAGTTTCCGAATGCTTCAAAAGACAAATTAGGTCGCTTACTGGTAGCGGCAGCTGTTGGAGTAACGACTGATACATTTGAACGTGCACAAGCTTTAATTGATGCGGGTGTTGATGTTTTAGTTGTAGACACGGCTCATGGTCATAGTGCGGGCGTTATTCGTAAAATCAAAGAAATTAAAGATACTTATCCAGAGGTGACGATTGTTGCTGGGAACGTGGCAACTGGAGATGCCACTCGCGCTTTATTTGAAGCGGGAGCAGATGTTGTAAAGGTAGGGATTGGTCCAGGTTCAATTTGTACGACACGCGTAGTTGCTGGGGTAGGAGTACCACAAATTTCAGCTGTCTACGAGTGTGCGGATGCCGCTCGTGAATATGGAAAATCCATCATTGCAGATGGTGGAATTAAATACTCAGGTGATATTGTCAAAGCATTAGCCGCAGGCGGACACGCAGTTATGTTAGGATCGATGTTAGCAGGAACGGATGAATCACCTGGAGAATTTGAAATGTTTCAAGGACGACGCTATAAAACTTACCGTGGTATGGGGTCAGTCGGAGCGATGAAAGCTGGTTCAAGTGATCGTTACTTCCAATCTGAAAACTTTGAAAGCAAAAACGAAGCGAAAAAATTAGTACCTGAAGGAATTGAAGGTCGTGTGGAGTACAAGGGAGCTGTAGCTGAAATTATCTACCAAATGATTGGTGGCATTCGCGCAGGAATGGGCTATGTGGGAGCACCTAATTTAACTCACTTACGTGAAAAAGCACAATTTGTTCGCATTTCAAATGCTGGTTTGGTAGAATCCCATCCACACGATGTTCAAATTACGAAAGAATCACCAAACTATTCGAGATAGATGGATTTAAAGAAAAGGCCATACTGTAAAAGGGGTATGGTCTCTCTTTATTTACTCAGTAAAATTAAGTTAGAAAATAATGAGCATATGGTTTACTTGGCATAATAAAATGCCGACTTACTAAAAGATAGAAGAGAGGAACATTTTATGCAAACAGATATTGAAATCGCACAAGGGATAGAAATGAAGCCCATTGAAAATATTGCACAAAAAATTAACTTGTCAGAGGACAAATTAGAATATTATGGAAAATATAAAGCGAAAATCAATTTAAATGATGAAGATTTAATCAAAGAGCGTGGAAAGTTAATTCTAGTGACATCCATTAATCCAACGCCGGCAGGAGAAGGGAAAACCACTATTTCTGTTGGTTTAGGGGATGCGTTACAAAAAATTGGAAAGAAAACAGCGATTGCTTTACGCGAACCGTCCTTAGGTCCTGTATTTGGAATAAAAGGTGGAGCAGCTGGTGGTGGATATGCACAAGTTGTTCCAATGGAAGACTTGAATTTACATTTCACAGGTGACATGCATGCGATTGGAGCAGCAAACAACTTAGCCGCTGCGATGTTAGATAACCATATTAAACAAGGTAACACATTAAACGTGGACCCACGTCGTATCACTTGGAAACGAGCAGTGGATATGAATGATCGCCAACTTAGAAATATTATCTCGGGAATCGGTGGCCCAGCGAATGGATCACCACGCGAAGATGGCTTTGAAATTACAGTGGCCTCAGAAATTATGGCGGTTCTTTGTTTAGCAGAAGGTT
>DAIOTF010000035.1:0-12795 GCA_036752165.1 Atopostipes sp.
GAAATGTTTGTCAACTCTTTTTTAAAACTTTTTAAAAGAATTTTTCATTTCGTGATTTCGCAAGCTTTTAAAGCTCTTCGCGAAAATAAGATAAGTCCTAGACAAGAGTTTGTTGCTTTTCTCTGCCAGGACTTATAATTATACAGACGCCCCCTATTGAAGTCAAGGGCATTTTTGAATTTTAATAACTTTTCTTCAACCTTACTCAACAAACCTTTCAAGTACGGCCTTTAAGCTCCCTCCTTCTACTTCAGAAAGTTCATAATGAACTCGAGTATGAGGTTTTTCAATCGCAATTATTCGACTTAAATCAATGGGTGTTCCAATAATGACTGCTTCACAGTCTACTTGATCGATTGTATTTTCTAAATCTTTCAATTGTTGTTTACCATACCCCATTGCCGGAAGGAGGTTGCCAATGTTTGGATGTGTTGTAAAGGTATCTTTCAATGTACCTACTGCGTACGGTTCTGGATCCACTAATTCTTTCGCTCCAATTCTTTGAGCAGCCACTGTTCCAGCACCTAATTCCATTTCGCCATGTGTTAAAGTGGGCCCATCTTCTACTACTAATACTTTCTTATCTTTAATCAATTCAGGTTGGTCAACTGTAATAGTAGATTCAGCTTTGATAATTTTCGCATTTGGGTTTACTTTTTTGACATTGTCTTCTACTATCGCAATATTTTCAGCGGTCGCACTATCTACTTTATTAATAATCACAACATCCGCCATCTGCAGACTCACTTCGCCAGGGTAATAACTCAATTCGTGACCTGGGCGGTGTGGATCTACAACCGTTATTGCTAAGTCTGCTTCATAGAATGAGAAATCATTATTTCCACCATCCCATAAAATAACATCACAACCATCTGGATCATTTTCTGCCGCTTCTAAGATGGCTTCGTAATCCACACCGGCATAGACGATATTCCCACGATCAATATGCGGTTCGTATTCTTCCATCTCTTCTATAGTACAGTCGTGTGTTTCTAAATCTTCAACGGTCGCAAAACGCTGAATCTTTTGCGCAGCTAAATCACCATACGGCATTGGATGACGAACAACGACAACTTTTAGTCCTTCTTCCATTAACGTTTCAATAATTTTTCGTGAAGTTTGACTTTTTCCAGCACCTGTTCGCACCGCACAAACTGAAATCACCGGCTTATTACTTTTTATCGACGTATGTTTTGGCCCCATTAGTTTAAAATCGGCACCTGCACTATTCACAATTGCTGAAACAGACATTACCTCTTGATAATTTACATCACTATATGCAAATACACATTCATCTACATCAAATGTTTCAATTAATTCAGCTAATTGCTCTTGCGAATAAATATCTATTCCCGCTGGATATAACACTCCTGCTAACTCAGCCGGATATTTTCGACCATCAATATCTGGAATTTGCGCCGCAGTAAAGGCTACTACATTATATTGTTCATTGTCTTTGTAGTACGTGTTAAAGTTGTGAAAGTCTCTTCCAGCTGCCCCAATAATAAGTACATTTTTCTTTTTCATAATTCTGTTCCTTCCATAAAGAGCTCCGATTTATTCATCAATTGCTTCTCTCGATAATTTTATAGCATCCGCATGCCACTGTTCTATTGTTCCATCCTCTTTATTTTTTTGGATCACTTCATTCGCTACCTCGATTAAAGATTCATACTCTTCCCCTTGCGGAAAAGCAATCACGTTTGTACTATAGATTTTTTCAGGATCAAGATCAAAATCCTTTTTCGGTAAAATGGTTAAGCCGGGGAAAGTAATAAGCATCGGCTCTGCCGAAGAGGTAGAAACGACCATGCCATCAATATCTCCTTCGTTAAGAGCTGCTAAACCAACATCAAGTGTACTGTATTGTTTAAGATTACTTTCATCCGTTAAGCCACTGGCTAATTCATATTGAATCGAACCGCCTTGAGCACCAAATACTAAGTTAGCCTCTTTTATTTCATCTAAAGAATTAAATTCAGCCGCTTTTTCTTTTTGCATCATAATCCCTTGGAAGCCTGTTGATTGTTCTTGTAGATAGCCTTCAGAAAACTGCATGACTTTCGCTCGTTCTTGCGTATAGTTAAAGCCAGATATTCCCATATCTACTGAACTTGCTTGGATATTTGCCATGACGCCATTAAAGTCTGTCGCTGTATAAACAAGCTCTACCCCTATTTCATCCGCAATGGCTCGAGCTAAATCCGTATCGCTTCCCGCAATTTGACGCTCGCCATTTTTATCTAAAATATAAAATTCATACGGTGGATAGCCAGGGGCGATTCCCACATTCAACTCACCCTTTTCAATAATTTGTGCTAAAACATCGGCTTCTTTCGTACTCGATTCTCCCGTTTGACAAGCAACTAATACAATTGAGATAAATAACATAGCAATAGACAGCAAACTCATTTTCAACTTCTTCATTTGTATCTCTCCTATTTAGTTTTATTTTATGAAACAAAAAAAGTCTCGCTTCTATATCATCTTCTGACATAGAGGCGAGACTTATCCCACGGTACCACTCTAATGAATCTCCACAGACACCATGTTTAAGTGTAGTTTTTAATTCACTCTTTTGTTAACCGCTTGATAGCGGGGTTAGTTTTAAATCCTAACCAGTCTCAAAAGTACGTTTCGATACAAATTATTCAACAGGCTTCCACTCTACCCTGCTTCGCTGGGAATAAATCAGTATCTACTCTCTTTTTCATCGACTTTATGATTAAATTATGTGTAAGTAATTAATTTACTGTTAGCTAACTTGTAAAATACTCTAACACTTCTTTAATAATAGGTCAAGTAAATATTAAGATAAATTTGGAAGAGGGCAGCATAAATAAAAATCTCACTCTAATATCTACGGATACTAGAGTGAGATTTATTTTATTTACTCTTCAAATTCATCAAAGTTATCTTCTACTTCGTCTGTAACTTCCTCTTTACTTACCGGATAATCACTATAAAAATCCAGTTCATAGGTAAATACTCCAGAATAAGTAGCTTTCCCTGATTTATCATAAGAGAAGGAAGTGATATTCCACACCCGTTCTTCTTCCATCAAACGATTAACTAGATTCCGTAAAGCGTCTGGTGATTCACTCGCAATTTGAGCCGTATACGTATTTTTTAAAAAGTTTACAGGTACTTCTTCAATTGCTAGATTTGCACTTACTCTTGAAACACTCGTTATTTCAACATTTTCTTGATTGGCTAATCGCTCTAAAGTGACTAAAGCTTCATTCGCTTTAACGCCATCCGGTAAGTAAGCTTCCATCACCGCATAATTCGATTCTACTTCTTCGAATAATTCTTCGACAATCGTCTGAGATTGTGTAGGCTCTGTATTTTCAAGAACTAATATCACTTCTTTTGGAGCTATTAAATTAAAACTTACAATTTGATCTAGTTCATTTGGTATAGTTGACGTTATGTCTGTGTCTAAATCATACATTGGGTACTTATTTTCTTTTAAAGTTTCTTGTGTGCTTCTGACTCATTAAATAAATCAATTGATTGACTAATACGTCTCGAAAGAACGACCTGTTCAGAATTATCAATTAATCAATTATTTTTTTCATCAATAATATTTTGATAATTTATACGTGCTAAATAGAGATAGATACCAATATCGGATGGACTGGTTCATATGTAAATTTAAATAGTCTCTAATTTCATCTTCTTCTAATTGAATCGGAACTTCAATGTCACGTACGTCACAAAGTCATTTAAAACTAAAAGGGAAGCTTTCGCATTTTTCCATTTTTTTCTTGAACCAATGTGCTCAACCGTGTTTCTAATAAAGACTGATTAAAAATCTCGCCATCTTCTATCATATTGGATTCAAAGAAAATTTTATCATATTCAATAACCGTATGATTTTTCGAATGCACCGCCATATAGCGTAAACTTTGATTGTAAAGTTGTAAGTAAATTAAAGGTTTGTTTTGAAAGAACATCCTCGTTTCCCTCCCGGCAAATTAATTGTAAAACTGTAAGTACCATTGAATGATTGCATCACCAAAGTAAAAGACCGTTAAAGCCGCCATCCCGATAAAAGGTCCAAAAGCAATACGTGTTTTACCACCCGCACCTGCTTTTCGCATCTTTATTATACCGAAGATCACCCCATAAAGGGTGGATAAAAAGAACAGTAAGAAAAATTCAGTTATGCCAAAAATAAAACCAAATAGTGTGTAATACTTTAAATCACCCATGCCCATACCGCCTTTTGAAACAAGTATAATCAAAAGGACAAGTCCAAAGGCAATTCCAGCACCTAATAAGGAATTCCACCAAGGGACGAGGGGATAAAAGATACGGTATAGAACAAATAATGGAGTGAAGAACAATAAGATTTTATTTGGGATTTTTTGATAAGCAATGTCTGATACGGTTATTGGAATAATCAATGAAATTAGTAAGAATCCTAAAATGAGTTCATGACTCCAACCATATTGCACATATGTAAATACAAACAAAGCCCCAGTTAGAAATTCCATAACAGGGTAAATCAGTGATATTTTTTGACCGCATTCTTTACAACGACCGTCTTGGAATACGTAAGATAGGATAGGAATCAATTCCGCCCAATCTAACGTCCTTTGGCAAGTATCGCAATATGAGCGGTTTTGTTTAAAAAGAGTTCCATTTGGTACACGCAAGCCGACGACGTTGAAAAACGAGCCGAAGATGGTGCCGTAGATAAAGAAGATAAGTAGTATGATTGTTTGCATATGAAAGCTCCTATGTAGAAAGAAAGACCCCAAGACGGGGTCTTTCTTACTTAATATTCTATTCTTAAAATACAATAAACTATCCTGAATAATTCATCGTTTTTCTAAAAACGTTAATTAACATTGTAATTATAGTACTTGTATTCAATTGCTTTATCACCCGCTAGGTGATGAAAAAAGAACCTCTTTCTGATATGGATAATTCTCGACAACCAACCAATAGAAAGGGGTCCTCTCAATGGTTACTTTACAAGAAACTACAGTAAAATTCAATAATAATTTATATGTCTCTCATACAGGTGGGCGTTTAGCGAGTGATTCTGGTTTAGCACTGGTTGACGAATTCATGAATGCTTTTCATTTTACAGAACATTCTAAAGACTTCTTTAGTTTAAAGAAGACCGCCGCTACTGGAAAGATGATAATCATAAAATCTTGAAACAATTACTTTTTCAGCTTATCTCTGGCTGTAAAGCTGATATATCAGCAAATATCTTACAACATGATCCAGTATTACAGACTTTTTCGACTGATGGTATATGGGTTTCCAGCCCTCTGTCTCTCGATTTTACGATCGATTTAGTGAACAAACAATTGAAAATTTATAAGCACTTAACCAAGTATTTATTGATCCAGCACGACTTATTCGTAATGATACGAATATGATCATTAATTTAGTTTCTACTCATTCGGATACCTTCGGTAGCCAAGAACAGACAGATTATAGAATGAACAGTTATCATCCATTAGTCGCTTTTGATGGATTAACTGGTGACTTTTTAAAAGTTAAACTTCGTTCAAGAAAGCAATATTTTTCCAATGGAGTAAATACATTTCTTAAACCACTCTTAGAGCATTATTACCAAGCAATTCCTACGACAGCTATCTTAGTCCGTGGGGATAGTGGTTTCGCAACACCTGAAATCTATGAATTATGTGAAGCCTCCGGTTATGACTATGTGATTCGTTTAAAGAGCAATCGAAATTTAACTCGTCTATCTGAAGAACTTGTCTACTACAATGATAATCATCCTTGGGATGAGAAAGAAACTTATTATCATTCTGTTTCATATCAAGCTCGCTTTTGGACTATACCTCGTCGAGTATGTATTCGATCACCTCGAGAAGCTGGAGAGTTACTCTTTAACCATACTTTTATTATTATCAGTTTCTCGGAAAACATCATACTAAAGAGAGGTTTTGAAATGTCTATGAGCGAGGTACTATGGAATATTCCATCAAAGAAGCCAAAAACAGCTTCTATTTTGACAAGACGGATAGTCCACGGTTCATCGAGAATCACGCGCGTATGATGATCAGCGTAATAGCTTATAATATTATCAATTTTATGCGTACAATCTATTTTGAAAAGAATTGGAAAAAATTTCAAATAAATACCATTCGTCTTCGCTTATTCAAAGTAGCCGGAAAGCTAGTCAGCACTGCGAGACGGATCTATTAAAAAGTTAAACTTCATTCGACATCCTTTAAATAACTAAAATCTTTTTCGTCTTTTTTGGTTACCAATAGTAAACCATCACCAATAGGTAGTATTGTAGTGATAAGAGACGGGTGATCAAGCACAACATCCAAAAAGGCATTTAATTTTCGATGAATGGTTCGAACACGCTTCGGAATTTCTTCCGTGTCTTGTAAAATTGTTCCGCCTTGTAAGACATCGTCGACTGCTAAGACGCCACCCTTTTTTAAGATGCGCATGCAGTCTGGGAAGAAGTCATAATATTTCGCTTTGGCGCTGTCCATAAAGATAAAATCAAATGAATTTTTCGGTAATTCAGCTAACCAGTCTTCAGCTTGCCCTTCTAAAATGTTAATGCGATCGGCTAAGCCAAATTTTTCGAAATTCTCTTGCGCTCGTTTGGCTAAATCTTGATTTCTTTCAATGGTTTGGATATTCGCATCCGTATATTCCGCAAATATACTGGCTGAAAACCCAATATGTGTGCCTACTTCTAATATTTCTTTCGGTTTTAATTGGTCGAGTAACCAAATAAAATAAGAAACAGTTTCGTGGGGAATCACTGGATTGCGGTTTTCATTTGCGACGTTTTGTAATTCTTTTAAGTGACCTGTTAGTTGTTTTTGATCGTTTCGCAAAAAATCACGAACGTCTTTATTGATAACTGGTCGGTCCATCATTTCATTTTTTTTGTGCATTTATCTCACTACTTTCTTTTGATTGATTCTTTTTAACGGTGTATTATATAAACTATATTTGTTATACTAGAATTGAAAATATGTATTCGAGAGGGGAAAACGTATATGCTTATTAAAGAGCTTTCGCTAGCTAAGACACGCGTTCGGACAGTTCCTGAAACGGTGACTTTAGAAGAGGCTTTAGAATTATTAGAAGATTATGGTTACCGCTGTGTTCCGGTTGTGGATGAAACAGGGAAACTTTACCGCGGAAATATTTACCGTATGCATTTATACAAACATAAATCTGAAGGTGGCGATATGAGTCTACCTGTCACACATTTATTAAAAAATGCGACAAAGTATGTCCATACTTATTCTTCGTTTTATAATATCTTCTTTATGATTAAAGACTTACCGTACATTACTGTGTTAGATGAAAACAATCATTTTTATGGTATTTTAACGCACAGTGCTTTAATTAGTTTACTTGAGCAATCTTGGAACTTAAAAACAGGAAGTTATGTCTTGACGATTGCGGTCAGTGGAGATAAAGGCGATTTAGCGAATGTTTCTAAAATTATTAACCGCTACAGTAGTATCATGAGTACAATGACTCTAGATAGCGAACAAGACTCAATTCGCCGTTTAATTATGACACTTGAACCAGAAGCGACCGCATCTAATGTAGAAAAAATTTCTGAACAACTTGACCGTCGTGGCTACCGTGTCATCCAAGTGGAAGATCTCAAGAACCATTAAATAGTATAACATGAATTTATTTACTTGAAATTAGAAAAAGAGAAACGCCTCGATTCATTTAAGAATCTTGAGGCCGTTTCTCTTTTTTTTATAAATTAAATAATATTAGAATTTTCGCTTTACATTTTTTAATCCAAACTGTCGCCTACATCAATCACAATTTTCCCTGTGTTTTCATTGGCTTCCATTTGACGATGCGCTTCTGGTAAATCTTCAAAAGACAGCACCGAGTGAATGATTGGTTGGATAATATCTTCTTCAAAGAAAGGCATGATCCGCTTCGCAAATTCTTGCGAAAGTTCGGCTTTGTATTCTTTACTTCTTGGAGTAAGTAATGTTCCAAGCAGTGAAATACGTTTCCCAAGTAAGTTTCTTAAATCAAAATGCTCAATTTCAAACCCACCGAGTGTACCAATCACGACCCAACGGCCATCCACCGCAATACTTTTTAGATTTTTCTCGTAGTAAGAAGCTCCTACAAAATCTAAAATAACATCCGCACCGCGTCCATCGGTGATTTCTAAGACTCGCTTTGAGAAATCTTCTTCTTTATAATTAATCACATGTTGAGCCCCTAAAGCTTTAGCCATTTCTAATTTGTGTGCTTGTCCTGCTGTCGCAATTATATTTGCATCCGTTATTTTACGACTAGCCAGTTGAATCGCTGCCGTCCCCACGCCACTTCCTGCCGCATGAATAAGCACTGTTTCTTGTGGTTTTAATTGCCCAAGCCAAAACATTGTTTGGTAAGCCGTTAAAAAGACTTCAGGAACCGCTGCGGCTTCCACAAAAGACATTGAGTCTGGAATAACCATTGCGCGCCCCGCATCCATCGTGACGTATTCGGCATAAGATTGTCGATCCGTAATCCCAGCCACTCGTGTACCTTTCGTTAGTTCTGGGTGGTTAGGCGATTCTTTTTCAACAATTCCGCTCACTTCCACTCCTAATATCGGATATGGCTCGGTCAACGATTGGTCCTCTCGAGTCATAATATCTGTACGATTTACTGCTGTGGCTTCTACTTTAATCAAGATTTCATTTTCCGAAGGTTCAGGAATTGGGCGATCCACCATAATCAATTGTTCTCTTCCACCTGGTTCTTTAATTGTCCAAGCTTTCATTTCATCAACCTTTCTTCTAGTTTCTTTCCATTACTTTTTTAAAGTCAACCTGTCGATCAATTAAAAGCATCACTGGAATCGTTCCTAACATGACGATAGCGATACTTGCTGCGAACTGAATATATAATAGCCAAAAAATAGCCATTTGATTGGTTAAAAAGCCAACCATTAAGGCAAGAATAAAACTTGTCGCCGCAAATACAATGGAGTTAATTACCATTTTTTGGGTCATGGTTTGGGTTTCTTTCACAATTAGTGACACAATCCATAGCGATATTACTGTGTGGAGTGTTCCAAAAATTACGTCTATAATCCCAAATTCAGACCACATATTCGCAACAGCTACGCCAAGGATTAAGCCGACTGAATATTTTCTATTAAAAAGTGGTAGATGGGCAAACATTTCTGATAGACGCAGTTGTAAAGCGCCGTAAGAAGGTAAAAATATTGTAATCACGATATATACTGCTGCAAAAAGAGCATTTAATGTCATTTGTCTTAGCGATAATTTCATTTCGTAATCCGTCCTTAAAATATTTCATTTTTGTATAAATAGAAAAAGCCAGCCTAAAAAAGGTGGCTTTTATTGTATGTATAAATATGAATGATTCGATTAAGTAATTCCTATACTGATTTTCAGCGCCTTATCGACTTCCTTCATAATGTCATCATTCAGGTGAGTTATTTTATCGGTTAGGCGTTGCTTGTCAATTGTACGAATCTGTTCGAGTAGTGCCACTGAGTCATCCGTCAGCCCTTTGTCTTTTCCAATTGCAACATGAGTAGGCACACGACTCTTATCAATTTTGCTTGTAATAGCGGCAACAATTACAGTAGGACTGTATTTGTTACCGACATTATTTTGCAAAATTAAAACTGGACGTACGCCACCCTGTTCGGATCCAACAACTGGCGACAGGTCTGCATAATAAACTTCTCCACGCTTTATCATGTATATCTGTCCCCCTTGATTGTTCAGGGAACTATGCCTTAATTCTTAATACTCTATATGATTTAAAGCTTCATTCTCTGAGACGCTAAACTCATTACTTATTTCTAAATTAATATTTCCCATTTCCACATAGCCATTTTTCAAACTTTTATATTTATCGATAAATTCACTTAAAGCTTCTTTCAATAAGAAATCAACAACCTTGTCTTCATCCTCATTGATATATGCACTGAATTCTTCAATAACTGAATAGGTTTCTTCCTCAATTTCGACAACCATCTTTTTAGTTTCTTCTGACATGAAAATGGGCCCCCTAAGCTAAATTACTAGATTACTTGTAACATAGTATATTCTAGCATAAAAAGAGGAATTCTCAACTTATTTTTTAATTCTTTTCAAGAATAACCTGCGCAATGGCCGCATTTTTCGAATGTGAAATCGATAAATGAATGGTTCCAGAATATTTTTCAGTCTTTACGATAGGTTTATTCTGTTCATTGGGCAGAATTTCGATTGCTTGAAAAGAAAGATTGCCACCAATACCTGTTCCCAAAGCTTTTGAGAAAGCTTCTTTTGCTGCAAAACGCCCTGCTAGAAATTCGATTTGACGATGAGCGGATAAAGTTGAGAAGTGCGCCTGTTCTTTGGGAGTTAAAATCCGCTTTGAAAAGGCTTCTTGACGACTGTGTAACTTTTCAATTCTATCGAGTTCAACAATATCAATACCAGTTCCATGAATCATTCAACTATTCCTCAGTTCTTTTCTAGCTTAATCTTTCTACAACTGACAGTAAGTCTGTTCCATTGCTTGACTTAAAGAATACCGCATCACCAGCATTTGTATTCTCTTCAATCGTTTCAATCAGTGCCTCTTTAGAACCTGTAAAGTGTCTAACTTTTTCTTTATCAGACAATTTTTCAAACAAGGCCTTCATTTCTTCGCCATACAGGTAAACAGCTTTAAAACGGTCTAAGTGAATCGCCTTTGCTATTCCTTCATGATAAGCTTTCGATGCTTCACCGAGTTCTAAAATATCCCCTAGCACGACAATTTTTTCGCCTTCTATTTCAATCGCTGCAAAATAGTTTAACGCTGCTTTCATAGAAGTGGGACTTGCATTGTATGCATCGTTTAGAAGGTTAATGCCCCTTTTTCCCTCAATCCACTCCAAGCGGTTTTTCGTGAGCTCCATTTGTTCTAAACCTTTTTTACCTTCAGCAATAGACAAGCCAAATTCTTGGCCAATAAGTAATGCGATTAACGCGTTATTGACATTATACTCACCCGGAATAGGAAGCACAATGTTTATGCCTTCAACTGTGAACGATGTATTTCTAGCATCTCCATGGACTTCGGTACTAAACAAAGTAGCCTGTTCATCCGTTCCAAATGTCTGAGTACGAATATTAAGGTCTAAGTTTTTGGTAATGAGTTCCTCATTTTCAGGATGAATAAACAAACCATCTTCTCTTAGCCCTGCTAAGATAGCCATCTTTTCTAAAGCTAAATTTTCACGTGACCCAAAAGCTTGAATATGCGATTCGCCAATCATTGTGACTACAGCTACATCTGGTTCCCCTAACTTTGAAAGAATAGATATTTCTCCAGGTGCACTCATGCCCATTTCTAAAATAAGAACTTCCGTCTCCTCAGGCATTGAAAGAATCGTTCGTGGAACACCGAGTTGATTATTTTCATTTCCTGGTGTTTTATGGGTTTTGAATTTTTGACTCAGCACCGCATCTGTCATGTCTTTAGTCGTTGTTTTTCCGTTACTCCCTGTAATTCCAACTACTTTAGGACTGACCTTTTCTAAATGCCCCTTTGCAAAAGCGCTTAAAGCTTTTTCGGTATCTTCTACTCGAATCAATGGCAAGCCAGTAGGTGCTTCATCTACAGGGTCGCTCCAAAATGATGCCACTGCACCCCTTTTTACCGCATCCGCAACAAATTCATGCCCATTTCTCTCAGCTACTAAAGGGACAAATATCGTCCCCTTTACAGCATCTTGTGAGTTTGTAGCCACATGTGTGACAATCACATCTTCGGATGGTTGATTTAAAAGCTCTCCACCAACCACCTTAGCGATTTCCGACAATGTCCATTTCATTTAATAATCTCCTTGTTTCTTGTTTTATCTACCTTTACCGTAGCGTTTTGTACGTTCTTCAAAACGAGATAAGCCTAGTTGAATGAGTTCTTCAATCAAGTCACCATAAGACAGACCAGTTTCTTCCCATAATTTTGGATACATGCTGATTGGTGTAAACCCTGGGAAAGTATTGACCTCGTTAATATAAATTTCTTCATCATTTGTTAAGAAAAAGTCCACACGAGCTAATCCGCTACCGTCAATCGCAATAAACGCTTTCGTCGCATATTCGCGTAACTTGACCGAAATGTCTTTCGGGATGTTTGCAGGAATTTCTAGCATAACATCGCTACTGACGTATTTTGCTTCATAGTCATAGAATTGAGTTTCTTTAACCAGTGCGCCTACGACAGATGTATGCACATCTTCATTTCCTAATACAGCTACTTCAACTTCTGTCGCTTCAATTCCTTTTTCAATTAATACTCGATTATCGTATTGGAAAGCTAAGTTGATCGCTTCTTCCAGTTCTTGGTTCGTGTTCACTTCTGAAATCCCAACACTTGAACCTAAGTTTGCGGGTTTTACATACATTGGGTATGGTAATTTAGAAGCAATTGTTTCAATGGTTTCTTCTGGTCGCGCCGTCCACTCACTTGGGGTAACGGTTTGATAAGGAACGATTGGAATCCCTGCATCTTGGAAAAGAATTTTACTGACAATTTTATCCATTCCGGCAGCACTTGCTAAAACACCTGCACCCACATAAGGAACATTTAATGTTTCAAGTAAGCCTTGAACCGTTCCATCTTCACCATTTGGACCATGAAGGACAGGGAAAACGATACTGTTTTCCGCGACTAGTTCTCGAATATCAAACGCTGGGAAATTCGTATCTCTTAATTCTTGAAGGGTCGGAACATTTTCTTTCGACTCTATTTTATTTCCTTTTAACCATGTTCCTTCTTGAG
>DAIOTF010000036.1:0-12482 GCA_036752165.1 Atopostipes sp.
CACGCCTGCCTGTCACGCAGGAGATCGCCGGTTCAAATCCGGTCGGGGTCGTTTGTTTTAACTATTATGCGGGTGTAGTTTAGTGGTAAAACCACAGCCTTCCAAGCTGTTGTCGGGAGTTCGATTCTCCTCACCCGCTTTTAATTGAATAAGGGCCTGTAGCTCAGTTGGTTAGAGCGCACCCCTGATAAGGGTGAGGTCGGTGATTCGAGTTCACTCAGGCCCATTTTAGTAAGTTTTTTTGGGGAAGTACTCAAGAGGCTGAAGAGGCGGCCCTGCTAAGGCTGTAGGTCGGATTCGTCCGGCGCGCGGGTTCAAATCCCGCCTTCTCCGTAACATTAACTAAAAAAGACTCAATGATACATTACATATCATTGAGTCTTTTTTTGTACTATATTTCTGGTTTTTTTAGCGAATCATCTCTATTATTTCGTCATCCATTACTTGTGGAAATTGTCGATAATAAGCACTGACAGATCCGAGAAATTGACTGGGTACTTCTACATAACAAATATTATCAACTTCGTCTTCTAGGGCATAATACGTTTCTTTTGGAATAATAGGAACAGCTACTGTTATCTCATTTGGTTTTTTAGTCTTTACAGCTTGGATAGCTGCAAACATTGTCATACCAGTAGCGATACCATCATCCACTAAAATAACATTTTTCCCTTCTAATGGTTGATGATTTAAATATCCATTATAAAGTGTCCGGCGTTTTTCATTTTCACTTTTTACGCGGGTAACTTCTTGTTCTATCCATTTTTTATCTATCTGATATTGAGGGTTTAAGAGAGGTTCTCCATCTTCTGCAAGTGCACCGATAGCAACTTCTGGGTAATTAGGATGTACCAATTTTTTAGCTAAAACGATATCAAAAGCAGCCTTATGATTTTTTGCAATTACCAGGCCTAAAGGAATTCCACCTCGTGGTAATCCTAATATAACCGTATTCTTAGGGTCAGCAATTTTAATGTTTTGTGATAGTTGTTCCCCAGCATCCAATCGACCTAAAAAGCGCATCAAAAGCCCTCCTTATTATTCTCATTTCCAATTTCTTACTACTTATCTTATCATGTTAAATAGTATTGTGAAAATTTTAGAGTTAAGATTTAAAATTTAGTGTTCAAGCTCTCTGAATTTTTCATCCTTCAATAGATATTATGTCATGCCTTCTTTAGAGAACTAAACGTCTAAAATCAGGCGCTTTTAGGCTTCTATTATGAAACGAATGAAATACCCTTCAAAAAAACATTAGCTTCTAAATCGCTTTTAAATACAATTTAAATCGTGTTGAAGAAAGACTGTAGCATATTTCCCTTTTAAAAAACATACGCTATAATGAAATGAGGGATTAAAGAAGATGGGGTGGTTTATATGAGTTTGACATTACGAACAATACGTATATCAGTTTCTGCAATGTTAGCAATTATGGTGGCGATGTTCTTAGGGGTTGAAAATCCCTTAGCAGCAGGAATTATTGCAATTTTAGCCGTACTAAATACTAGACTTCAAACAGTCAAACGTGCATTTGAATATTTTTTTTCAACGATCTTGGCTTTTACTATTGCAACTGTTGTTTTT
Organism: Atopostipes sp.; assembly: GCA_036752165.1. Classification (GTDB taxonomy): domain Bacteria; phylum Bacillota; class Bacilli; order Lactobacillales; family Carnobacteriaceae_A; genus Atopostipes. The sequence continues at coordinate 1,585 of DAIOTF010000036.1, forward strand.
CTTATTTTTGATTTTTCAGTCTACAGTTTTGGAATTTATTTAGCGATTTATGTTCCTTTGGCTTATACATTAAAGGTTGATGCTGGGATTGCGCCATGTTCGGTACTAGTGACTCACTTTATAATTGCCGGAAGTGTCTCTTGGCAATGGCATTTAAATGGGCTTTTAATTATGGTTATCGGTTTGGTTTTTGCTTTACTAGCTAATTTTTGGAATCCTTCTTACACCAATCATTTAGATGATAAAATAGTTGAATTAGAAAAGCAGATGTCTTTAATCTTATTTCTTTTAGAAAAACGATTATTAGAAGGCGATTATTCGACAGAGCGTGTTAAAAATGAGTTAAAAGATTTATGTGGTGAAGTTGAGAGTTTTGAAGAGTTGGCATTAATTGAATATGAAAACAGCCAATTTGCTCGAACGGATAAAGATTATTATATACGGTATGGACAAATGCGAACGCGTCAATATGAAATCTTAAATCGCATCACAGATTCTCTCGAATACATTCGGACAAATACAGAAGAGCATCGAATTTTAGCTTCCATTTTTGGAGAGACCGCTGAGACACTAAATATTAGTAATCCAGGTATCCAACTCCTAGAAAAAATTGGTGAGTTGTACTTAATTTTTAGAGATTCAAAATTACCAGAAACTCGTGATGAATTTGAAAGCCGTGCAATTTTATATAGCATATTAACAGATTTTGAAAAATTTTTAGAATTGAAAAGAGATTTTTACAGAATGTATGGAGAAGATGAAACTTTAAACGAGTTAGAAAATGATTAATAAGAGGATTAAACTAGAAAAGAAGCTCTATTTCTTTTCTAGTTTATTTTTTAAAAGGTTGTTAAATCAATATTTTTAGAGAGATTTAATAGATAAAGACATTTTATTTCACCAAAGTATCAAATTAGTGTTGACTTTATGTAAAGAATTTCGTATTATTATAAAGGTTCTTCTTTGAGAGCCAGAAATACTTAAATCCAAGGCCCCTTGGTCAAGTGGTTAAGACACCGCCCTTTCACGGCGGTATCACGGGTTCGAATCCCGTAGGGGTCATTTTTACTTAACGGAGGATTACCCAAGTCCGGCTGAAGGGATCGGTCTTGAAAACCGACAGGTGCTTAACGGCACGCGGGGGTTCAAATCCCTCATCCTCCTTTTTATGACACGGCTTAGTAGCTCAGTTGGTAGAGCAACGGATTGAAGCTCCGTGTGTCGGCGGTTCAACTCCGTCCTGAGCCATCTATAATCAATAAAAAAGCTAATGGTAAGATGAACTATCATCTTAAGCCATTAGCTTTTTTTGATATTATTTAAGGGTAAAAGCCATTAAAAGAATATAGATTAAGGAAAAATAGATGGAAAAAGTGGAAGCAGTTTGACGATTAAAATCTTTTATTGCTAACCATGCAAATGGCAAAGACACTAGAAGAATTAAACTTATCACTCCCACATGATTCCATAGTAAAAACAAACTTAAAAGATAACTTAAACTCAAAAAGGTTAAAATATTTTTTGAGTTCTTAGACTTACCCATTCGCGAAGCTTCCAAAAGAACAAACGGCATGAGCAATCCAGAAAAAATAGGAAGGAGCGATAAACGCATAAAATTTGTACCAATATAAAAGGCAAAGCCATTTAATAAAAAGACTTTAAAGAGGCTGGTAATGGTTATATTGAAGTATTCTAGCTCGTAATAATCGAGAAGAAATTGAAGCTGAATAATCAAACTGTATCCAATTAGAACGGCGGCAGCTATCCAAGAATGACGCCAACCGAAATAGAAAATGGTGAGCAGATTTAACACTTCTAGAACAACAAAAAAAGATGTTGAAAAATTTCTTTCGCTTTCAGACAGACGATGCACTATGTTTTCAAGCATTTGATTAATCAATATAAAAGCATATAAAAAAAGAATTGAGGGAATTCGAATAGATTGATACGGGATAGATAGAAGAACCCCTAACGCCATATAAAATAAAGGCAGAGAAAAGAAAAAAAGCACTGGGTGATAAAATAATCTTAAAAGTAACTGGTACATGAAATTCCTCCTTGCTTGATTAATCATACATTATTTTGTTCAAGAAGAAAATATAAAAATAAAAGTGAATTATGTACGCGCCTATGATAGAATAAACAAGGTTTACATTGTATTCCCGATAGGACGTCACATCCGTGCCGGAAGCCTTGTAACCGCAAAATTTTAGGGGGAATATGTCTTATGACAGAAAAAATATTATTTTCATCAGAATCTGTAACAGAAGGGCATCCAGATAAGATGGCTGACAAAATCAGCGATGCGATTTTAGATGCGATGTTAGAAAAAGATCCGAATTCACGTGTAGCTTGTGAAACGGTTGTTACAACAGGTCTCGTTTTTATTAGTGGAGAAGTGCGTACCGAATCTTATGTCGATATTCAAAGTGTAGTTCGTGACACCGTTCGAGAGATTGGTTATACACGTGCGAAATTTGGTTTTGACGCAGAAACATGTGCGGTAATTGTTGCGATTGATGATCAATCTGAAGATATTGCGAGTGGTGTTGATCAGTCGCTTGAATACAAAGAAACAGAAGAGATTAACGAATTAGACAAAATTGGAGCTGGAGACCAAGGAATTATGTTTGGTTATGCAAGTAATGAAACACCCAGCTTGATGCCATTACCGATTTCATTGAGTCATGAACTTACACGCCAATTAGCTGAAGTTCGTAAAGATGGTACGCTCGATTATCTAAGACCTGATGGTAAGGCTCAAGTAACCGTTGAATACACGGAAAAAGGACTTCCACTTCGAGTAGATGCAGTCGTTATTAGTGCACAGCACCGTCCGGACATTACCTATGAACAATTAGCGGGCGATATCAAAAAGCATGTCATTCGTGAAGTGATTCCAGCACAATGGTTGGATGAAGAAACGAAATTTTATATTAATCCAACGGGTCGTTTTGTAATCGGCGGACCTCAGGGGGATGTTGGGTTAACTGGTCGAAAAATTATCGTAGATACTTATGGAGGATCAGCTCGTCATGGTGGAGGAGCATTCTCTGGTAAAGATGCAACAAAAGTGGATCGTTCAGCTAGTTATGCAGCGCGTTATATTGCTAAAAACATTGTGGCTGCAGGTTTGGCTGATAAGGCAGAGATTCAGCTTGCATATGCCATTGGTGTCGCACAACCTGTATCAATTGCTGTAGAAACCTTTGGAACAGGTAAAGTATCGAATTCAAAATTAATAAGTGCCATCCGCAAACATTTTGATTTACGCCCAGCGGGTATTATTGAAATGCTTGATTTGACTAAACCAATCTTTAAAGAAACTGCGGCTTATGGTCATTTTGGTCGAACAGATATTGAGTTTACTTGGGAAAAAACAGATAAAGTTGAAATGTTAAAAAAAGAGCTAGGTATTTAGGTTGATATAAAATAAAGGTCATTCCTCATGGGTGGCCTTTATTCGTTTTAGGCGGGCTAAAATGGCTATTTAAAGATTGTGAATCGTTGAAATCGAATCCTTGAAATTCCTAGTCTCCAAATGCTTTGTATGTTATAATTTTACTATATGTAATTTAACAGTTCGTTTCTCGGATTAGATTCAAAAATATAAATCAATAATAAAGTGGTAGGTGTAAGGCATGAATGAAATTGGAGTAATTTTAAAAGAAGCACGAATTGAAAAAGGTTACACATTAGACGACCTACAGCAGATTACTAAAATTCAAAAACGCTATTTACAAGCAATTGAAGATGGAAATTTAGAAGTTTTACCTGGAAGATTCTATGCGCGAGCATTTATTAAACAATATGCAGATATCGTAGGTTTAGACGGCGAAAAATTATTAGAAGAAAATCTGGACCAGTCTTCCCAAGAAGCAAGTGTGGAATTTGCGGAAAGCGTCAATGTTCCGCCAGCTAGAAGAACAGCTTCAAAAAGAAGTGGGTTTTTAAGTGATTTTAGTGAATATTTACCAACTGTTCTTATTTTTTTATTAGTTGCGGCAATTTTCTTAGTCATTTATTTTGCTTGGAGAGAAATTGATAAACCAGATTCTGAAAATACTTTAATTAATGAACAAAATACGGAACAAGTAGAAACACCTGTCTCAGAAGAGACGAATGATGCAGAGGATTCTGAAAATGAGACCGAAGGATCAGATGAACAGGCGGATACTAACTCAGAGACGGACGAAGCTGAAGAGGTCGTAGAAGAGGAAGAACAAGACCAGACGGCAACAATGGCTTCAAGCACAGGTGCACAAACAACATATGAAATATCAGGCCCCCATCCTGAGGAACAAACGTTAGAACTAGCAGCAGCAGGTGGCGATTCATGGGTCAGTATCACTGTGGATGGCTCGACAGTTGAACAAGGATTAATTACAAGTGGTACATCACTTTCTGCGACTTTTGGAGCGGATGTGAATGAAGTGGTTCTTGTGATTGGGAATGCTTCAGCTACAGAGATTATTTTAAACGATACAACAATTGATTACGCAGAAGAGTCTGCAGGAATTGTAAGACAAGATATTAGATTAGAATTTGTAGAATAACTTTTTAAAAGTTATTAGGAGGCATCTATTTGAATTTACCAAATAAATTAACGTTTTTACGTTTACTTTTAATTCCGTTCTTTTTATTTTTAACAGCTGTGTCCTTTGATTGGGGAGTTGTTACATGGTTAGGGTCGGAAATTGAAGTCCATATTTTAATCGCTACAATTATTTTTATTGTTGCAAGTATTACGGATTGGTTAGACGGGTATATTGCACGTCGAGACAACCTGGTCACGAATTTTGGAAAATTTGCTGATCCTTTAGCAGATAAACTATTAGTGGCCTCAGCCATGATTATGTTAATTGACTTAGGGAAAGCACCTGGATGGATTGTGGCAGTGATTATTGCACGAGAATTTGCAGTAACAGGTTTACGACTCCTTTTAGTTGAACAAGGTGGAACAGTTCTTGCAGCTGCTTGGCCAGGGAAGATTAAGACAGTTTCGCAAATGTTTTCAATCATTTTTCTCTTAGCCGATGATTTTCCATTTGCTTGGACAGGAATTCCTTTAGGAACAATTTTACTTTATGTCGCTTTAATCTTTACAATTTATTCGGGCGTGGATTATTTTTATAATGCCCGTCATTTATTTAAAGGAACATTTAATAGCTAAAAAACACTATAAACAGGTAGTATGTGAGCATTCGCAGCTATCTGTTTTTGTTTTATTCGCTATTTAATTTAAAAAAATATAAAATAAATGAAAATAGTTTCGTGGATTTGAGAAAAAGAAGAGAATATATATAGTAGGGGCTTAAATAAATGAAAGCAGAAATTATTACAAGTGGGACAGAATTATTGTTAGGGGATGTAGTTGATACAAATACTTCTTATCTTGCAAGAGAGCTTGCATCCATTGGAGTGAGTGTTTACCATCACACAACTGTAGGAGATAATCCTAGTCGATTGCTCGAAGCGATTCAATTAGCTGAAAATCGAGCGGATGTTATTATTGTATCCGGCGGCTTGGGGCCGACTCAAGATGATATTACAAAAGATATTTTAGCCAAACATTTAGACGTGGACTTAGTCCTAGATGTAAGTTCTTATGAAAAAGCTAAAATTCGATACAATACGGATGAAGTTTCGATTGGAAATTACAGACAGGCACTTATTTTAGAAGGATCTGAACCGTTACTCAATGATGTAGGAATGGCGGCTGGAATATATTTAGAGAAAGGAGACTATACTTATATTTTACTTCCAGGTCCACCGAATGAATTTGAACATATGGTTAGCCATCATCTATTACCGCGCTTAAGTCAGGCTGCTGAAGGGGAACACATTTTAAAATCAAGAAATTTAAATTTCTATGGTTTACCTGAAGCAACTGTAGCTGAACGCTTGAATGATATTATTGAAAACCAAACGAATCCTACAGTTGCACCTTATGCAAAAAATGGGATTATTGAAGTTCGTCTTACTGCTAGTGCAAAGACAATATCTGAAAGCGAAGAATTATTAGATAAAAAAGAAAAAGAAGTTTTAACTCTGATAGGTGAATACTTTTTTAGTTACGGAAAAATCAGACTACAAGATGTGATTTTCAAAAAACTAGCGAAAGCAAAAGAATCAATAGCTATTTTTGAAGTGCTAACAGATGGGGCAACTACAGATTATTGGTCGCGGGATCTTGTTCATGATGAAGTTTTTAAAGGAGGACTTGTTTTTTCAGCTGTTCAACATGCGAACACAGTTTTTAATGCAAATATTGAAGAAAATGAGAATCCCTCAAAACTCCTTCAGAATGAACACTATGCTTTAGAAGTAAAGAAAATGTACCAAACGGATTATGGTGTGGCAGTAACAGGGTGGGGGCGAGAAAATTTAGCCAATAAAAAACCGGAACGGAAAGCATGGATAAGTATCGCTATGCCCGATGGTGAAGTCCTAACAAAAGAAGTAGATTATTCACGCAGTCAAAATCCGGCGCGTTGGCTTTTAAGTCTGCGAGTGAGTGATTATGTTCGACGTGTAATTTTAGAGTTACCAGAGCTCCCTGAAAGAAATTAGATAAAGGGGAACGAACGTTCCTTTATCTCTTGCTTTTTATGTACAAAAGTTGTAAAATAGTAGAGTAGTAAAGAACAAATTGCTTCGATGTATTATTTTACGATTATGACAGATAACTCATGAAATTTAATAAACGGAGGGTTTACATGACGACAGATGATAGACAAAAAGCACTAGACCGTGCGATGAAACAAATTACAAAAGACTTCGGTAAGGGGTCCATTATGCGTTTGGGTGATGAGCCGAGTAAAAAAATTGATACCATCTCATCAGGATCACTAGCTTTAGACGTTGCATTAGGAGTAGGTGGCTATCCTAGAGGGCGTATTATTGAAATATATGGACCAGAGAGTTCGGGTAAAACAACCGTCTCACTCCATGCCGTTGCGGCAACTCAAAAAGCGGGTGGAACGGCTGCCTTTATTGATGCGGAGCACGCGTTAGATCCATCTTACGCAAAAGCTTTAGGTGTAGATATTGATAATTTATTACTCTCTCAACCGGATACAGGTGAGCAAGGACTTGAAATTGCGGATGCCTTAATTTCAAGTGGGGCAATTGATATTCTAGTTATCGACTCGGTTGCTGCTTTAGTTCCACGCGCAGAGATTGATGGTGAAATGGGAGATACTCACGTTGCTTTACAAGCGCGTTTAATGTCTCAAGCTTTACGTAAATTATCAGGGACAATCAGCAAGACAAATACAATTGCGATTTTCATTAATCAAATCCGTGAAAAAGTAGGCGTTATGTTTGGGAACCCAGAAGTTACTCCCGGTGGTCGAGCATTAAAATTCTATTCATCCGTCCGTTTAGAAGTTCGTCGAGCAGAATCAATTAAAGAAGGTTCTGAAATGGTTGGAAATAGAACACGAGTTAAAGTCGTGAAAAACAAGGTTGCTCCTCCATTTAAAGAAGCCATGGTAGATATTATTTATGGTGAAGGAATTTCTCAATATGGTGAACTTGTAGATATGGGTGCGGAAAAAGATATTATTGACAAGGCCGGTTCTTGGTATTCTTATGGCGACCATCGAATTGGACAGGGACGTGAGAGTGCGAAGACGTACTTGAAAGACAACCCAGAGATATTCGAGGAAGTCGATAAACGTGTACGTGCAGCTTATGGTATTGGTGAACCCTTTGAGATGCCAGAAGAGTCAGAGGATGTAGAAAACGAAGATGAAGTCGAACTAGACTTAGAAACCGAAGAAACAGAAGAATAAATTGAATCTGATCATACAAACCTTTCTTATTTCCTTTTGAAATGAGAAAGGTTTTTATTTTGAAAATAGGTCTTTTCATTAGATAATGGAATTAACTTGCAGGTACATGAGGGAGGAAACAAAATGACTAAAAAAATTAAAGTAGGAATTGTGGGTTATGGGAATCTAGGTCGAGGTGTTGAGATTGGTTTAAAAAATCATCCCGACATGGAACTAGTCGGCATATTTTCAAGGCGTGATCCAGCAAAATTAAACACAGATTCACCTGGTTTTTTATATGAGAACATTTTAGACTTTAAAGATAAGATAGATGTTTTAATTTTATGTGGGGGTTCAAAAACAGATATTCCAAAACAAGGTCCAGAATTAGCAAAACATTTTAATACAGTAGATGCTTATGACACGCATGCGTTAATTCCTAAATATTTTGAAAAAATGGATACAGTTGGAAAAGAAAATAAAAATGCTTCGGTTATTGCAACAGGTTGGGATCCTGGATTATTCTCGCTTAATCGTTTGTTACAAGAAACCATATTGCCGTCAGGGGATACTTATACATTTTGGGGACGTGGGGTAAGTCAAGGCCATAGTGATGCAGTAAGGCGTGTAGAAGGGGTTAAAAAGGCTGTCCAATATACAGTTCCGGCTGAATGGATGGTTAAAGATATTCAAAAGGGAGAACAAGTAAATTATAGCGCGCAAAAAGCCCACCGACGAGATGTATTTGTAGTATTAGAAGATGACGCGGACCCGCTTAAAGTGGAAGATGCGATTAAAAAAATGCCCGATTATTTTGAAGGCTATAAGACGGTGGTGGGCTTTATTTCCGAAGAAGAATTTCAAGCAGAACACAACAAGATGCCGCATGGCGGTCGGGTGATGCGACAAGGAAAAACTTCAGAAGAGAATACTTCAGTTGTCGATTTTTCCCTTAAGTTAGAAAGTAATCCTGAATTTACAGCAGCTGTAATGATTGTTTATGCGCGTGCTGCCTTTAAACTCGCCCAAAATAAACAATTTGGTGCACATACTGTCTTGGATGTTCCGTTGCACTATTTATCTGCGCGTTCTCGAGAAGAACTTATTCAAGATTTACTGTAGAAAGTGAAAAAATCATCAGTGAACAATCACTTCTCAGATTTCCATTGAATCATAATTGACTTATTCAAAAAATACAGCTATTATAATAAAAGGTGTACTTTCTAATGTACGCATTTAAAAGTACAACTTTCGTGTACAAAATGCTTTTTATAAGCAATTAAAAATCACTATACATGAATACTATAAAATAGAATGATACGGAGGTGTAAATATGGATTTATTGATCACTATAGCCTCTGCTATCGTTACTTTAATTATCGGAGTAGCTGTCGGAATGCATTTGGGAAGACAAAATGCTGAACAAAAACAAGCCGATGCGAAACAAACAGCTGAACAAATTGTCGAAGATGCAAATAAAGAAGCTGATATCGTAAAAAAAGAAGCGTTACTTGAGGCTCGCGAAGAAATACACTCTCAAAGAAATCAAGCAGAGTGGGAGATAAAAGAGCAACGACAAGAAATTTCTCTACATGAAAGTCGATTAGACCAACGTGAAGATAATTTAAATCATAAAGAAAAATTATTAAACACAAAAGAGTCCAGTTTACAAAGTAAAGAGGACAAGTTAGAAAATCGAACTGAAAAGTTAGAGATTCTTGAAAAAGAACTCAATGAAACCAAAGAGAAACACGAAAAAGAGTTAATGCGAATTTCAGCTTTAACAGAAGAAGAAGCGCGTAACATTGTTCTTCAAAGAACTGAAGAAGAGTTAGCCAATGAAATTTCGGTGATGGTCAAACAAAGCGAACAAGAAATGAAAGCTGAAGCTAACCGTCGTGCGAAAAGTTTAATTACTGAAGCTATCCAAAGAAGTGCCGCAGATCAAGTGGCTGAAACAACAGTAAGTGTTGTTCATTTGCCAAATGATGATATGAAAGGCCGAATTATTGGACGAGATGGACGAAATATTCGTACAATCGAAAGCTTAACTGGAATGGACTTAATCATTGATGATACGCCTGAAACCGTCGTGTTAAGTGGTTTTGATCCAATTCGTCGTGAGATTGCAAAAATGGCCCTTGAAAAATTAATTTCAGATGGACGTATTCATCCTGGAAGAATTGAAGAAGCTGTTGAAAAATCTCGCAAGGAAATGGACGAACGCATTCGAGAAATTGGTGAAGAAACAGTCTTTGACTTAGGTATTCACTCGATTCATCCAGATTTAATTAAGATTATCGGACGATTAAACTTCCGAACAAGTTATGGTCAAAACGTATTGACGCACTCGATTGAAGTTGCGAAAATTGCTGGCATCTTAGCCGCGGAACTTGGTGAGGATGTACAGTTAGCGAAACGTGCTGGACTCTTACATGATATTGGTAAAGCACTAGATGGGGAAGTTGAAGGCTCTCACGTTGAAATTGGTGCACAAATTGCGTTGCGCTACCAAGAAAATGAGACAGTTGCGAATGCAATTGCTTCTCACCACGGGGACGTCGAAGCAACAAGTGTAATTTCAGCTTTAGTTCAAGCAGCTGATGCTGTTTCAGCAGCAAGACCTGGTGCACGTAGCGAATCACTTGAAAATTACTTACAACGCCTCGAACAGTTAGAAACGATTTCTAACCGCTTTGATGGGGTTCAAGAAAGTTTTGCTATCCAAGCAGGACGTGAAATTCGAATTATTGTTAAACCAGATGAAATGGATGACGCAAAAAGTGCTAGTCTTGCAAGAAATGTTCGAAAAGAAATCGAAGATAAAATGGATTACCCTGGAAACATTAAAGTAACGGTAATTAGAGAAAATCGATATGTGGAGTACGCCAAGTAAACCATCAGTCGATACCAAAAATAAAATATTTTAATTCTTACGTCTATTCTCACTGTCAAAATGGTGAGTTTAGGCGTTTTTTGTATTCGTGATAGTTAGAAACACAAGTAGTAGAATATTAAGAATCTATTTTAAAAAATAAAATTGTTTATTTCATTGAATAGGATTAACAAAATTCTTTTCTGTAATTCCTCTTAAAGCACAAAGCTTTACGATTGAATTTA
>DAIOTF010000037.1:0-1094 GCA_036752165.1 Atopostipes sp.
ATATTAACTTTCTTGTGGTCATTTACTGGTAGAAAACACGAATCTCATATTAAGTATGTTGATATGAATATTCTTGTAGGTTAAATTTAATGAAATTTAATAACTGTTGCAACTATCTTGAATTCGTGATATATTAATCTTGAAGTAAAGATAAAAGGAGAATTCAGATGACAAATATTACACAAGGTAAAACTAATATTATTACAGATTCAGTAAAATTAAATGCACGAAACGCAGCACAATTAGCAACTTTTTACCAGGAGTCTATTGGGCTCACATTAATTAAAGAAATAACAGATTCTTATTACTGGTTAGGCACGCCTGATCAAAAAGTCTTACTTGAAATTGAACAAACAATTATAACTGCTAATGCAGAAACCACTGGTCTTTATCACCATGCTCTTTTATTGCCAACTCTTGCAGATTTAGGGACGGTTCTACGCCACTTAATTGTTAATCAGTATCCGTTAATTGGTGCAAGTAATCATGGGTACTCGAATGCGATTTATTTAGATGATCCGGAAGGAAATGGTATTGAGATTTACTGGGATAAAGACGTTTCAGAATGGGATATTCTCGAAGACGGTTCAATTGCTGGAATTACAGAACCTATGGATACAGAAGCGGCTTTAAGCTTAGCGCGTACTACATTCGACGGCATGCCAAATGGAACGACTATGGGGCATGTGCATTTACACGTTGATGACTTGGAAAAATCGAAAGATTTCTATACGAATGTATTAGGCCTAGGTTTGAAATATGAATACGGACCTGCAGCTTTATTCTTAGCTTCTGGCGACTACCATCATCACCTTGGTGTAAACATTTGGAAACAAGGAATGTTAACGCATCCTGAAGAAGGTGCGCCAGGACTGGACTTTACACGTTGGGTGGGTTCTCAAGAAGACATTGACTACGTAAAAGAGCAATTAGAAAAACGTGAATTAGATTATGTAGAAGCCGACGGTACGTTAAGTGTAACGGATGCAGCTGGTTTGAAACACGTTATCGTAGTTAAATAATTTTATAGTTTAAAGCCTCCGCAAAATGCGGAGGTTTTTTATTTTTTGTAGGTATAACTTCTCAAATTTAAT
>DAIOTF010000037.1:1194-4081 GCA_036752165.1 Atopostipes sp.
AAAAACTACCAACATGTCTGCTAGTAGTTTTCCTTCCATTCAGTTAATACCGAAGTAAATGATGCTGATGTGGTACATAGTGTTCTTCAAGTGAATGGATATCTTCGTCATCCAATTTTACATCCAAGGCAGCCACAAAGTCATCCAAGTATTTCTCTTTTGTAGCACCAACGACAGGTGAAGTCACACCCTTTGCCCATAACCATGCGAGCGCGATTTGTGCCCGACTCACTCCGTGTTTACTTGCCACTTCCCCTACTGCATCAATAATCGCTTTATCCGTTTCTTTCGTGCTATCATATTTCCTTTTCGCATTAGTATCGGAATGTGCTCGTTTTGTTTCAGCATCCCAATCGCGAGCCAAACGACCAGAAGCAAGAGAGCTATACGGCACCAAGGCTACGCCAGTTTCTTTACAATACGGGTTCATTTCACGTTCTTCTTCGCGGTAAATTAAATTGTAATGGCCTTGCATCACAGAAAACTTCGTCCATCCATTTTTTTCAGCCACATATTGTGCTTTTTGAAATTGGTACGTAAACATCGTTGAAGCCCCAAGGTAATGAACTTTACCAGCCCGTACTAAATCATTTAGAGTTTGCATCGTTTCTTCAATCGGCGTATACGGATCCCAGCGGTGAATATATAAGATGTCAATATAATCCGTACCTAACCGTTCCAAACTCTTTTCCACTTCATACAAAATATGTTTTCGAGACAACCCTTTTCCATTCGCCCCTTCACGCATTTCACCCTGTACCTTTGTTGCGACAACCACTTCTTCACGCTTCGCGAAATCTTTTAAAGCCCGGCCTAAAAATTCTTCACTGACTCCTAAACTATACACATTCGCCGTATCAAAAAAGTTAATCCCTAAGTCGAGTGCTTTTTGAATAACCTTTCTAGATTTTTCTTCGTCCAATAACCAATCATGTTTCCAATTCGTTGGATCGCCAAAACTCATACAGCCTAAACAAATTCTTGAAACATCCAGACCCGTATTCCCCAATTTAACATACTCCATAAGCTTATGCTCCTTTTTATCTTGGTCCCATTAGTTCATGCGGTACGTAGTTCATTTCTAGTTTTTCCATGTCCTCTTTTGACAATTGAATATCTAAAGCACCAACAAAATCATCTAAATATTTTTCTTTCGTCACGCCAACTATCGGTGCCACCACTCCTTTTTTCCACAACCAAGCCATCGCTATTTGAGCACGAGTGGCCTGGTACTTCTCAGCTACTTCTCCTACTGCTTCAATAATTTTACGGTCCGTTTCTTCCGTATGGTCGTATTTTCTTTTGGCCGAAGCATCCGTTTGCGATCGCTTTGAATCGCCATCCCATTCTCTAGCTAAACGACCAGCAGCAAGCGGACTATAAGGGACCAGTGCGATTCCTTCTTCACGACAATAGGCATTCATTTCACGCTCTTCTTCTCTATATACCAGATTATAATGCCCCTGCATCACCGAAAATTTTGCCCAGCCCTTTTTTTCAGCAAGATGCTGGGCTTTCTGTAATTGCCACGCAAACAAATTCGAAGCACCAAGGTAATGAACCTTACCTGCACGCACTAAATCATTTAATGCCGCCATGGTTTCTTCAATCGGTGTTTCATAATCCCAACGGTGAATATATAAGATATCAATATAATCCATACCTAAACGCTCTAAGCTTGCATCAACTTCATGAAGAATATGCTTCCTTGAAAGTCCTTGTCCATTCGGTCCATCATGCATTCGACCATATACCTTTGTCGCAACAACCACTTCCTCACGCTTCGCGAAATCTTTTAAAGCCCGCCCTAAATATTCTTCGCTTACGCCAAGGCTATAAATATTTGCCGTATCGAAAAAATTAATTCCTAAATCAATTGCTTTTTTAATAATCATTCGAGACTCGTCTTCTTTAAGTAGCCAATCATGCATCCAATTTTCTGGATCCCCAAAACTCATACAACCCAAACAAATTTTTGAGACATCTAATCCTGTATTTCCTAATTTAGAATATTCCATATGTAAGCCGCCCCCTTCATTTAATGCTAGACTACCAGTATCCTGAAGTTATCGCAAGCACTTACATTCTTCTGTATGTTATAATGAAAGAGGTGAAGCGGATGCAGATAAGTGAATTTATACAATGGTTACGAACTCAAAAGAATCCAGAAAAAATTGAAGGCATGGAAAAATATATGCGAAGTCAATTTAAATTTCTGGGTTTACAAGCTAACGAACGTCGACAACTTGCGCGCCCCTTCTTAAACGAGCAAGTTAGAATTGCGAAAGAAAAAGCTAAAGAAGATATCAAACAGTCAACAGTCGATTGGGATATGTTATTTACCCTTTGGGAACAACCTGAACGTGAATTTCAATTAATTGGCATTGATTACTTGAAGCGTGTACAAAAATTTTTCATTTTAGAGGACTTTAAAAACCTTCGAAAACTGGTTGAGTGGAAATCTTGGTGGGATACGATTGATTTTCTAGCTAAAAATATTGGACATCTTGTCCTTATCGAACCTGATTTAGAAATGGAAATGCTCTCCTGGAGTCAGGAAGAAAGTATTTGGATTCGACGTATTGCGATTCTTCATCAGTTAGCTTTTAAAGAAAAGACAAATACCGATTTACTAAGTCGTATTATTTTAAATAATCTGCATGACAATGAATTTTTTATTCAAAAAGCAATTGGTTGGTCTTTGCGGGAATACGCAAAAACAGATGAAAACTGGGTCAAAAGTTTTGTGACTCATTATCAAGACGAATTCAGTTCATTAAGCATTCGCGAAGCCACAAAGAACTTAAAATAGATTTTAAAAATAAAGAGAGGAAGATTTCATGGGTTTATTAGTAGATGGTAAATGGCATGATCAGTGGTATGACAC
>DAIOTF010000037.1:4181-12373 GCA_036752165.1 Atopostipes sp.
GTTTATGACAACATCAATAACGGTGTTTATAAAGCTGGTTTTGCAACGGATCAAGCGGTTTACGAAGAGGAAGTCACTAAATTATTCGATGCTTTAGACAAACTAGAGGCCCATCTTGAAGATCACGAATATTTAGTAGGCGACCGAATTACAGAAGCGGATTGGCGTCTGTTTACAACACTTGTACGCTTTGATTCGGTTTACTTTGGACACTTTAAATGTAACATTCGTCAGTTGATGGATTATAAAAATCTGTGGCGTTACACAAGAGAGTTATACCATTGGCCAGGTGTCAAAGAAACCGTCAACTTTGATCATATCAAACAACATTATTATACAAGTCATGATACAATCAATCCGAATAAAATTGTTCCAAAAGGACCAAAGATTGATTGGAGTTTAGACTAAAACTTTCAAATTTTTTAGTAGACGGCTACTTTAATTCACTTAAGGTAGTCGTTTTTCTCTTATATCCAATTACATAAAATAACCAGGAGCGAATAACTCGTCTTAATTTGAAATATATGCGAAAATATTCAAAAGAGGTATTTATAAAAGGAGGTCGCGCCATGAGCGCAAAACAGTCTAATTATAAGCAACTTGCATCTTCTATTCTGACACTTGTGGGTGGAGAAGGAAATGTGAATGAAGTTATTCACTGTATTACCCGTCTTCGTTTCTACTTAAAAGATGAAAGTCAAGCGGATACAAATGCAATTGAAGAGTTACAAGGTGTAATGGGTGTCGTTCAAGCAAATAATCAATATCAAGTGATTGTTGGTCAGGCAGTAGAAAGTATCTACGATGAGCTTTCTTCTTTGCTTCCAAATCATGTAGTTAAAAAAGAAGAAAGAGATTCTTCAGCAAAGCAACTACCAAAAACTTTTTTTGGAAAAATTCGGTATGGATTTAATGAAGTAATTGGAGTCGTTACAGGAGCCGTTATGCCTATTATACATATTTTGGCTGCTTCAGGAATTATTAAAAGTCTTTTAGCGATAGGGACCAGTACGGGTTTAGTCAGTGATTCTGGTAATGCTTTTTTAATCATCAGTGCGATGGCTGATGCGGTCTTTTATTTTTTACCTATCCTTGTTGGGTATAATGCAGCTAAAAGGCTCGGTGGAAATCCGATATTAACTGCTGTAATCGGTGGAATTATTATGCATCCTACTATTCTCGAAGCCGCCAATGAAGGATTAAATATCCTATCCTTAGGTAATTTTGATTTTCCTTATGTGTCTTATTCTTATAGTATATTTCCTATGATTATTGCTGCATGGTTAGTGAAACATTTAGAAGCTTGGCTAAAACCCCGTATTCCTAGTTATATTCAAGCCATGTTTGTTCCTCTAATTATTATGGGGATAGTTACGGCAGTCACTTTACTTGCTGTAGGTCCTGTAATTACTTGGATTTCTTATGCTTTAGCTGATGGATTACAAGTGATGTTGAATTGGAATTCTGCCATCTTTGGTGGAATTATCGCGGGTCTGTACCAAATACTTGTTATATTTGGGCTTCATTGGGGAATTATTCCTATTTATGTCAATGATTTTGCTTTATTAGGCTATAGCTATCTTTCTGCTATCGTAAGTTTTTCAATTGTTGGACAGGCAGGAGCCGCTTTAGCAGTCGCAATAAAATCAAAGAAACCAAATATTAAAGAACTAGGATATGCCGGAACTATTTCTGCTTTTTGTGGAATTACTGAACCCGCTATCTATGGAATCAATTTAAGATTTAGACGTCCATTCATATGTGCGAGTATTGGGAGTGCGGTAGGCGGGTTTCTTACCGGCTTACTCAATGTTAATATGTGGAGTATTATAGGTTCAATCATAGGCTTACCTTCATATATCGACCCAGTGAATGGGATTAATGAAAATTTTTACTATGCCGTACTGATTACTTTAGCCACTTTACTAGTGGCTTTTGTAACTACGTATTTCTGGGGTTACAATGATTCAATGCAAATGCGTGAGAAAAAAGAAAAACCAGTAAATCCTGGAAAATTAGTACCAGAAGACAGATAATATTAGCAAAAAATATATTATAAGATAAAATAAAAAAGACTGGCTTTATCCTCTAAGATAAGTCCAGTCTTTTAAATCTTCTATTATTCGCCTGCTTCTACCCAACGGTCATACGCATCTTGGTGAATTTCTTCTAATCTTCTTACACCAATTTGCTCTAGCGTATCAATGTATTCAGCCCAGGTTTCATCATTTAACTCACGATTTCCTGTAATAAAGGCTGCTTCACTTTCAACGACATATGTTTCTAAATCCACTTGAATAGCATTCACTTCGTTTTGTTCTTCATTGGTTAAATAGACTAACGGATAAATTACTTCACCATGGGCTTCAATTTTATCCTGAGTCTCTTTTAGTAAGAACTCACTAAACTCCGATTTTTCTCCACCAATCGGATCTAATTCTATACTTAGCCCTGGGACGGTGATTCCATAAGCTGGAGTAATTGTACCGCGGTAGTCTTCACGACTATCTGGATCCACTTCTTCGTTGAATACTTTTGTTCCACCTTCTTCATCTTCCCATTCCCATAAGTAACCTTCTGGACCATGGTTTAAAAACTCATATCCTTCTGGTGTATAGAAGTAGTCAATCCAACGTAGAGAAGCTTCTGGACTTGGATTTTCTTTTGTAATCGCAAACGCTCCTCGTTTAATTCCCGGATCCATTGGCATGAGTGGTTCGTCTTGGAATTCACTCGTTAATGGCGCATACATTGGGTCATTCATGGCTTCTTCTTCCGTACGACCGGTAGTAAAGTATGAGAACCAGTCTTGGAAGACACCGACTTGATTATTCTGACCTTTTGCTTGTTTTTGTTCACTCGATTGAGAAAAGGTTTCTCGGTCTAGTAATCCTTCTTCAAATAGTTGATTCATAAATTCTAGATAGCCTCTAAAATTATCTGTTGCAAACGTATATCGAGCTTGACCATCATGTTCTTCAATACCCCAGCCCTTTATTCCAAAGGCAGGCATCATCCAACCTCGAATACCATTCATTCCCACATCCGAAATCGGAATTTCATCTTGTTCGCCATTTCCATTCGGATCTTCATCTCTAAAGCGAACCATCAATTCGTAAAATTCATCAACTGTTTGAGGCAATTCTTCTACACCTAAAGCATCTAACCACTCGCCATTGTACCAAACTGGCCCCATAATCCAGGAAGAAGTATCACTTTGTACAATATTTGGCAAGGCGTAAATATGACCATCTGTTGTAGTAATGGATTGTCTAATTTCTGGATTCTCTTCCATTAATTGATAAAAGTTTGGCGCATAGTCTTCTAACATATCTTCTAAAGGAATAAGTAAACCTTGTTCCCCATAGTCCACTTCAGATGCGGCATTTAATGAATTGGGACCGCCCGCGTAAATAATATCTGGTAACTCACCACTCGCAAAAGCTAAGTTTAAACGAGTCGCAAAATCACTTTGTGGAGGTGTATCATACTCAAATTCAATATTCGTTCGTTCGGAGTATTCTTGTAATGTAGGCATATCTTCCCACTCAGACATCCCCACACCTGGTGCTAATAAATTTAACGTCAAAGTTTCCTCAACAATCGGAAATCCTTCCGTTGCCACTTCAATATTCTCCTGATTTCCATTTGATGATTCTGTCTCTTCATTGTTCCCGCAAGCGATCAGTAATAAAGCACTTACAGAAAGCAATGAAGCGAATGTTCGTTTTCTAAATGTCATTTTTCTTTTCTCCTTTTCAATATATTAAATTAACCTTTCAATGACCCAATCATAACTCCTTTAACAAAATACTTTTGTAAAAAAGGGTACACAATAATTAAAGGTAAAGTAGAAACAATCATTACCCCATATTGAATCACTTGTCCTAATTGTTGTTGACTATATAAGTATTCAGCCATTTCACCGGTCATTTGCATAGTCGGATTCGATGACATATCTTGTAAAACCAAAATTTCACGTAAGATCATTTGGAGGGGATATTTACTTCGGTCGCTAATATAAATTAATGCATTAAAATATGAGTTCCAATGACCCACTCCATAAAACAAAGCCATAACAGCTAAAATTGGCTTAGATAAAGGTAAAATAATAGAAAAGAATCGTCTAAAATAAGAGGCTCCATCCATTATAGCTGCTTCTTCTATTTCAATCGGGATTGACGATTGGAAGAAAGTACGAGTAACAATAATATTGTAAACCGATGCCGCATTAGGAAGGACTAAAGCCCATACCGAATTCCCTAGGCCTAAACCAGTAACTAATATATAAGAAGGGATTAAACCTCCTCCCACAAACATGGTGACCATCATTAATTTGGTTACAAAGTTTTTCCCAACAAAATCGGGTCTAGATAAAGCGTAACCAGCAGGAATAGTTACAAAAAGGTTAATCGAAGTACCTAGTGCCGTATAAAAAATCGTATTCGCGTATCCTCGCCATAGTGCATTATTTTCAAAAATTGTTTGGTACCCTTCAAAGGTAAACCCTCGGGGGAATAAAAGCATTCGCCCAGAATTAACTGCCACCGGATCACTTACAGAAGCACTTAAGATATAGATAAGTGGATATGCGACGACTATTAAAGCTGCGACTAGAAAAAGATAGACAAAAATAGTAAAAGCTTTATCTGAACCTGTCAGTTTCGTATTTGCAGAATATTCCACAAGTTTCACTCCTTTCTACCATAAACTTACGTCACTAATTTTTTGAGTAATTTTATTAACACTTAACAATAATATGGCATTAATCACTGCATTAAACATACCTACTGCTGCAGCATAACTATATTGTGCATCGAGTAAACCTTGCTGATAAGTAAATGTAGCGATTACATTGGACGAAGCCATGTTTAGTGGATTTTGCATTAACAATATTTTCTCATAGCCCATTGACATAATCGTTCCCATATTTAAAATAAGTAAAATAACAATTGTTGGGATCAATGCCGGAATATTGATATACCATAATCTCTGTAATTTTGTCGCTCCATCAATAGTAGCTGCTTCATGTAGTTGAGGATCGACTGAAGAAAGTGCAGCCATATAGATCACTGAGTTCCAACCGGTACTTTGCCAAACACCTGATAGGACATAAATCGTCTTAAACCAGCGTGGATCTTCTAAAAATGCATGGCGTTCTAAACCGATGGCATCTAATATATGGTTGATTAACCCTGTTGATGGAGATAAAAAAGATACAAGCATTCCCACTATAACCACAACAGAGATAAAATGCGGTGCGTAAGTAACCGTTTGTGTAATCCGTTTAAACGGCCCGTTCTTTGCTTCATTCAACATTAAAGCTAATATAATAGGCATTGGAAAACCTACAATCAGCTCATAAATACTAATTCCTAGCGTATTTTTTAGTAAGTCCGTAAAATAGTAAGAATTAAAAAATCGTCTAAAATGATCAAACCCTACCCAGGGACTGTCCCATATTCCGAGGGAAGGAATATAATTTTTAAAGGCAATTTGGATTCCATACATTGGCCCGTAATGAAAAATAATAAAATAAAGTAAAGCAGGTAAGATAAAAACATACAGTTGCCAATTATTTATAAAATTCTTTCGGAACTTTTGTTTAAAATTTTTCTTATCTACCTTTGGTTTCTTTGTTTCAGGAATTAACTTTATTTCTTCTTCCTCTTGTCTGTTCATAACCATAATGTCTCCTCCTTTTCTAATCATATAATCAATTACGTTTGCTATAAATTACTTCATCGCCTGATTTTCACTCATGCTTTCAGCTTTTAAAATCCCTTGTACCGCAAACCAAGAAATAGCTCCAAATAAAATTGGAAGCCCAAAAAACAGCAAAAGAAAAGGAACATAGCTAAAAACATTCAAAACAACAACCATAGCTAGTAAAATCGCAATCGATTGAAAAATACTCGATATTCCAATATAAAAAGATTGTTTAATATAATCGCTTAGTTTGTCATAGTTATAACGTGAAAAAGTGAGGAATAAATAGCTACTTATTACTAAGTAAATAAAAAACAACCCTACTAACAAGGTATGCAATAGAAGCGATTGGATATAATTGGAAGAAATATACAAATCAAAGAGTAAAAATGCCCCCACCATGGTTACTCCCCAACCTAATTTATTTGCTTGCCAGAAATAAAGGGTGTAAAATTCTTTAAATAGCTTTGAAACAGATTTATCATATTCTTTATAAGCAAACCATCGATAAAAGACGTTGAATGTACTGGCTATTGCTGGAAAAATACCGAATAAAATAACACCTTTTAAGGTATAAAAAACAGGCAAAAATTGGAGGAGAATAAAGTTATAAAGCCATTGCCCGAATGTTAAATTAACTTGCATAAATTCACTTTTATTTTTCATTATTTCCCTCCTTACACACTTTGTATTCGAATTACTCGATAAAAGTGATATCTGTGACACTTGAATCCGTGATTTTCCACTCACTCTCGATTCGTTGAAAAACATGTAGCGTTTCTGCAATATGACTTTTGTATTCTGACTCGTCACTGTCTACCACTTCTTCAGTTTTTTGTCTGGCTTTAGCAACTATTTCATCCTCTAATACTTCAACTACTTCAAACTCAAGCAAAGTATGTTTTACAGTATATGTATTAAAAAATTCTTCCATGACCTCCCGTGTTTCTGCATGGGAGTCTACAGGTATAGTAGATAAGTAACCTTCAATATTTTTATTTTCAGCATACTTCAAATTATCGATTAATAATTCTTTTACTGCTTCTATTTCAGGATTATCTATATCTTGCAAAATTGATTGTGATGTATTCTCAGCTGTGCAAGCACTCAGTATAAACAATATAAATAAACTAAAAGTTAAAACTGTTTTTTTTACCATAATAAACAATCCTATTCTGTTGGTAGATAATTTCTCCACATACTACATGTATATTTATTATAAGCCCCCCCTTCAAGTCCTTGCAACTATATCACCTCAAAGGAAATATGAGACCATTTATTAATTAGAAATTAAAGAGGATGAACGATTTATTCATCCTCTAACTCCTACTATTTTTTACCTTATTTTAATACTTCATTCAAGCGACTAAGATCTAATTTTTCGTATTGCTTAAAGAATACTGCTAAGTGATTGAATACTTCGTTATTTTTTTCTTCTACATCATTTTCTACTTGTAAAACAAGTAGTGGCTCGTGTAAACTCATGCGAAGTAAAAACCAACCTTCACCAAAAGGTTCAGAAACATTAACTCGTATCCCTTCTCGGTTATCTCCTTCTACTGCTAAACCTTCCGTACTTTCCACGAAACCTTCTAATTCCTGGATGACTTTTTGTCCATAGATTTGGTAATCTTCTGCCAATATTTTAAAACGGACTTCTTGAGCTTCAGCCGGTTGTTTTAAGTTTTTAATTAAATCACTTAATTGTTTCTTTTCTTTTCTTAGCTCTGGAAGTAACATTAATATTTTAGCGACGACGTAAGCACCGTCATCTAAAAAATAATTTTCACGAAAAGCCGCGTGACCACTTGTTTCGATCGCTAGAGGTGTAGATATTTTCTCTTTGTTTAGGTCAATTGCTTTATTAATCACATTTCGATAGCCTGAGATATATCGGTATTGCTTCCCCCCTAATTCATTAATAAATGTCTTCAAGTGTGTGGTGGTTGGAGAGTTTGTTACAATTGTAGCGCCCGGCTCTTCACCCACTACAATATGAGCAAGGACCGCAATTAAGTTGTTTCGATTAATCACTTCTCCGCTATTGTCGACAACTGCGGCACGATCGACATCCGTATCAAAAATAATTCCCAAATCCGCCTCATTATCCAATACTGCCTTTTGGATGCTAGCCATTGCTTCTGGGTTGTCAGGATTTGGCACATGATTTGGAAAAAGTCCATCTGGGTCTAAAAATTGACTGCCCTTTGTATCGGCACCTAGTTGTTCTAAGACTTTTTTTGCAAAAAAGCCTCCTGCTCCGTTCCCAGCATCTAATACAATATGAAAATCTTTTAATGGCTGGTCTAAATTCGTTGCTTTTTGAATTTTATTTACCATATCTTTTGAATAGGAATCAATAAGCGAAATCTCTTCGACTTTCCCTTTATCTGAGCTTAGCCATTCATTCTCTGAATACGCAATTATTTTTTCCATATCTTCATGCTCAGCTCCACCTTCTTTGGTGAAGAATTTTAACCCAT
>DAIOTF010000038.1:0-10804 GCA_036752165.1 Atopostipes sp.
TTGACAAGTATAATAACATGGTAATTGTAGCGTTTATTGCTTTCTCAACTTTTGTATATGCTTTTATTGGACAGCCCGTTACTTTACTTATATTAGCTGGCTCACTAAACGGTTTAATTTTACCATTAACTTTAGGGGTTATTTTAATAGGGGCTTATCGTAAAAATATTGTTGGTCAAGATTACAAGCACCCGACATGGTTAACAGTTCTAGGAGTCATTACTGTAATAGTTACTTTATACTTGGGCATTCAATCTTTAAGTGGAATAGCTGCTCTATGGCAAGGTTAAACTGAAAGATAAAGCGGGTAATAAAATAATCTCTCAAATTATATAAAAAAAGGATTTTGCAAATGAAGAAAAATCAGAGACTCATTCAATCTTTATCAAGAGCGTTTGCGATTATCGATTGCTTTGATGAGGAGCATAAAGAATTAACATTGAACGATATTAGTGAGATGGTGGAATTAAATATTAATACCACTCGTGGGCTTGTACAGACGTTACTGCATTATAATTATTTGTCCTTTGATCAAAAAGACCGGAACTATCGTTTAGGTTCTGTCTTTTTAGAAAAAGCGGAAATAGCGCAATATGACTACACGGAAAATATTATTGATATGATCCGTGGTGATTTACAACATATTGCTGATAAGTATTCTGTTACTTCTCGTTTCCATTCTGTTGAAAATATTACGATTACAACACTACTGGAGAGAAGTCCTAGTCGTTCACGTTATGTGCTATCCATTCATCTGCAAACAGACTTTCCTTTATATGCATCCGCATCAGGTAAGCTCATTTTAGCTAATCTAAGTGAATCTCATCGCAACGACATCTTAGACAAAACCCGGTGGGAAAAATACGGTTCGGATACAATATTAGATCGCAAAACACTTGAAGAACAGTTAAAAATAATTGCTGAAAATGATGTTTCTGTGGAAAGAAATGAATTAGGACATGGCTATTCAAGTATCGCTATACCTGTTTTTAAAGGGAAAAAGATGGCCTATACTATATCAGCTTTCTCTACAACTCAATTAATTAATGATTCTTATGAAGAAGTGCTTGCTGAATTACGAGCTGTTCGAGATAAAATATATGAACTACCTAATTTTCATTAAAATTGCCCGCCACTTTCTCGTGGCGGTTTTTTATTTTCTCAGGAATGACCTAAAACACTTGTATGATAACGTTTTTAACTGTTGTTTATAATTTTTCTTATGATAAAATGAAAAGAATACATTTAAAAGGAGAAAAAGATGGTTAAACAATTACAAAAGTTACCTGCTGGTTTATTCTTAGTTCCAATGATTTTAAGTATGATTGTGTACACAATTGCACCTGATTTAATGATGACAGGTGGAATGGTTCAATCGTTATTTTCGGGTGAAGGAGTTGGCTTTATTGTTGCTGCTTTAACTTTCTATTCAGGAACGAATTTAAACTTCAAGCGATTAGTACGAATATTAAAGCGTCACGGGATCATTTTAGTAGTAAAAGCTGTTGTATCTATTGCAATCTCTATTTTATATATTCGACTATTTGGTCCAAGTGGTATTTTGGGAATGAGTGCTCTAGCCTTTACAGTGGCCATTTCTAGTGTAAACCCAGCTGTTTATATGTCGACAGTAGAAGACTATGGAACCGAAGATGATGCTGCGGCTTATGGCTTAACGGGTTTATTAAGTATTCCGCTTATTCCAATGGTTGTTTATAGTCTAGTTGCTGGTGCAGAAGCGGGTGGAAGTGTGGACTGGTCACCGGTTATTACGACGCTTATTCCTCTTATTGTTGGGATTATTTTAGGAAATATTGATACTGATTTCGCTAAGGTCTTTACGCCAGGTATTGGAGCTATTTTACCTCTCTTAGGTTGGAACTTGGGGCAAGGAATGAATCTTGTTGTAGCTTTACAATCTGGGGTGTCAGGACTTCTCTTAACGGTTATTTTCCTAATTATTAACTCTTACTTATTCGTATTCGACAATAAAGTTTTGAAAAACGATGGTGTTGCAGGTTTAGCTTTACTAAATGTTGCAGGCGTATCGACGTCTACACCTGCCGTAATTGGCACTTTGTTCCCAGCAATGGCAGCAAGTTACGTATCAAGTGCTACTTCGCAAGTTATGCTTGTCTGTGTCATCACTTCGATACTTACACCAATTATTACGCAATGGCACTATAAACGGTATTATGGTGAAAAAGCTTTAAACAATTAATTGGATCACTAGTCTCTTAAATCTAGAATGGATTTGAGAGACTATTTTTTTTATCGATTCAGTTTTATGTTTGATTGTAAGATGTTAATTAGATTAAAATGAGATAAAATTCATTTTAATCTTGTTTTCATTTAGGAGCCATGCTATGATAGGAGCAATTAAAGAAAACAAATCAATTGGGACTAGTACTTCTCATTATTTTCAGAAAGCTAATGGTTGATGCGAATTAGTAATAAGAGGAAGGAATTCCACCCCACTAAAGATTGAATGAAGACAATTCATTCCGGATCAGTTCCGTTAAAAGCTGTTTAAGTGCGATTATTAATCGAATTTGAGTGGCACCACGTATATTAAATTTCTAGCGTATCCGTCTCAATAGCTAAGGCTATTGAGAAGGGGCGCTTTTTTTGTTATTTAAAATGAGGAGGAAAAAGAATGAGAGATGTATGGAATTTTTCAGCAGGACCGGCACAATTACCACTTGAAGTTTTAAAAAAGGCACAGGAAGAACTAGTTTCTTACAAAGACACAGGAATGTCTGTCATGGAAATGAGTCATCGTTCAAAAGATTATCAAGAAATCATGAGAGATACAGAAGATCGCTTAAGAAGAGTGATGAATATATCAGAGGATTATGTTATTTTATTTCTCCAAGGAGGAGCGAGTGGTCAGTTTTTAATGGCTCCTATGAATTTAAAGAAAAATGGAAAAGCTGCTTTTATTCATACAGGAAATTGGTCGAAAAAAGCAATCGAAGCTGCCGAAGAAATCGGTGTAACAGCGGATATAATTGCAACAAGTGAAGATAAGAATTTTACTTATATTCCAGAGTGGACCAATGATTTTCAGACATATGATTACGTGCATATCACTACGAATAATACAATTGAAGGAACTGTTTTTACAACTTTTCCCGAAACAAAAAATATTCCGTTAGTTGCTGATATGAGTTCAAATATATTATCTGAACCAATTGATCTGAATAAATTCGGCTTGATTTACGCCGGTGCCCAGAAAAATTTAGGAATTGCTGGATTGACCATTGTAATTGTTCGAAAAGATTTACTCAATATGAATCCAAATTTACCGACTTATTTAAATTATCACACGCATGCTCAAAAGGAGTCTGCGTATAATACACCTGCAACTTATGCTATTTATATGTCAAATCTCGTTTTAGAATGGGTGGAAAATTTAGGTGGATTAGAAGCGATGTATCAGTTAAATAAGGAAAAAGCCGAGCTTTTTTACAATTATTTAGATCACTCAAAATTATTTAAAGCGACAGTATTTGGTAAGGACCGCTCGTTAATGAATATTCCATTCATAACCGGTGATGAAAATTTAGATAAAGAATTTGTTGCTTATGCTGATAAACACCGGATTAAAAATATTAAAGGGCATCGTTCAATTGGTGGAATGCGCGCATCCATTTATAATTCAATGTCCATTCAAGGCGTTGAGGCTTTAATTCAAGTAATGAAAGACTTTGAAAAAGGTGTAAAAGGGAGAGAAAAAGTATGACTGAGGTAAAAGTATATAATGCAATTGCTGAAGAGGGCTTAAAAATTCTTGAAAATAAAGGGTTTAATTTAACAAATACAGAAAATCCAGAAGCCATTATTTTACGTAGTGAAAATTTAAATGAGATGGAAATCTCACAGCGTTTGATTGGGGTCTCTCGAGCAGGGGCAGGGGTCAATAATATCCCAGTGGACCGCTTAACGGAAGAAGGGGTGGTGGTATTTAATACACCCGGGGCGAATGCGAATGCAGTGAGCGAATTAGTGCTAGCTTCGATGATTGTAGCTGTTCGCCAAATGATTCCGGCTAATAGTTGGGCAGAAAACTTAACGGGTGACGACATTCCTGAACAAGTTGAAAAAGGGAAAAACCAATTTAAAGGAACTGAAATCAAAGGGAAAACACTTGGAGTGATTGGTTTAGGGTCAATTGGGCACTTAGTGGCGAATGCCGCGATTGATTTAGGAATGACAGTGATTGGTTATGACCCATACATTAAAAAAGATCCTGCTGATAAATTACATCGTTATGTTCAACGAGTAGACAATCTTTCCGATATTTACACGACTGCTGACTTTATTACCATTCACGTTCCGGCGATTGAAAGCAATCACCACCTAATTGATGAACAAGCTCTCGACCAAATGAAGAAGGAAACCATTTTACTAAATTTTTCTAGGGATAGACTCGTGGATACTGAAGCGGTTGTAAAAGCATTAGATAATAATCAACTACAGTACTATATGACAGACTTTCCAACCAAAGAGCTTGTCAAAAGAGAAGATTGCTTGGTTTTCCCTCACCTAGGTGCTTCAACTATTGAAGCGGAGAAAATTTGTGCAGTTATGGCTGCCAACCAGTTAAGCGATTTTATTCAAACAGGGAATATTAAAAATGCGGTAAATTTTCCAAACGTTGAAATGGAAATTGAAACCGAAACTCGTATAGCGATAGTGAATCGCAATGTACCCAATATGCTGAGCTTATTAGTGGACGAAATTGGCCAACACAATATTAATATCGTGCACTTTATGAATAAATCAAAAGGAGCATATGCTTATACTTTAATTGAACTTGATGAAACGGATCCTGTTTTACTTGAAGAGTTAGTTACGAATATCAAAAATGCAGAAAATATATTAAGTGCCCGTCTCATAATAAACAAACAATAAGAAGGAGTCATAGAATGGTAGATATACAACCTTTTAAAGCCATCCGTCCCAAAGCTGAGTTAGTCGATAAAGTCGCTAGTTTACCTTATGATGTCATGAATCGAAATGAAGCTGAAGAACTCGTTCAAGACAATCCGTATTCATACTTAAGAATTGATCGAAGTGAAGTAGACTTACCAGATGTCGAGGACGTTTACTCAAAAGAAGTATACCAAAAAGCAGCCAAAACATTAGAAGAATTTCTAAAAAAAGGTTGGTTACAAAAAGAAACAACAGAAAAATTTTATATTTATGAACTAACTTTCCAAGGAAGAACGCAAACAGGTTTAGTCGTGGCTGCAAGTGTAAAAGATTATGAAGAAGACCGCATAAAAAAACATGAATTTACACGCTATGATAAAGAAATTGACCGGATAAATCATATGGATGCAGCGGATGCGACGACAAGTCCCATATTTCTTACTTACCGAGATGAAAAGGCAATTGATGATTTAGTTAATAACTGGAAACAAAACCATGAACCAGTTTATGCTTTTGAAAGTTATTATGAAACAACGCATCGCATTTGGGTAATTGAAAATGATGCAGTAAATGAAGCCATACAAGCATTGTTTGCCGATAATGTTCCAGCACTTTATATTGCGGATGGCCATCACCGCTCGGCAAGTGCTGCTAAAATATCAAAGAAACGAGCAGAGGAGGGACGATTAAGTGGAAAAGGTGGTTACTTTTTAAGTGTCGCTTTCCCTATAAATCAACTACAAATTTATGATTATAACCGCTTAGTTCATACGGAAGTCCCAAAAAATTTTATACGGCGATTAGAAAATGATTTTGAGGTTCAAAAAGTGAATAAAAAAAATCGACGAACAACTGAGAAATATGTATTGGCCCTTTATGTAGATAAACAGTGGTATCATTTAAAAGCGAAAGAAGAAATAATCAGCGAGGATTTAGTAAAGAGTTTAGATGCATCGATTGCTCAAGACTATATCTTTAATAAGCATTTTGGTATTACTGATCCAAGAGAAGACGATCGGTTAGAATTTGTAGGCGGGATAAAAGGTTTAGATGTATTAGAAGAAGCTGTCGATAATGGAATGGCAAATTTTGCAGTTGCTCTATCACCAACTAAAAAAGAAGAACTGTTGGGCGTTTCAGATCAAGGAAAGACAATGCCTCCTAAATCAACTTGGTTTGAACCAAAATTATTAAGCGGTCTATTTGTGTATGATTTAGAAACAAAAGAATAACTGTCCGGTTCTGATTTCTTTTTTTTGAAAGAATATGCTATATTGAGTAAGTAAATCTAAATATTATAAATAGAGGAAAGAGCGGATGAAATGCTATTTAAACAAGATGAAACAATTTCTTTTTTAGTCGAGTTACTTTCAAAAAATAGTCCTACTGGCTATACAAAAGAAGCCATTAAATTTTTAAAAGAAACCATTGAGGATTTTGGTTATGAAACGATTACAACGCCTAAAGGGAACTTAATGGTTGAGGTAGAGGGTAAAAATTCAGCCATTAATAGAGCGCTTAGCGCCCATGTAGATACGTTAGGATTGATGGTTCGCTCGATAAATAGTGATGGCACTCTGTCACTCACTAAATTAGGCGGTCCTCAAACGGCTACTTTAGATAGTGAATACTGTGAGATTTTCACTCGAGCAGGAAAAGTTTATACTGGAACAATTTTATCTAAATCGCCATCTAGTCACGTTTATAAGGATGCTGCTACTAGAAGTCGCGATATTGATCACTTAATGGTGAAAATTGATGAACGAGTCAAAAATAAAGACGATGTGCTGAAATTAGGAATCAGAAATGGTGATATTATCGCCTACGACCCAAAAGTCCAAGTGACAGAATCTGGTTTTATTAAATCACGATTCCTTGATGATAAAGCATCTGTAGCCATTTTAGTTAGTGTTTTAAAACAGTTAAAAGATGAATCCATTCTCCCAGCAACAAATATGACCTTTATTTTCTCAACTTACGAAGAAGTCGGTCATGGTGCTTCGTGGTTACCAGAAAATATTACAGAGTTGCTTGCAGTCGATATGGGATGTATTGGGGATGATTTAGAGTGTACCGAATTTGATGTGTCAATTTGTGCGAAAGATTCTTCCGGCCCTTACGATTATGATTTAACTTCCGAGTTAATTCGTCACGCGGAAGAAAACAATATTGATCACGCGGTAGATATTTATCCAATGTATGGAAGCGATGCTTCAGCTGCATTAAGAGGGGGCGCAAATATACGAGCCGCCTTAATCGGACCTGGAGTAGCTAGCAGTCATGGAATGGAAAGAACGCATATTGATGCTTTAAAAAACACTTTCGATTTAATTAAAAATTACTTAAAATATGCTTAGGTTAGTTTAAAACACCATCTAATAATTGCTTAGATGGTGTTTTAAACCGTAAAAATTTAAATTCCTACATTTTTATTGTATGGTAAAAATGGAAGGCAAAAATATTCTGAAGAGCTTTGAAAAAAGAAGTTTCTACTTTACATAGAATTATTTGATATAATGAAGTGTACAAATACAAGAGAATTTAAAGTTATTCTCTTTAATCATGGGAGGTCTATTATGAAAATAACTGTTATTGGCGCAGGAAATACAGGAATTACAATGGCAGGTCACGCTTCATCCAAAGGACATGACGTGTCTTTATGGAACCGGAATCGAGAAGAAGTTCCTGAGCTATTTGAAACAAAAACAGTAGAACTTAAAGGAGTTATCGAAGGTTCTTATACACTCTATAACGTGACAACGGATATGAGAGTCGCACTTAAAGATACAGAGCTTGTTTTAATTACAACACCATCATTTGCGCATCGAGACATCGCTAAACTCGTGGCAGAGTCACTAGAGAATGATACAACTGTTATCTTATTTCCAGGGCGTACTTTTGGTGTCTTGGAATTTATAGCAGGATACAAAGCGTATAGTAATTCAAATAAAGTTCAAGTTGCGGAGACTCAAACAGCCATCTATACGTGTAGAAAATTAAGTGATACACAGGCAGATTTATTGTCTATTAAAAAGAATGTCTCTTTCTCATTTCTAGATGGTCGGGATAATGAACGTTTATACGAAACACTTCCCGATTTTCTAAAGGACTCTCTAACACCCGCAAAATCTTTAGTCGAGACTTCTATAGGTAATGTAGGCATGATGTTACATTGTGCACCCTTACTTTTAAATGCAGGGTGGACAGAAAATGAGGATTATTCGTATATGTATTACAAAGAAGGTATTACACCTCGAATTGCGAGATTTATCGAGCGACTAGATGAGGAACGCTTGAGTGTAGCTAAAAAATTTAATCAAGAAATTGAAAGCGTATCTTCGTGGGTAAAGCGGATTTATGGTGTAGAGGGCGATAATCTGTATGAACGCATTCAAAATACGAGGCCTTACGACACTATCGAAGCACCTAATTCGTTAGACTTCCGCTATATTACCGAAGATGTTCCAAACGGACTAGTCCCCTTAGAATCAGCAGGGAAATATCTGGGTCTTGAAATGAATTATACGAGTCTAGTCATTGATTTGGCTTCCGCTTTACTTGAAACAGATTTTAGAAAAAATGGACGAAATTTAAAAGATTTATTTGAATCTGAACAGGAAGTCGTCCAGTTATTATTTGACAGGGGTGAAGATTAATGAGTACACAAGTTAGAGATGTTTTTGCTTTTATTAAACCATTTTCAGATGTACACACACTTGGTGTGAATGCAATCGCAGAATTATTAAAGGATTGTGGATATGATGTCGTTGTTGCGGATGAAGAAATCGAAAATATTGTTAACGACATTCGGTTTGAAAGCAATCAAAGAAGAATTGTGGAATGGTTAAAGGAAAATAAAGCAACGAGTATTGGGATTAGCTACCGTTTAGATGAAGATGTAGCTGTCTCTATTGTTGGATTTTTAATTAAAACATTAAAAGATAATAATATGTTAGAATATCAAGGCGGTCCGATTGATCTCATCATGTTTGGAGGCTTACCTAAAGCCTGTGATAGGATTGACGAGCAGCACGGTGGACTAGTCAAAACTTTTAAAGGTGGCGAGTCCGTTACCGAAACTCTTTCAAAATTGGATGTGCCAAAAGAACGTATTCCTCAATATCTAATTGAAGGAAGTGCCTATGATGATTTTAGAATGTCATTTGGTGAAGATATTATTAAGAAACAAGACTATTTAAAGTATGAACCACTTGATCGTTCAGATTATCCAGAATATGGGACGAGAGAAGATACGATTAATAAACGCTTAGCGAACACGCCGAAAGATCAAGAGTTTGCGCCGTTAATGCGAGCACATGTAGGTCCTTTTGATTCAGCCGCAACTCGTGAAGAGAATGTAACTGAATTTGCGAATTGGGCGAAGCATTTAGCGGAAACTGGCTTTTTAGATATTGTATCGATTGGAACTTCTCAACTTACTCAATCAAGTTTTGGAGAAGACTGGGGTGACCGTGTGAACGGTGGTGGAGTGCCTATTAATTCTCCAGAAGAATATCGCATGATTTATGAAGTTTCTCGTCCATTGCTATTAAGAACCTATGCGGGTACAAAAGATATTCCAAAATTAGCTGAAATTCATGAAGAAACAATTAATATCAGTTGGCATGCTTTATCTATTTGGTGGTTTAACCAGTTAGATGAACGTGGGCCATATAATTTATATGAAAATTTAAAACAACATTTTGACACCATAAAATATATCGCAACGACTAATAAACCTTTTGAAGCAAATGTGGCGCATCACTTTGGCTTTAGAGGGGGAGACG
Source organism: Atopostipes sp. (assembly GCA_036752165.1). GTDB lineage: Bacteria > Bacillota > Bacilli > Lactobacillales > Carnobacteriaceae_A > Atopostipes. The sequence goes on from DAIOTF010000038.1 coordinate 9,726, forward strand.
ATGTCACCTACGTTGTTTCAGCTGTTTTAGCCGCAAAATTAGCGAAAAAGTTAGGCATTAAAACGTATGTGATGCAAAACATGTTGAATACACCAAGAGCGACATGGGGAATTCAAGATTTAGCGAAATCTCGTGCAATGTTAGCTTTCGCAAAAGAATTGGAAGATGAAAACTTTAAAGTATTGCTTCAACCTCGTGCTGGGTTAGACTACTTTAAGACAGATTTAGAAGAAGCTAAAGTCCAATTAGCTGCTGTAACTGCTTTAATGGATGATATTGATCCACATAATGAAATGAGCCCACCAATGATTCACGTGGTGAGTTATTCAGAAGCGTCGCATTTAGCTACACCAGATGTCATTAATGAAAGTGTTCAAATTACTCAACATGCGCTTAAAGAATATCGTAGATTAAGAAAGAATGGCGATATTGAAGACATGAGTAAGAATGAAGATGTTTTAGCGCGAACTGAACAAATTATAAATGAAGCGCGCACTATTATTGATGGGATTGAAGAATATATTGAGAATCCATATTCTCCTGAAGGATTTTATAAAGCCTTTGTCGCTGGATTTATGCCTGTACCATACTTATGGACGACAGATGAAGAGTATAAATATGCGAAACATTTCAAGACGAAGCCAGTAAAAGGCGCAACAATCGTAGTGGATGAAGAAGGTAACCCAGTAAAAGCTGAAACTGTGGTAGACTTTGCTCGTGGTAATTTACAAGAAGTCGACTATATGTTTAACCAAAAATACAGAAATAAAATCGAGCTTAATTAACTGAATCAAATAGAAAAGGAATGCAACGATATCAATATCGCTGCATTCCTTTTTGATTTCAGTTTATTGAGTGCGCTATGTTCGCACTTTCTTAACTTCTGAACGCTAGACTAGTCGCCAGTGACAAATTATCGAAACTTTTAACAATTGGATTGCCACCGCTGACAAAAGTTTACAATTTTTGCTAGATAGAATTTCAACAAACTAACAAAAAAGAGGCCTTGTATCGGCCTCTTTACATATTCATCTATTGGTTTAAGCATCTTAAATAATGTCACCATTATTATATGCTTC
>DAIOTF010000038.1:10904-12010 GCA_036752165.1 Atopostipes sp.
GTTTGAGAATTTCCATGCCCCTCTGGAATCACTATTTCTAAAATAGGTAAGGTTTCAGGATTCTTTGTCCCAATGACTCCAACTGAAAATTCACGACCTGGCAGGAAATTTTCTACTAAAGCCGGTTGGTTAAAGTTATCGAGAATAAAAGCAATCTGTTCTCTTAACTCTTCTTCATTTTCAACAAAACTTTTATCTGTTACACCTACAGCAGATCCTTCTCTAACAGGTTTAACGAATAAAGGAAACTCCAAATCATCATCCAATGGTGTATCTACTGAATAAAATGTTTGGAATGCAGAAACAGGAACACCAGCCGCTTTAAAGGCTGCTTTAGCATATTCCTTATTCATTGTAACAACTTGAGGAAGTAATCCAGATCCGACAAATGGAATATCCAGCAATTCAAGCATTCCTGCGATATTTGCTTGTTCACTCTTGTTATTAATTCCTACCGCATAATTATAAATAACATCGAATGGCCCAGCCTGTTCAATTTCATACAGTAAGTTTGTTGAAGCAGGGATCATTGTGACTTCGTGTCCTCTTGATTCAAAACCTTCCTTAAGTTCATAAGCTATTATTTCTGCTTGACGATAACTTCTAGGATCCAATTCCATTTCTTCAGCGGTCATTTCTTTTGGCTTGTTGTATACAAGTCCCACATTATACATGTGATTTATCTCTCCTTTGTTTAATAAAAGTAACGTATTCACTTAAAAGGATAAAACACATTAAAAGTAATTACAAAGGAAACCTCTTACAATACAATGCATAAGACTTATTAAAAAATATTTCATTTGAGAGCATATGAATGGAACTTAAAATTTAATTTTGTTATTTTAGATACTGAAATATAAATGGAGGAATGAAAATGAAAAAAACATTATCAACATTATTTTTAAGTTCTGCTTTATTACTAGCTGCATGTGCCAATGATCAAGACACAACTGACGATACAGCTACAACGGATGAGGCAGACACTACTGAAGAAGTGGTTGATGAAACAACTGTTGAAGAAACAGCAGATGATACAGTAACGGAAGAATCAGTTGAAGTTACTATGTTAAACGCAGAGGGAGAAGAAAGTGGAACAGCCACCTTCA
>DAIOTF010000039.1:0-11895 GCA_036752165.1 Atopostipes sp.
GTTTCCGGAATAGCGACAAGTTATATAATAGCATTTTTCAAGATGACTTGTCAAGCACTATTTTAAACTTTTTATTTCGTTTGTTGCCGACTGATTACTTTTAAATCAGCGACAAGTAATATAGTAACATTTTTGACACATAAGTGTCAAGAACTATTTTATTTTCTTTTAACTTTATTTTTCACTGAATTTTTCGTTTCAAAACAGCGACAAGTAATATAATAGCAAGTTTATGTTTAATCGTCAAGCAATAATTCAAAGAACTTTCTTATTTTTTAAAATTCCATGAATAGATTCCTTTACAAACCTTATAGCTAAGACCCTAATTGAATATCCAACCTCCTTATTTTATATTACACATTAAAACAAGAGCTGCCTTTTACAGACAGCTCTTGTTTTAATTTAATGTCTTCTAATAGAAGATTTAATCTTCAGTCTCATCTAGATGATAGGTTTCATCAAGTGTTTCGGTTATATAAACTCCTTCTGTTTCGCCATAGTATTTATTATAACGTTCTTGAAATTTAGTATAGATGAAAGTTACAAATACTTTGAGTATTGCATATATAGGTACACCTAATATCATTCCTACTAACCCAAGCAGTTCTCCCATAATTAGTAATACCAAAATAATTGTAACCGGATGGACGTTCAATCTTTTACCCATAACATTTGGTTCAATAAGATTTCCTTCAATAAACTGAATAACCGCCCAAACAAGTCCTAATTGTGCTAATGTCCAGAAAGAATCTGTTAAAGCAATAATAGCTGCAGGAATAAAAGTTAACGTTGGTCCTAAATAAGGAACGAAAGACAAAAATCCCCCTGCTACAGCCAATATACTACTATAGTTCAAATTAATTAAAGAAAAGCCTATAAACATTAGTATACCATTAATAGTAGCTATAAGTATCTGGCCTTTTATATAACTACCTACTTGTGTATCAATTGCTCGGATTATTGCTCCTATGTCTTTACGTCTACCAGGAGGTACCTTCCCCATAAACCCGACTAGAAAATTTGATCCGTCCTTTAATAGAAAGAACAGGATAATTGGAACCATTAACAGTATAACAAAAGTATTTGTTATACTTGAAATTATATTACCAACTCCTGAAAATCCTTGAGTTACAAACATCATTAAATTTGTTTCTATATTCTCAAAGAAACCGAGGCCTTCATTTACAACCTCTTGTTGTTCTTGATTAAATGAAAATCTTGATGCTACATCATTAGCGAAGTTTCTTATCGTATCAAATAGCCCTGGTGTGGCTTCTATAAGCTCATTAAATTGTTGAGTGAGTATCGGTATCAACCATATAATCAGCCAAGCGAATAAAGCAATGACTACAGCGTATAGGGCAATAATTGTCCATACTCTTCTAATATTTTTCTCTTCAAAAAAACTAACAATTGGATTCAATAAGTAAAATAATATAAATGAAATCACAATTGGTGTTAAAACAGCAGATACAATCGTTAAAATAGGTTGCAAGATAAACTCTAGTTGTGAATAAAGTAAAATAGTTGCTCCAATTAAAAAGAGCAAGACAAATGTATAAAGTGTATTATTACCTCCAAGGAACTTTATCCACCGTGAACCTTTCTTTTCCATATAGTTTTCACCAACCTTTCTTATTTTTCTAATTATACAAAAAGAAGGCTGATTATACAATCAAGTACAATCAGCCTTCTTCATTTTTATCTTCTATTAGTCATAATTTCTTAAAGTTGGGAACAAGATAACATCGCGAATTGATTTGGTATTTGTTAATAGCATAACCAATCGATCAATTCCTATTCCTAGTCCTCCTGTTGGTGGAAGACCGTATTCTAATGCTTCAACGAAATCTTCATCGATCCCATGTGCTTCATCGTTTCCTTGATCACGCTCTTCTTGCTGACCTTCGAAACGCTCACGCTGATCAATTGGATCATTTAACTCACTAAAGGCATTCCCATATTCATGTCCTGCGATAAAGAACTCAAAACGATCAGTGAATCGTGGATCTTCATCATTCTTCTTCGCTAAAGGTGAAACTTCAATTGGATGTCCGTAGACGAAAGTTGGTTGTCTGAGGGTATGCTCGACGAATTGTTCAAAGAATTCATTAATCACATGACCGATTGTTGCATAGTCTTCAATTTCAACTTCATGTTCCTTTGCAAGAGCACGAGCTTCATCGTCTGTCATTTGTTTCCAGAAGTCTACACCGGTATGGTCTTTAATTAAATCAACCATATGACGACGCGTCCATTCTCCACCAAGTTCAATTTCTTCATCACCATAAGTAATTAAAGTCGTGCCATTTACTGCTAAACTTACATGTTGAATTAAATCTTCAACTAAATCCATAACATCCCAATAGTCATGATGAGCTGTATATAATTCAAGCATTGTAAACTCAGGGTTATGTGTTGTATCAATTCCTTCGTTACGGAAAACTCGACCAATTTCGAAAACTTTTTCCATTCCACCAATCACAAGACGCTTTAAATGTAATTCTAAGGCAATTCGTAAATATAACTCCATATTTAATGCATTATGATGCGTTATAAAAGGGCGAGCGGTCGCTCCTCCTGGTATATTATGCAAAGTTGGTGTCTCTACTTCAATATAATCATGCTGCGTTAGGTAATTACGAATTTCTTGAACAATTTTACTTCTTTTAACAAAACGATCCATGCTTTCATCATTTGTAATTAAATCTAAATAACGTTTACGGTATCTCGTTTCAATATCACTTAAACCATAATATTGATCTGGTAATGGACGAAGAGATTTAGTCAAGAATGTAACTTCATCAGCACGCACAGTCAATTCGCCGGTATTAGTTTTCATTAAATCCCCTGTAATACCAATAAAGTCACCTAGGTCAGCAGTTTTAAAAATTTCATATTGTTCTTCCCCTACTGCATCTAAACGAACATAAATTTGTACGTTACCTTTATTATCTTTCAGATTTGCAAAGCTAGCTTTTCCACTTCCGCGTTTAGCCATTAAACGCCCACTTACTTTAGCTGGAATGGCTTGTTCTTTTAATTCTTCTTTAGAAAGATGGTTGTAAGCTTCAATTAAGTCAATTGAAAACTGTGTATCCTTAAATGGTTTCCCAAAAGGATCAATACCTTTTTCGCGCAATTCATTCATTTTTTCACGACGAACAATCATTTGATCGTTTAAGTCTTCTAAATGTTCATTTTCTTTTGTCATACTTCTTTGACTCCTTGTCTACTTAGATTTTCTTCATAATAAAAGTAACTGTCACGTTTAGTTAAATCATTTTTATTTAAATTCTACGTCTCATAGTATCATATTTTCAAGATGTCTTAAAGACTATTTCATTTCTGCTTTGAGTTCTTCTAATTCTTCTATTGAATACTGATAGTTACGACGACAGAAATGACAAACCGCTTCTGCTCCTCCGTCTTCTTTAATCATTTGATCAATCTCTTCTTCACCTAACGAAGCAATCGCATCAGCAAATCTTTGTTTTGAACAGTCACAGCGATACGTTACAGGCATTTCTTCTAACACTTTATAATTACCTTCACCAGCTAGTAAGGACAAAAACTTTTCTAAGTCTTTTTCTTCATCTAAAAAATCTGAAACTTGAGGTAGCGTTTTTAACATTTCTTCTATACTATCAAGTGTTTCATCACTAACGCCTGGTAATACTTGAATCATAAACCCACCTGCCACTTTTACAGAGTCATCCGGATTTACTAATACCGATAAACCAAATGAAGAAGGTGTTTGTTCGGACACAGCCATATAATAAGTAAAATCTTCCGCCAATTCTCCACTAACTAATGGCACTTGACCTACAAATGGTGTTTTAAGTCCTTGATCTTTTGTTATCGTTAAAGACCCTTCAGTTCCCACCGCTCCCCGAACATCCAACTTCCCTTTTTCATTTAATTCCAAAGAGACTTCAGGATTATTCACGTAAGCTTTAATATGACCGTGCATATTGCCATCAATTACCATATAACCCAGTGGACCGTCGCCATGTATTCGTACGGTTAGTTTATCATTTTCATTCTTTAATGTCGCAGAAAGCAATGTAGTACCAATCATAGCTCTTCCTAATGCTGCTGTTGCTGTATTCCACGTACCATGTAATTTACACGCTTCTTCTACCATTTCAGTCGCATCTACTACATATATTCGAACTTCGTTATTATAAGCCAAGGCCTTCATTAAGGAGTCTGACATATTCTTCACTCTTTCATCCTATTTTTTACTTTTAGTGAAAAAAGAGGATAGCGATTGCTCGCACCCTCTTCTTTTTAACATTTAATTATCGTCATGGTCAGTGTCATTCGTATCCGAATCTTTTTTCTCTTCAACTTCTCGACGCAATTCTTCAACATCAACATCTTCAGGTTCTGTTTCTACTTTTGTTTCTTCTTCCGGTAAAACAGAAGAATCTTCTTCAGCTTTTTCTTCGATATCCGATAAGCCGAGTGTTTCACGACCCAGTTGCTGCTTTTCGAATTGTTCTTCCATGGCACGTACTCGGTCTTCGTGAGCTTTTTTAATCTCATCATAAGATGTCCCGGCACTCTCGTTAGACTCATCTTGAGATTCGTTCTCTCGAGGGTAAAGATTGCCCTCTGCATCACGTGGTGGCATTACACCATCATCAAATAAGCTCTTAATTTCGAGTTCATTCAATGTTTCATATTCAAGTAAGTGTTCAGCAATTAGTTTCAATTGACGACCATGCTCTTTAACGATAGTAGTCGCTTCATCATGTGCTTCGTTTATGATTCGTAAAACTTCTTGATCAATATCATAAGCCACACGCTCTGAATAACCTTTTGTCTGGTTATAGTCACGGCCCATAAAGACTTGACCGCTTCCACCTTCATATTGTACAGGTCCAAGTTTTTCACTCATACCATATTCAGTAACCATTGCACGAGCTAATTGTGTCGCTTGTTGGAAGTCATTGGAGGCTCCACTAGATTGAGTACCGAAGAAGACTTCTTCTGCTACTCGACCACCAAGTAGTCCTATAATTTGTTCTTTCATATCTTTTTCGGTCATTAAGTAACGATCTTCTTTAGGAAGCATAATCGCATATCCGCCAGCACGGCCACGAGGAACGATTGTCACCTTATGAACAACGCGTGCATCACTTAATACTAACCCAGCGATAGTATGTCCCGCTTCATGATACGCAACCATTTTACGTTCAGTCTCATTCATAATGCGGTCTTTCTTAGCAGGACCTGCAATCACTCGGTCATGCGCCTCATCCATATCAATAGGCTCAATAATTGTACTATTACGACGAGCAGCAATTAATGCTGCTTCGTTTAATAAGTTTTCTAAATCAGCACCAGAAAATCCTGGTGTTTGGCGTGCAATTAATTTCAAGTTGACTTCGTCTGATAGTGGTTTGTTTCGAGCATGCACCTTTAAGATAGCTTCTCGACCTTTCACATCTGGTTGGCCCACTAAAATTCGACGATCAAATCGGCCTGGACGTAGTAACGCAGGGTCTAAAACATCTGCTCGGTTTGTCGCTGCCATAACAATGACACCTTCATTACCTTCAAACCCATCCATTTCTGTAAGTAACTGGTTTAGTGTTTGTTCACGCTCATCGTGTCCGCCACCCATTCCAGCTCCACGCTGACGACCTACTGCATCAATCTCATCAATAAAGATAATTGATGGGGAGTTTTTCTTTGCATTTTCAAATAGGTCACGCACACGGCTTGCACCGACCCCTACAAACATCTCAACGAACTCTGAACCTGAAATACTATAGAACGGTACACCCGATTCTCCAGCAACTGCTTTCGCAAGTAACGTTTTACCCGTTCCAGGAGGGCCTTCTAAAAGAACACCGGCCGGAATGCGGGCCCCAAGCTGATTGAATCTTCGAGGATCTTTTAGAAACTCTACAATCTCAACAAGCTCTTGTTTTTCTTCATCTGCACCAGCAACATCGGCAAAGCGAACATTACTTGTTTCAGCATCCGCCTCTTTAGCACGTGATTTACCAAAATTCATAACTCCACGGCCACCGCCGCCACCACCGCCACCTTGACCAGCTTGTCTCATCATATAGAAGAGGAAACCACCGAAAACAAGGAAAGGTAAAAAAGTAACAAGTAAGCTTGTCCAAATGCTTGGAGTAGCTTCTTCTATCGAAAGCATTGTTACATTATTTGTGCGCGTATATTCGTAAATTTCATTAATGACTGAATCATTCATTAACACGAGTGTTTGGAAACCATCCGTAGAAGTTTCTTGTAAACCACCAAAAATCGGAAGACTTTCATCCTCTGTTTCAGTTTCTACTTCTAATTCTTCACCTTCACGGAAAACCCCATTGATTTCATACACACCACCCGTAGGTTGAATCGTGAACCGATCGACACGGTCATCTTCTAGATATTGAACGAACTCAGTAGTACTCACTGATTCCGTACTATCTGGTCCTGCATTATTCGCAAATAGTTGAGTCAACCCAATTATTCCAAAAAATACAAGTATATAGAAGAGACTGCTATTAAAAAAGTTTTTTCTCTTCATGTTTTCCTCCATCACTTCTTAAAAATTTTCTTTATTATCCATTTAGTAGATAAAAATTTAACAACCCATTTTAGCTTGTGTTAAAAAGACCTTAAATAAACATTTAACGTCTTTTAACATGGTATCATACTATTTATTGTAACTCTATGAATAATGTTTGATTTTTTTGTTATAACTAAAATACTATTCGTTAATATATACTTCTTCTTTTAAAACACCTATATATGGAAGGTTTCGATAATTTTCATAATAGTCCAAACCGTATCCAACGACGAATTCATCCGGCACATTGAAACCTTTCCAATCTACTTCTAAATCTGTCGCTCGACCAGTGGGTTTATCCAACAAAGTAACAATCTTAACAGATGCAGCGTTGCGAGCTCTAAACATTTCTTGTAAATATTTTAATGTTCTTCCTGTATCAATAATATCTTCAACAATTAGTACATGACGTCCATCTACCGAAGAGTCTAAGTCTTTAACAATTTTAACTTCTCCAGATGAAGTCTTAGCCGTTCCATAACTCGAAACATCCATCATATCATATTCTAAAAAGATTGGCATCGCTTTGATTAAGTCCGCCATAAAAGGAAGAGCGCCTTTTAAAATACCCACAACTAAGGGATTTTTATCTTCATATTCCTCACCTAACTCATGACCCATCTCAATAATTTTTTCTTGGATTTCCTCTTCTGAGATAAGAATACGTTTAATATTATCATTCATATTCATCTTTATTAACTCCTCATATATTTAATCATCTTATTATTTCAAGTTTGTTTATATTTTATAACATAGGTTATTCTATCAGTTTCTAAAGCACTTAACAAATCCATTTTTCGATAAGAAATTAACCAAATAATTTGACCAACTGCATTCTCTACAAGCCATGCTTTATCTCGTTTTTCAGGCGCTACTTTTTCATCTATAAATATGTCTTTAATTTTCTTGGTTCCAGACAAGCCTTGATAACGCATGCGATCACCATTTTTCCGATGACGAATGGTTAAGGGAAGTTTCAATTTGTCAGCTGGAACGATTAAGGTATCTATGCCTTCTTCTCTCTTGTGCTTGCATTCAAATACACCTATTTTTTCATTAGGAGATAACTTAACCCAATGATTAATTTTATTTAATATAAACATTTCATTTGTAGGTGAATTTATCTTATGTTCTTTAGTTTTTTTGAAAATAGCATTCTGGTAGCCTTTATGGACAGTAAAATTGTTCACAAGATTTAAATGAGTATTCACTTCTCCTTCGGTTAACCAGGACCTGATCATTTCAATGTATCCAGTCTTATATTGTTCCACCTCATCTTGGTATAACTTCATTAGTATCTCTTTAAGTATAGCCCGCTGCATTGACTCATTTAAGCTAAAGAACGGTTCATAATTAAAACCTATTTCTTCATTACTTATTTCAATCAAGTTTTGAAAAGCTTCATTAATTGGTTGCTTTGAAAGTGTTAATAAATCGTCGATATCTTTTGTAAACTGTTCGATGTGCTCATTCAACCGACTATTTTCTTCCTTTATTAAAGGGATAATCTGATTCCTATAACGATTTCTAGTGAAATCAAGCGACAGATTCGAGGCATCTTCTACATAATCAATTTTATGTTTTTTTGCATATTCATAAATCTGATTTTTTGTAAAAGATAGCATTGGACGGAGAAGTTGGCCATTATTAAAAGGTTGAATAAGTTTAATGCCGGTTAATTGTTCGAGTGAACTCCCACGTGCTAATTTCATAAACACTGTTTCTATTTGATCATCTTGATGATGAGCAGTCATTAAAACAGGATTTTTATATGCATTCATCAGTTCTTTAAAGAAAGTATATCGAACTTCTCGTGCAGCTTCTTCAATACCGTTATCTGGGTGGCCTTCTTTGTGCCAAGTGTAAGAATAAAAAGGAAGCTGATAAAAATCAGCTAATTTACGGACGAATTTTTCATCGCTATCTGATTCCTCTCGCAATTGATGGTTTATATGCGCAACTGATACGTTTGGACGATTTTTTTCAGAAATAGTTTGTAATAGATGGAGTAATACAACGGAATCTATTCCACCTGAAACACCTACTAAAATATGCTTACTAGGATGAAGCACCTTATTATTATCCAAAATCTGCTCAAATTCTCTACGCACTTTACACTCTCCCTACTTAATCAAGAAGTTCAGCTAAAAAAAGAAGGCAGGAAGTGTACTTCCTGCCTTTTAAACTAATTATTCGAGTTATTAGTTACGACGTCCGCCGCGACCTCCACGTTTGCTCTCCGTATTTTTACGTAAAGATGATAAACGTGTCTCACTATCTTTTAAGAAATCATCCATTAATGAATCAAAATTTCTTGAGCTGTTCTGTCTAGGTTGAGAAGGTCTGCTACTTTGCTTTCTAACAGGTGCTGCTTTACGTTCTTCTTTTTTCTGTTGGGCTTCTTTTTCTTTATCACGCATCGATAATGCAATCTTACCGTCATCCCCAATTGTCAAAACTTCAACTGTTACAATTTGACCAACACTTAATTCATCATTGATATCTTCTACAAACTTGTCTGAGACCTCACTAATATGAACTAATCCTGTTTTGTTATTACCTAAATCAATGAATGCACCAAACTTTGCTAAACCTGTAATCTTACCTTCTACTTTTTGCCCAACTTCAAGTGACATTAAATTATTTCTCCTCCTGATAAATTTGAATCTATTATAACATGTTTCTACAAAATATGTCATACTTTTATAGAAATTCGTCTAACACACGACAAATAACATGTTACTTACTTTATTTCAAAAAAGCAACATGACTTTGGATCATCTTCAATTTTTATGACAGTCATTCATTTATTCTGACTCATTCTCTTCTTCATTAATTCTTTCGGTAGTCTCTTTAGCCGAATTTTTTTCTGGCATTTCTGGTAAATTGATTAGAATCTCATTTTCTTTTGAGAGGTTAAGGTCTTTTCGTGCTAATTTAGCAATATATTCTTCATCCTCTAATAAACCAACTTGATATTCCATCTGTTTTCTTTCATTTTCCAAATCTTCAAGTTTATTTGTAGCTTCTACGTATTGTTTATTTATTTCAGTTGTTTTTCGTGTATTGTTTATAGATGGCAAACTAGTGATGCCAATTAATGCTATACCACACGCTAGAATAATCCCCATACGAATACGCACAAATCTCTTATGTTTAAAACGACGTATATTTTCGAGTGTTTTATTGTATGAGTAACTATTAAGGTGGGTGACATTATTATTCTGATTCTTTCCCAAAACACTCAGCCCCTATTTCTTAGTATAATCTTATTATAACAACTATTTGTTCAATTGGAAACCGTTTCTTTAGTTTTAAAAAAGCGTCTAACATCGAATTAGACGCTTACTCAAAATTTATTGGATAATACCTATATACGTTGAACTTTTATCACAATTTAAGATAAATTATTATAAAACTTTTTCTTACAACGATATAAAGCGTTTTGTATTTGGTCTACACTATAACCCAATATTTCAGCAATTTCTTCTGGGTCTTTCTTTTCTAAGTACGCAACGTACACGAGTGTTTCAAAATCTGATAAGTCACAAATATATTGACTGTAAGACTGTTTTACAATGGCTACATCCTCTGGACGTGTATCGGTAGTCGCTAACCCTTCAATAGGCTCGCCAGTTTTTTCGATTAGTTCCTCTAGCGAATAAGCATATGTATTTGCTCTTCTTACTAGTGCCTCTTGTCTTCTACGTAACTTATTTAAGTGGTTCATTAACATCATTTGATAATAATTCAGAAACTTCATATTTTTATCAATTTGATAGTCTTTAATCGCCTTCGTAAAAACGATACGTCCTTCTTGCAGTAGATCATCTTGTTCATAACCTTCTAAATAAAACTTTTGTATGGCACTATAGAGAATGGATTTGCTCATCTCCTCTAAACCACTTTGGGGGGTTTGGCCATTTTGTATTAACAAGACAAGCACTTCGGGTGCCATTAAATCTTGATTTATATCCTTCATATTTATCCTACCTTACCTCATAATATGGAATCTTAATTACGTACTCTATTTAAGCACATAATACTTTAAAAAGGAAGCCTTTATAGAAATTTTGTTCAATAAATCACATAATTTTAAATTTTTTATCTCTTTTCTGTCATAGATTTTATTCTCTATCCACTAATTCATTCATTAATTTCCATAAGGCTAATTCTTGCTCTTCACTAAAAGGCGTATTTCGTCTCATGTTTTTTACATTATAATCCATTGTATCTGATTTTATTTTATCATTCGTATGTTTTATTTCTTTATAAAGATCCCTTGCGGACTTTCGTGAGGCACCACGTTGAAAAACAAGCCATTGTTCTGCTAAATCTGACGTAGCTACAATGACATTCGTTGTAAATAAATTTTCCTCACCCACGGCTTTTTCAATATAACTGTCAGCTGTCTCATCTTCTTTAGTAAAAATAACCTGTAAATTATACCGTTCATACGTTTGTTGAATACCAGGAACAAACTGCGCATCAAATACTACACGTATCTCGACATTCTCGTATTTTGCGTATTCACTTAAATCATTAAGTAAAGTTTCCCGTGCAGTAACCATATCATTTTGTCTTTGGTATTTTTGTAGGTGGGGCCATGAACCAATCATATTATACCCATCTACATACAATAAATCTTTTTTCATTCAAAGCCCTCCTCCCTAACTTTCATTGGTTCTTACATTTTACCATAAACTTACCCTATAGGTTTGTTTTATAGTTACAACAAAAAAAGAAAAACCTCTGTTAATTTTTAACGACAGAAAAACTATAAGTTCAAGTTATGATAAAACTAACTTTAAGTAAGTGGTATTTTAGAATTATCTTATATACAATGTATGCATAGGAAACGTTTACACTTACATTCATAAAAAATGTACAAAAATTTTAGGAGGATCTATTAATGAGCAAGACAAAAGAAGAGATTTTGAAAGAATTATATCCTGAAGACATGTTCCAATACGGACTTGGACTAACTGATGGAGAAGTTGAAGTACTACAACATACACGTGAAATTTTAGAAAAAGAATTACGCCCTGTAATTAACGAACATTGGGAAGCAGCAACTTTCCCATTTGATGAGTTTTATAAATTAGCAGATGCAGGTATTATGAATAATCCAAAATTATACGAAGGACGCGAAGGCGAAAGAAAACCAAGCCAATTATACAACTTCTTCTTATACCATGAATTAGCACGCTTTGACGCATCAATCGCTACATTCTATACCGTTCACGGTGGATTAGGATACAACACAATCTTAATTGGTGGAGACGAACGTCAAATCG
>DAIOTF010000040.1:0-6966 GCA_036752165.1 Atopostipes sp.
TCTTTACTGAAATAGAGCCGATTCAACGAGCAATTTTATTCGCTGAAGAAACAGGTTGCCGTATTCACATTTGTCACGTTGCAACACCAAAAGGAATTGAAGTAATAAAAGCTGCACGTAAGCGTGGAGTTGATGTAACAGCTGAAACATGTACACACTATCTATACTTTACAACAGATGAGTTGGATGCAATTGGACCAGTAGTTAAATGTTCACCCCCAATTCGTGACCAAGAAGCACAAGATGGCTTATGGGAACAAGTTCTAAATGGAGATATCGACTTTATAACTTCAGATCATTCACCATGTACACCAGACTTGAAAGATCATGACAACGTCTTTGATGCATGGGGTGGAATCTCCGGTTTACAAAATAACGTAGATATTTTATATGATGAAGGGGTTCAAAAACGTGGTATGTCGTTAGAGCGATTTGCTGAAATCATTGCAGGAAATCCAGCAGATTTATTCGAATTAGATGGTAAAGGACACATTAGTGTAGGATATGATGCTGACTTTGTCCTCATCAAGCCGAATAGCCCTTACACATTAGAGGCTGAAGATTTAGAATATCGTAACAAAATAAGTCCATACATTGGACGTGAAATTGGCGCACAAGTTGCGAAAACAATTTTACGTGGTGAGACTGTTTATTCACAAGAAAAAGGCGTATCTGAAAATTACGTAGGAGAGTTCATTAAGAAATAACTAAAAATAAAAAGTATCTTTCAAGAATAGCCTTTGCTTTATTGAAAGATACTTTTTTATAATATTGATTATAGAAGTTCAAATATCCATCGGATTATTTTTTGATAAAGTTCAATACCTAAAGTTTTTTCATGCGTCCGATCAAAATCGTGCTCTTCAAGATCGACTAGATGTAATCGTGTATTACTATGGCTCTTAGCTAACTGTCGTGACTGTCTGGAGGGAACGTCAGGATCTTTAGTCGCTGATGCTAAAAATAAAGGGGGAAGTTCCTTTAATTGATTATTTTGGATAGATAATTCTTTGATCAATTTTGGCTCATCAAGAACCATATTTAACCATTTCCCTTTTTGTCTGGCCGCTAAGTAGATTAAATAACGATTCTGATCTTGTGAATGAAAGAGAGGTTCTTCTTGAAGTTGAGTAGCTACTATTTTTTCACTGACTTTAGGATACTTCAGATAATGTCGGTTTGGAACAGTAAAGGATGCATCATTTAATTTATAATAGCCGTATAAAGAAATAACTCCAAGAGGTTGGTTATCCAATTGGTTTGTATAAAGGCTATTTGACAATGCGATGAATGCTCCAGCCGATCGTCCTATTATAAAATAAGCTGACTGGTTTTGTGAAGGTAGAAATTCATCTACAAACCATTTTGTCAACTGATTGGTCATTTTAAGTACTTTATCAAGCTTGGTTTCTGGTGATAAGGGATAATCGACAGCTAGTAGGCTAATTCCTTGTGACGTAAAATATTCAATATAACTTTTAGGTAAATCGAGTCGTGAACCAAAAACAAAGCCACCACCGTGAAAGTATAGAAGGACTGTTCGTATTTTCTTCTCAACTGGTTGGTAATAGGTTCCTTGAATTGTTTTACTTTTGTAAGATAAGATATTTATAGTTGTTTCATTATAGATAGCCATTTTATCCTCTTTCTATTTTATTAGATTAATGTGTTAATTATAGAATAGTTTACAGGATTTACAAGTAGAGTTATGGCTTTACCAGTTATCTTTAAAAGATTTAGCCAAAATGTATAAAGAGAATATAAAATTTAGAAGATTTAGCTATAAAAAAGGTTTTGAAAGCGCTGTATAATTATATTGAGGAGGAATAATATGTTATATTCAGTAATTAAAAATAGTTACCAAGATTCAATTAACTTAATGCTGTTAACAAATGAGGTTAACAATATTGAAGGTGTGAATACTGGTCAAGTAATGATGGCAACAGATGCCAATAAAGACATGATGAAAACAGCAGGACTATTCACAGATGAGGTTGAAGAAGCAAGTGCAAACCAAATGGCCATTGTTGTCGATGCAGACGATGAGTCTGTAGTAGATGACGTGTTAGCTGTAGTAGAACAGTTTTTAGCTGATCTATCATCAGATGCAGAAGAAAGTGGTATGAAAGATGTAGATAACTGGTCAGATGCTTTAGAGAATCTAGATACGGCTAATTTAGCACTAATATCTATTCCAGGTGAGTATGCAGCGGATGAAATTGAGAGAGGTTTAAATAACGGTTTAAACGTCTTCTCATTTAGTGATAACGTTTCCTTAGAAGATGAAGTTCGTTTAAAGAAAAAAGCACATGAAAATGGATTGTTACTCATGGGTCCAGATAGTGGTACGGGAGTTCTATCGGGAGTTCCACTAGCCTTTACAAACGTATCGAATCCAGGAAATATCAGTATTGTAGCTGCTTCAGGTACAGGAATTCAAGAAGCTGCTACGGTAATTAATAATTTAGGTGGCGGAGTTGTCCATGCAATTGGTACGGGAGGAAGAGACTTACATGAAGATGTAGGTGCTATTACAACACTAGACGCCATTGCTGCATTAGATGAGCACGATCCAACGGATGTTATCTTAGTGATTTCTAAACCACCTGCTCCAGCTGTTCGTGATAAAGTAATTGCTTCTCTACAGTCTTTATCTAAACCAGCAGTAGCTATTTTCTTAGGTGAAAAACCAACGGAACATCAAGGAAATGTGGCTTTAGCTTATACATTAGAAGAAGCAGCAAGAATTGCTGTTGACTTAGCTAATGGAGAAGAAGTTAAAGAAAGCTATGAACAACCATTAGATTTTAAAGTTAAAGAGACTTTACCAGAAGGAAAAACAGTTAAAGGACTGTATTCTGGTGGTACGTTAGCAAACGAAGCAGCTACTTTAATTGCAGATGCCTTAGACTTAGGTGAAATCCAATCTGAAGATGGTTTCATATTAAATTCAAATGGTTTTGAAGTTATGGACTTAGGGGATGATATGTATACCCAAGGTAAACCTCATCCTATGATAGATCCTGAAGTACGTGTAAATAAATTACAAGAAGTACTTAAAGATGAATCTACAGGTGTCATTTTACTGGATGTCGTTCTTGGATATGGGTCACATGCAGATATGGCTGGTGCTCTAACTCCAAGTATTAAAGAAGCTTTAGAAACTGCGAAAGAATCAGGACGTGAATTATACGTCATCGGGTCAATCGTTGGTACAGAACAAGATCCTCAAGGGTACGATAGTACGTTAGAAACATTAGAAGATGCTGGTGTGATTGTTGCACCAAGTAACGAACATGCCGTTCGCTATGCTTTGAAGTTAATGGGTAAAGAAGTTGAATTCCCTACAAAAACATTTGTTGATTATACGGGTGAAAAAGCAGAGCTTGAAAACATTAGTGAAACAACAGCTAATTTATTAAATAACCCACCACGTGTTATCAATATTGGAATTAAGAGTTTTACAGAACCAATTCTAGATTTCGGTGGAGAAGCTGTACAATTCACGTGGAGACCACGTGCTGGTGGAAATAAGAAGTTAATTCGTGTCCTTAATGAATTAGATAAACGTTCGGAAGAAATTGATGCGGCGAACGAAAAAGTGGTTGAGCGCTTAGTAAGTGGACAACCTGTCTTGAAAGATGTTCGACCAGGCTATGAGTTAATTCCAGAATTAGATGTAGAAGAAAAAGTAATCTTACATGCTGGACCACCAATCAAATGGGAAAATATGACTGGACCAATGCAAGGTTCATGTATTGGAGCATCTTTATTTGAAGGTTGGGCAGAAACGGAAGAAGAAGCTCGCCAGCAGCTAGAGAATGGTGAAGTTCGCTTTATTCCATGTCACCATGTTGGAGCAGTTGGTCCAATGGGTGGTATTACAACGAAAAACTTCCCTATGTTATTAGTAGAAAACGAAGCGGATGAATCTGAAGAAGGTTCACGTGGAGTAAGTATTATGAACGAAGGTATTGGAGAAGTTTTACGTTTTGGAGCGAACTCTGAAAACGTCATTAACCGTCTAAAATGGATGCGTGATGTTTTAGGTCCTGTATTAGGTAAAGCAGTCCGCACATTTGAAGAAGGTATGGACTTAAATGTAATGATAGCTCGTTCAATTGGTATGGGTGATGAATTCCACCAACGTAATATCGCAGCTTCATTAGTATTCTTAAAAGAAATTGCCCCAGCAATTGTTGGCCTTGAAGACGTAAGTAGCAAAGAAAAAGAAGAAGTTATTCAGTTCTTAGCTGATACCGATCAGTTCTTCTTAAACATTGCAATGGCTGCAAGTAAAGCAATTGTTGAGTACGCACGAAAGATTACAGAAGGTACAATCGTTACGACAATGGCGCGTAATGGTGAGAACTTTGGTGTACGTATTGCCGAAACAGGTGATGAATGGTACACAGCACCAGTAAACAAACCAAACGGTCTATTCTTTACGGGCTATTCAGCAGAAGATGCGAACCCAGATATTGGTGATAGTTCGATTACTGAAACAGTAGGTTTAGGTGGTATGGCAATGATTGCCGCACCTGGTGTAACTCGTTTTGTAGGACTGAGTGGATTAGATGATGCACGGGAAATTTCTGAAGAAATGGCTAAGATTACAGTTTCAAATAACTCAACTTGGTCAATTCCTAACTGGGATTTCAAAGGAGCAGTAGCAGGTATTGATATTCGTAAAGTTGTTGAAACGGGTATTACACCTATCATTAACACAGGTATGGCACATAAAAATGCAGGAGTTGGACAAGTTGGAGCCGGTACAGTTCGTGCTTCACTAGGAAGCTTCGAAGAGGCTTTAATCGGTTACGCCAAAGCTGTGGGTATTGATGTCGAAGAATAATAATACACTGAATACACTAAGTACGCTTAGTGTATTCAGTTCTTTTACAAAGAAGTTAATAAGTGAAAATCATTACGCAAAAATCCATTCTATCTTTGATAATGGTTTTAACTTATCTATCGGAGATTTACTTATCTATATTAGTCCTCATCAAGAAGGAATGCTTTCTTCAACAGGACTATCAATCGATCAAACAGTCTTCGATCGCTTAGTTTCTCATATAAAACCAGGAGCACATGTGCGGTTAAGAGAGAATCAACTCATGTTTTATACAACACCACATATTCTTACTGTGGATTTAATCATAGATTCAGTTAAAGAGTTAATTGTTATTCCTATGACTGAAAAAGAGCTCTTGCACTCGCAATTAAAAGAGCGATTAGATAAAATAAATATTCTAGAAAAATCTGGTTTCTATGGAAATAAAAATTTAATGCATCTCTTACTAGATATAAAAAACACAAAAAAAATTACAAGTAAACAAATTAAATCCTTGATAGGAGCTGGAGTAGGCTTAACACCAAGTGGTGATGATTTTTTACAAGGGGCTATTTTAATGGAACAAACCTTAAATCATTTGCCCCATATTCAAGCGATAGTTGAAAAAAAATTAGCTGAACGTTCAACTACAGCTATCAGTGTATCTTATTATCTAGCCTTATTTAAAGGGTATAGTAATGAACCTTTAGTGTTACTTTTCAATGCATTAAAAGAACAAGAGGAGACAACTTATAAAAAAGCAATAACTTCTCTTGAAAACTATGGCTCAACTTCAGGATATGATTTATTATTGGGGATGTCTACGTATTTACAAATAATTGAAGATCGGAAGGTTTAATTTATGAAAAAAAGGATTGTAGTAGCACTTGGTGGAAATGCGATATTATCAGATGATCCAACAGCAAAAGCACAAATGGATGCTCTACGCTATACGAGTGAAAAGTTAGTCGGTTTAATCAAACAAGGTTATCAATTAGTAATTTCTCACGGAAATGGTCCACAAGTTGGGAATTTACTTTTACAACAAAGTGCAGCAGATTCAGAAGAAAATCCAGCTTTACCACTTGATACTTTAGTCGCGATGACACAAGGAAGTATCGGTTATTGGTTACAAAATACATTAAAAGAAAAATTAATTAGTGAAAATGTTGAAATGCAGGTGGCATCGATTGTAACGCAAGTAGTGGTTGATGAAAATGACCCAGCATTTGATAATTTAACAAAACCTGTTGGTCCATTTTTAACTGAAGAAGCAGCCAAGAGAGTATCAGAAGAAACAGGAGACACATTTATTGAGGATGCTGGACGTGGTTATCGTAAAGTAGTAGCTTCTCCTCAGCCAAAATCAATTGTTGAATATCCTGTAATCAATCAACTCATCGAAAATGATGTGGTGACTATATCTGCTGGTGGTGGTGGAATTCCAGTTATTGAAACAGCTGAGGGTTATAAGGGAGTAGAGGCTGTTATTGATAAAGACTTCGCTTCTGGAAAGCTAGCTGAATTAGTAGAAGCAGATTATCTTTTGATTTTAACAGGTGTGGATAATGTGTATGTAAACTTTAATGAACCAAATCAGGAAAAGTTGGAAGAAGTTACAGTCAGTCAGTTAAAGGAATGGATAGAAGAAGACCAGTTTGCTCCAGGCTCAATGTTGCCAAAAGTTGAAGCAGCGATTGAATTTGTAGAAAATAGTAAAGATGGAAAAGCAGTCATTACTTCTTTAGAAAACGTCAATAATTTCTTTGAAGGTGGCTCTGCAACTGTAGTTTCTAAAGGTTAAATAATAAGGATTGAATAATGAAAGCAGGGCGAAGGAACAATTTTTAGCGCTGCTTTTATTTTCATTCTTTTTAAAAGGAGATGAACGGAATGGATATACCAATTAATTTATTTACTTGGCTAATTTCGACAGTGCCAATAATATTATTAATTATTTTCATGGTGTTTTTACAATGGGGTGCTTTAAAAGCAGCACCAATTACTTTAGTCATTTCTGTTATTTTAGGGATGGTCGTATTTCAAGGATCATTTACTGTTATAGGCGTTGAACTTTTACGAGCAGCATGGAGCTCATTAAGTATTATATTGGTGATTTTATCGGCAATTTC
>DAIOTF010000040.1:7066-9425 GCA_036752165.1 Atopostipes sp.
CTTTTTATCAGCCTTTTACAAGGTGGAGGGCAAGCTATTGTTACTCAATTCAATACTGAACTTGCAAGCTTTTTACCAAGTGCTATAACATTAGTTGGTATTATTTTACTCTCAAAGCTACCTCTATATAATAGCCCATGGGCAATAAAAGATAGTAAAATTATGCAAGTAAAATCTAATGAAATGATTGAAGAAGAAAACGAGGAAGTAACCTTGAGTATGTCAATATTTCAAGCGTTAGTCCCTTATATATTGATGACTATTATCACTTTAACGGTACTCTTATTTACTCCTTTATATGATTTTTTAAACCAAGTCTCTTTTGGTCCTGATTTTATAGAGACGGTTACAGGGTATGGTTTTGTAAATGAGGCAGCAAATAATTACTCACCATTGTCACCTTTTACACATGCAAGTATGTTTCTATTTTCAGCCGCAGTTTTATCTTTTATTTACTATAAACAAAAAGGTTTAGTAAAAACAGAAACACCCGTTGCTAATATTGCGGGTCGTACATTCAAACGCGCAATTTCTCCAAGTATTGCTGTTTTATCTTTACTGGCCATTTCAAGAGTGATGGCGGGTACTGGACAAACGGTTATACTAGCAGAAGGTATCACAAACGTCTTAGGTACTAATTACAAAGTAGTCGCACCTTTTATAGGTTTGTTAGGCTCTTTTATTACAGGTAGTAATATGTCTTCAAATATCCTATTCGGTCAATTCCAATTTATAACGGCAGATTTAATTGGTTTAAATGTTCCTGCTATTGTAGGGGCTCAGACAGCTGGTGGGGCAATTGGTATGTCAATAGCTCCTGGAAACATTGTGCTGGGGACTTCTGCGGTAGGTACGCTAGGATTAGAAGGACAGGTTATGAGAAAGATTATTCCCTTCACGCTAACTGTTGCAGCTCTAATAGGGATAATTCTACTAATTATTTAATCAAAAAGAGGATCTTGTATCCTCTTTTTATTTTCTATAAAGGAGATAGGAAATGCTTATAGTACGTGTGCTTCAATCCAACCCGTATGATTCGTTAAAATTACATTTTTTGAATCAGTTGATGAACCAATCCACTAATGTTCAAGAAGTTCAAATACTCATGGGTACACCTACCAATAAAAATTATTTAAGTGAATTGGACATTCAACATCCTCTTTTACAAAGCGCTAATTCAAGCAATCTTATGATTGTAGCAAAAGCTGGAAATGAAAATATTGTCGATGAAATAATACAACAAGCTGAAAAACTTATACAAGATTTTCTGGTTACTAGTGATTCAAAGCGAGATTTAAATCCTTCAGAGACATCTGCAAGAGAATATGCGTTAACTCAAAAAGAAGTGATAAGTCCTTTTTTCTTTCGTGATGTCATGGATTCTAGACGAATGGGTAGAATACATAGTATTTTTCAATCAAGCTTTAATATTCAAATTGACGAAGACTTATTTAATTTTTCTACAAAAGGTATGCCCCTCGCTCCACATGGTTGTGTATTGGAAAAAGAAATAATTGATCCATTACTTTTACACTCCAGAGTAGGGGATATCGTTCGGTTGGAAGATAAGAAGTTTACTTTTTACACAAGAGGGCATTCGTTTCGGTTAGATTTAGCCAATCTAGATATCTTTGAATTAGCAATTCCACAGGTAAATTCAATGATAGAAAACGTAAGTAAGACTGCAATATATCAGCAACTTGATGCTATACCATTTGAAAAACATATCGGGCTTAAAAGCGATGTGATTGTTAGAAAAAATATAGAAGTTCTTGAAAAAGTTAGTAGTTTTGATGAAGAGCAAACGATTGAAACAATCAGTTATTTAATTGGCCGAGGTGATGGATTAACACCTAGTGGCGATGATATATTACTAGGTTATACAATGGTTCGACATGTATTTATACCAAATGATTCATTCATTGATTTATTGTTTGAAGAATTAAAAAAGACCAATACAACTGCAATAAGTCAAGCGTATTATGAAGGGCTTTTTGCAGATTATGTAAATAGCTTATTTCATACTTTACTATCCTTAATAGATTCTGATAGCAACGAAGTTATCAAGAACTTAATAAGCCTGATTACTCGATATGGTCATACTTCGGGCTATGACACGCTTTATGGTTGCTACTTAGGTCTGAAATCTCTAAAAAGTGATAATTAATTGAGGATTAGAGTGTTCGTTGTATGATGTGAACAAGTATTGGATAATTTTTGGTTAAATTTAACATAGTACAAATGGTAGCGCTTTAATTACAATAGATACAGTAAGAAATAGAACAGAATTTAAATAATATAGAAAATTTTTTATAGGAGGATAATATATGATTAAGTTTACACCACAAGAGATTGATGA
>DAIOTF010000040.1:9525-11724 GCA_036752165.1 Atopostipes sp.
GCCGAAGAAGAAGGTTCTCGTTTCCCTTATGCATTCTGGGGTTCTAAAAATATTTTTGGAGAAGCTAAACGAGAAGATGTTGAAGGAACTGTCGATGCTGAAGGCGTAAAATTTGAAGACGCTATGCGTGAAGCAGGGTTTGATTTCCAAGAAGATGAACCTAAATTTAATGAAATGGATGCTTTTATTGAATTACACATTGAACAAGGTAACTTTTTAGAAGAAAATAAAGTTGATGTAGGAGTAGTCAATTCTATTGTAGGTCAAAAACGATGGGATATTGTTCTGAAAGGACAAGCCAATCATGCAGGAACTACTTTAATGGAGTACCGAAAAGATACAGTAGAAGGCATGGCAAAAATCGTTTCGAAGAGTATAGATAAAGCGAAAGCCGCAGGAAATCCTTTAGTTTTAACTTTTGGTAGAGTTGATCCTAAGCCAAACACGGTGAACGTTGTGCCGGGTGAAACTAGTTTTTCAATGGACTGTCGACATACAGATCAAGAAGCTTTAAACAATTTTACTGATGAGATTGAACAAGTCATGCATAGTGTAGCTGAAGAATTAGGCTTAGAGATAGACATTAATAAATGGATGGATGAGCCGCCAGTTCCTATGGATGAAAATCTAGTTCAAACAATTGAAGGCGTATGTAAAGATTTAGATTTGAATTATCAAGTCATGCATTCAGGTGCTGGCCATGACCCACAAATTTTTGCACCACATGTACCAACTGCGATGCTGTTTTGTCCATCAGTGGATGGGATTAGTCATAATCCAGAGGAACATACGGATGCAAAAGATATCGTACAGAGTGCTGAAGCTTTAGCAGAAACATTAAAACGTCTAGCTTACTAATATGATGATGGAGTGATTAAATGTTCGATAAAATTAAAAAAGTAGGACTTACAAATTGGATTATGATTGGTATGGTCTTAGGTGCAATAGTTGGATTTTTAGTAGGACCAACCATTGAGCCAATTGGAATCTTAGGAGATATCTTTATTCGACTGATTCAGATGTCTGTTACTTTAATGATTTTTTTAGCTGTTATTGAAGCAGTTGGAAGTTTGGATCCAGTTGACTTAGGTAAACTCGGAGCTAAAATGTTTGGTTGGTTCGCTGCATTAACCGTTGTTGGAGCAACTATTGGGGTAGTTTTAGCCCTCGTTTTCCAACCTGGTGTTGGAGTGGCTACTGATACAGCAACTCAAGCAATAGCGGGAACAGATATGACAATTTACGATACGATTATAGGTTTCTTCCCAAATAATATTATGGGTGCATTAGCGGATGGGAATATGATTCAAGTTATTGTGTTTGCTATCTTATTTGGTTTAGGTCTTTCAATGATTATGAAAGAAGATCCAGATAATATGATGTTGAAATTTGTCACAGATGCAAACACGGCTGTTCAAAGAGTTATTGGTTTAGTAATGAACTTCGCTCCAATCGGTATATTTGCAATTATTGCTCAAGTTGTAGGAACAAGTGGTTTAGATGTTATTTTATCACTAGGTAAGTTTTTATTAGTGTTCTTAGCAGCAGCTACAGTACACTTGGCTTTTGCATTTGTTATAACTAGTTTAAAAGCTGGAGTAAACCCTTGGCATGTAGTTAAGAAGACTAAGAACATGTTTATCATAGCTGTAACAACGACTTCTTCTTCTGTTGCATTACCAACAAAGATGGAAGATTCAGAAAAACTTTTCGGAATGTCTAAACGTATTAATGGGCTAGTTAACCCATTAGGTACAGCGTTAAACAGTAATGGATTATCAATGTATTTAGGAATCGCAGTTGTCTTTTTAGCTCAAATATATGAAATTGAAATGCCATTGAGCTATTTAGTTTATGCAGTAGCACTTTCTTCATTAGCAACAATGGGTACGGTTACAGTACCAGGTGGAGGTATTGTTGCACTTACTGTTGTAGTACCTTATTTAGGCCTACCAGCTGCTTCTATTGGATTATTAGCAGGAATCGACTGGTTCTCAGGAATGATTCGTACACCGCTAAATACAATTATCGATGCGCTTGTAGCGATGGTTATTTCAGCAGATGAGGATGAGCTAGACTACGAGGTTTTCAATTCAACACTGTAAATTATAGTACCTAACCTTAAAAATATAAAAAGCATTCAAAGCCAAACCTCTCAGAAGGATTGACTTTGAGTGTTTTTTATTTTGAAAAGAGATA
>DAIOTF010000041.1:0-11592 GCA_036752165.1 Atopostipes sp.
TTATGGTTTTCAAAAAGACGATTCTTATTAATCGGCTTTATTATTGTATTAATTTCATGGCTTGTATTTGTATTATCTGGACTAGGGAATGGGTTGTCTGATTTAGGGACGGCAGTTATTCGCTATTCAGATATGGATTTAGCCGTTTTTGAGGAAGATTCAGAACTTGCTTTAGGGAAGTCTACTTTACCAGATTTGTAATTTCAACTTTCTTATTGAAATGAGCGTGCATTTCTTGTAGATTAGTCATTAATTTAGAAAATGATTATTAACTCAATATTTAAAGAAGAGCTTAGAATTTAAGTAAATTATTCAGGTTCCAATATAAAAAAAGAAAATAAAAGTTAGTTAAACCTAAAAAATTCTAAGTAGCCTAAGAAGGAATCGATAGGACTTTAAAAATGGGTAATTTTCTAAATGGGCAAAAATAATTGAAGAAATAAAAATATAAAGGAGTGCATAAAGATGAAGTCAGGACCAAATGTAGAAAAAAGTGATGCAGCTGTAATGAAAGAACAAGAAGCTAAATTAACACCCAAGCAATTTTTTATGAATATTCTTAATGGACTAGCTCTAGGAACAGTTATTGTACTTATTCCAGGCGCCTTATTGGGAGAATTATTTAGAGCACTATTACCTGTTTTTCCAGCGGGAGAAATGATATTAAATGCGACTAGTCTTTCAAACTCTATGATGGGTTTTGCGTGTGGATTTATTGTAGGTTTGGTATTTAAATTTACCCCAATACAGTCAACTTCTTTAGGATTAGCGACAATGTTTGCAGGAGGTGCAGCCTCTTTTGTAGATGGTGGGATAGCATTAGCAAGTACCGGCGACATTATTAATATGGGTATAGCTGCTTCAATTGGAGTACTTATTGTTTTATTTTTCCAGAATAAACTAGTGGATTATCACTTACTTATAATTCCCACGCTAGTCTTATTAGTAGCAGGTGGAATAGGGGTATTTACCCTTCCTTATGTTGTTCAAATCAATACATTGGTAGGATCATTCATCATGCAGTTATTGGATTTCCAACCCTTACTAATGTCTATTCTTATTTCAATGGTCTTTGCATTTTTAATCGTTTCACCTCTTACAACAGTTGGAATAGCAGTGGCCATATCATTAGCAGGAATAGGATCAGCTGCAGCTAACCTAGGTATAGTCGCAACTTCATTTAGTTTAGCAATAGCAGGTTGGAAAGTGAATCCAGTTGGTACTGGAATTGTTCATATATTAGGTTCGCCAAAAATATCAATGCCAGTAGCTATAGCTAAACCTCTTACAATGGTACCCGTTTTTGCAAATGCAGCTGTTACTGGTGCTTTTGCAGCTATATTCGGATTAGAAGGCACGCCTATGAGTGCAGGATTTGGTATTAGTGGATTAATTGGTCCGATTAACGCCATTAATTTAACGGCAGATGGATGGACACTTCAAAATATTCTGATTGTAACACTTGTTTTTGTAGTCGTTCCTATAGTCTTTGGATTTATCTTTAATTACATCTTTACGAAAGTATGGCCAATTGTAAAACCAGAAGATTACAAAATTATTGTAAATTAAAAAGAAACCATAATAAAATGATGAGATTTAATTTTTGAAGACTAGCTAATTTCAGCTATACTAATAAAAAGACCGATTAGCAGAGGAGAGATTACTTTGAAACGTTCCGTAAACCAACAGTTTGCAAACACACCTGAAAACTATATTCGCTACTTTGATGCTCAAATAAGTTCTGTTCCTGATATTTTAAAATTTACGATGGGTGAACCTGATTTTGATTTGCCCGATTTAGTGAAAGAAGCGGCTATCCAAGCCATCGAAAATAATTACTCACATTACGCTCCTTCGGCAGGATTGCCCGAATTACGTAATGAAATTGTCGGTTATCTTAAGCGCCATTATGGTTTAGATTATGATGCAGACAAGCAGATTTTAGTGACTGTAGGAGTTACAGAAGCTTTATCTGTCGCAGCAAATGCTTTATTAAATCCCGGCGAAAAAGTAATCATTCCTGAACCATATTTTTCACTATATGATAATGTGATAAAAACTGCTCACGGAGTCCCAGTCTATGTCGATACATCAGAAGACGAATTTGTATTGACAGCTGAGAAATTGGATGAAATTTTATTGAGAGAAGAGAATGTAAAATATGTCCTGTTGAATTATCCAAGCAATCCTACAGGAACTTCTTATAGTGAAGAAGAATTGAAAGATTTGGCAGAAGTCATAAAAAAACATGGGGTGTATTGTGTTGCGGATGAAGTTTATGCTGATCTTACTTATGATGGTTTTAAACATAAATCGATTGCGAAATTCATTCCAGACCAAACGATTGTACTAAATGGTTTATCTAAAAGTTTTGCGATGACTGGAATGCGGGTTGGTTATATGGCGATTCCAGAAGAGATTTACCAAACTTTTTACGTCGTTCACCAATCCACAGTAACATGTGTCTCAACACCAGCTCAAATGGCTGCAGCTGTTGCATTGCGAGATGGGGATAAAGAAATGGAAAAGATGCGTCAAGCCTATGAAGAACGGCGTAACTATTTGATTCCAGCATTTGAAAAACTAGGATTTGATCTTGCTTCTCCTGTAGGTGCTTTTTATCTGTTTTTAAAGATTCCTGAAAACCAAAATCAAGACGATAAGGCGTTTGCTTTAGAGTTAGCCAAAAATGCTAAAGTAGGGCTCATTCCAGGATCGGCCTTTGGGCAAGGTGGAGCAGGCTACGTAAGACTAAGTTATGCAGCAAGTTTAGAAAGTTTGAAAGAAGCGGTGAATCGTTTGGATAGATATCTTTTAAAACAATAGATTTAAAATAAATTCTCCTCTTGACTAAAATTGCTTTTATTATGTGTAAGCGCTACAAT
The DNA here is from genome assembly GCA_036752165.1 of Atopostipes sp. Taxonomy (GTDB): domain Bacteria; phylum Bacillota; class Bacilli; order Lactobacillales; family Carnobacteriaceae_A; genus Atopostipes. The sequence continues at coordinate 2,886 of DAIOTF010000041.1, forward strand.
GACTTGTATAGACAAATAATATTCAATGGAAGAGGAGTCGGCAAAATGAATTTAGATTTAGCGAAAAAAGTAACGGCTAAAATTGAAGAGTTGGCAAAAGATAAAGGACTAAATATGGTTATCGCGGTTTGTAATTCAGAAGGAAACCCTATTTTAGTTCATGTAATGGATGGAGCCTTTTTAGTCAGTTATGATCTTGCATCCAGTAAAGCCTATTCGGCAGTTGCTTTAAATATGCCAACCGAAGAAATTTCAAAATTAGCTTTACCAGGAGAAGCGCTCTATGGAATTGACCGAGTGAATCACAAACCTGTGACAATTGTTGGTGGAGGCGTCCCTATAAAAATGGATGGAAAAACGATTGGTGGCTTAGGTATTAGTGGTGGTACAGCTGAAGAAGATATTGAATTAGCCAATTACGGATTAGAAGTCCTAGAAGAATTACTATAATCGATTAAGCTCCAAAGTTTAATTCTAAACTTTGGAGCTTTTATTTTACAAAAAAATCAAATGAAATCTGTTATACTAGTCCATTGAAGAAAAAGAAAGCAGGAAATTATAACTATGACATCCTTTACATCCTTTGGGATTAGTCCTGAAATTGAACAAGCACTAACAAGTCTCCGTTACTTTAAACCAACAGCGGTACAAGAAAAGGTTATTCCATTGGCCTTAGATAAACAAGACATCATTGTCGAATCTCAAACAGGTAGTGGTAAAACTGTTGCTTTTGGAGTTCCTCTTTGTGAACAAGTAGAATGGGAAGAAAACAAACCTCAAGCCCTAATTTTGGTTCCTACTCGAGAATTAGCTCTTCAAGTTAAAGAAGATATTATGAATGTGGGTCGGTTAAAACGAATCAAGGTAACAGCAGTATTTGGAAAATCCTCTTTTAAAACACAACAATCCGAGTTGAAACAAAAAAGTCACCTGGTTGTTGGAACCCCAGGTCGTCTATTGGAACATTTAAGAGAAGGAACTTTAGTTGTCGATAAAATCCGTCATCTGGTTTTAGATGAAGCGGATGAAATGTTGAATATGGGATTTATTGACCAAGTCCAGGAAGTAATGGATTACTTGCCAAAAGTACGTCAAACCATGCTGTTTTCTGCGACTATGCCTTCAGAAATTGTACGTTTAGTCAGTATGTATATGCGTTCCGATCGAACGTCTGTCCGAATGGAATCGTCAGTAGAAAACACACCTAAAATTTTACATTCATTTATTCATGTGGAAAGTTCTTCAAAAGAAAAATTATTACTCGACTTATTAACGATTGAAAATCCAGATGCCTGTATAATTTTTTGTAATACAAAAGATACGGTAGATTCGGTTGTTGATTATTTATTTAAAGCCGATTTACCTGTCGATAAATTACACGGGGGTATGGAACAAAATGACCGCTTAGGTGTTATGAATGAGTTCCGTTCAGGCAAACTGCGCTATTTAGTAGCGACTGATGTAGCTGCTCGAGGAATTGATATTGATCATGTGACACACGTGATAAACTATGATGTTCCCTTTGAAAAAGAAAGCTTTATACATCGATCAGGACGAACGGGTCGAGCTGGGAAAACAGGATTGGCTTTAACGATGGTAAGTAATCAAGATCAAAGACGTTGGGAAGAAATTTGTGACTATACCTTCGAAGGTAACTATGAGCTTACTGAAGTTTTTACACCTAACGAACGTGCGGTCAATCGAGCAAAACCGGCTTTTGAAAAGAAAATACAAACACGAGTCACACCAAAAGCCGCAAGAAATAAAGAATTAAATAAGAACATTACCAAGGTTTATTTCAATGGTGGCAAGAAGAAAAAATTACGAGCTATTGATTTTGTCGGCACTTTAACGAATATTAAAGGAATGACAGCCGAAGATATCGGCATTATCACGATTCAGGAAAATGTGACTTATGTAGATATTTTAAATGGAAAGGGCCCTCATGTCATTTCTGAAATGCAAAACCGCACGATTAAAGGTAAAACATTGAAAGTTCGTAAAGCGCGCAAAAGAAGATAATGGATGAAAGTTCCTTTGTAACTCTTTTACTTAAGCATATGAGTTGAATTATGTCGTTCATTTTCTATACGATTTAGTTGACGAAAAAATAGAAAATAGAACAGAAAGAAGGAATACAAGATGTCATTATTTAACGATATAGGAAATTTAATGGGTACTTTAATGCAACCAGACCAACATGAAGAAGGAAAAAATTTAGCAAGTAAAGCTGGTGTAGATACGAATGATTTTGCTAAAATTGCCTCCATTGGATTGCCACTGCTTTTACAAGGAATGAATCGTAACAACCAACATCAACAAGGGTTAGAATCTTTTAACCAAGCGTTGAATCAACATCAAGAAAGAAACAACTATGAGTCATTCAATCAATTTTCAAAGAATGTTGATCCCCAAGATGGACAAAAAATTGTTGGCCACGTATTTAATAATGAGCAAGAAGAAGTTAATAATTCGTTGGCTGACCGCTTAGGTGTTAATCCCGATACGGTAAAAAGAACAATGGCTATTTTAGCACCTATTGCAATTAAATATTTAGCCGATCGTAAGAGACAGCAAAATTTAGATGCCCAAGGTGTACAAAAAGAAACTCAAAACTTAACGCGCGAAGCAGCTATGCGTGCTAGAGATTTCAATACAAATGACCAATCAAAATCAGGTGGTTTACTGGGTGATTTATTTAGCAACTTAACAGATTCTACTAACACCCAGAAAAATGACAGTGGATTGTTAGGCAGTTTATTTGATCTTTTTAAATAAATAATTTGTTAGATGATTAGTATCATAAATAACTCGCACCCTCTAAGAAGATATCAACAATAAACTTAGAGGGTGTTTTAATTTTTAAATGAAAGGATTGATGTATAGATGTTTCTAGGTGACACTTATTCATTCGCTCGCGTTTTAATTGTTGGAACCCTTGCTTATTTATTAGTTATTTTTGTTTTGAGAATTACAGGAAAACGTAGCTTATCAAAAATGAATTCTTTTGATTTTATTGTTACTGTAGCTCTAGGTTCTATTCTCGCTTCAATATTAACAGACGAAAACTTAGCACTGTTGGATGGGATTATGGCATTTTCACTCTTGTTATTCTTACAATTTATAACGAGTTGGTTGTCGGTTCGTTCAGATTTAGTTAATAGCTTAGTGAAGGCTACACCCAGATTACTATTTTATAATGGAAGATTCGATGAATGGGCATTAAAAAAGGAACGTGTGACCAAAAGTGAAATTTTACAGGTCGTTCGTTCAGGTGGTCAAGCAATACTAGACGATGTCCAAGCAGTTGTTCTTGAAACGGACGGAACTTTTTCAGTCATCCCAAAGACAGATACTCCTAAAGCCAAGGATTCATTCACTAGTTTAGAAGATGTAGACTCCGATAGAGATCATTTCTAAATAAAAAGGAACATAGTATAAGCTACATTCCTAAAGAGTAATTATTTACTAATTAATAGTTTTAAAATCCCAGTCAACATGGTAATAATCTTGTCCTTCAGGTAAATATAGCGGATAGTTTGTACGATAAACAGCACCTTGAGGGTCTTGTTCTAAGTACATAAAGAAACCTTTCGGATAAATAGAAAGTAACTTTGAATAAACATTCGACTGATCTATAATAATAGTTTCGATTTCCTCATCAATAGAGAACCAATCCGTCTTTAAATGAAAGTAGGATCCTGGAGTGACACGCGTTTCATATTTTAGTATAGACAATAGTGATCTTTTCATGTTTGTGAACTTCCTCTCATAGTTTTATATATTATACCATTATAATAGTAAATGAGAAAGGCTAACTTAATAAGGATTTAACTACCTGAATTTTCAGTAGACAAAGCAAATAGCAGAGAATAATTGTAAAGCTATACAAAAAATGATATATTAGAAAATGAATCAAGGGCGGAATACAAATTTAAAGTAACACATTTAAAAGAAAGCGCTTTGAATATAGTTAAATATTTCATCATGAGAAAAGGACGAAGAGAGTTGAAAAAGTTTTTATAAAAATGCTAGTCGGTTATTTGCTACTCAAGGTATCGTACTGGTGGAGAAGAGTTTGCTATTATTTTAGCAGACACCTCGCTAGAGGAAGCTATCCTAATTGGCGAAAGAATAAAAAATCGTGTGCATGAAACCGTATTTCCCTATCAAGGTAAATATCTAAGCATTAGTGTAGGTATTTCAAATATGGGAACATGTAATTCAGCGGAGAGAATGTTCCAACTTGCTGATGATGCACTTTATCGTGCAAAAGAGAAGAGAAATTACGTTGAGATTATAGAGTGTATATAAATTTAGACACCTTTTTATAACAAAAAGGTGTCTAATTTCCTTTAATCCATGTGACGTAATGATTTTATTTTTTTGAACCAATCATTTAGCTGAATAATATCGGGACTGTTTTTTAAATAGACAAAACTAAAAGGATGAGAAATACTGAAGTTTTTTATGGGTATTTCTGTTAAATGACCAGATTCGAATTCGTTCTTAACAGCTTCTTGATACATAAAAGTAATCCCTTTATTATGACGACATAATTCCTTAATGGCATTCATGTTTCCAATCTCGATGGTTCGATTAAAGTCATCCACACTGAGATTTTGATTGTAGAGGCTTTGTTCTAGGATGTCTCGAGTACCACTCCCCACTTCGCGAATGATGAGGGTTTGATTTAATAAATCATGTAACTCATTGGACTCGTGAGCGATTGGGTTTTCAGGAGAACAAACACCAACATAGGTTTCATTTGATAGAAGTTGAGAGTCGAATTCATTCTGCTCAAAATGACCTTCAAGTAAAGCAAAATCAATTTCACCTTTCCAAAGCATTTCAAGTAACAATTGTGTATTTTCGACAAACATACTAATCTTCGTTTCGGGCTTATCTTCTAATAATCTTAGAAGAATAGGGGGCATCATATATTCACCGATAGTCAAAGTGGCTCCAAATTTCAACACTTCCTCCCCTTTTTGAAGTCGATGAAGAAGTGGAGTAATTCGTTCAGAATTGGCTTTAATTCTCTTTGCATACTTCTGTAGCATCTTTCCTTCATTTGTTAACTTAAACTGTTTCCCTTTTTTTGAGACTAATCGAACCTGATAATGTTTTTCTAAATATTGGATATGCTGTGTAACAGTAGGTTGTGTCATATTTAAAACTTTCGCAGTTTCAGTATAACTGCTTGTTTCACACAGAGATAAAAAAGTATCTATTCGATGATCAATCATTTTCTAACCTCCTTATAATAAATATTTATTAATATATAAAAAATCATAATTATATTTTATAACAACTACATGGTATACTCAATAAGCATTAGAAGTAGGAGGAAAACAGGGTGAAAAAATTAGGAGATTTACTCCCAGGATTATTGTTAAGTGGTGGGGTAGCAATACTTGCAATCTTTACGAGCCGATTAGTACCTGGAGATGCGATTGGCGCAACAGTTATGGCTTTATTAATCGGGATGTTATTTAACCCGGTACTAAATAAATTTCAACAGGTTCAACCAGGTGTTGATTACACTGGGAAAATGATTTTACGCATTGGAATTATATTAATGGGCGTTAATTTGAACTTCCAAGAAGTTGTGAATGTCGGCTCTTATGCACTATTCGTTATGTTATTTACGATGTCAAGTGCTGTATTGTTTTCAAATGTATTAGGAAAAATGTTTGGAATTAATTGGAAATTAACAAATTTACTTGCAGTAAGTACTGCAATTTGTGGTGGTAGTGCGGTTGCGGCGGTCGGGCCAGTAATCGATGCAGACAATGAAGACATCACTTATGCGATTTCAGCAACTTTTATTTTTGATATCATTACAGTCGTTCTTTTTCCAATTATTGGGATGGCGATTGGTATGTCACATTTTGGCTACGGAACATGGATAGGAACAGCTGTAAACGATACATCTTCAGTTGTTGCTGCTGGATATGCTTTTTCTGAAATGGCAGGGAATACGGCATTAATTGTTAAACTAACAAGAACTTTATTTATTATCCCGGCGGTCTTAATTTTCTCATTTGTGAATGAACGAGTAGAGGCTCGTGCACAAAAAGGTGGGGAACGTCCGCCAATTCAATTTAAAAAGATTTTTCCTTTCTTCATTATCTTTTTCTTAGTTGTTGTAGCGCTTCGTAGTTTTGGAATTATTCCCGAAGCAATTGTCCCCCCAATCGCAAATACATCTCGCTTTGCGATGGTTATGGCTTTATCAGCTATTGGAATGAAAACGAGTTTTGGAGACTTGAAGGAAATTGGTCCCAAACCAATGCTTCTTGGTTTTATCATGGACACTCTGGTAGTTTTTGTAGCAATGGGTGTTATCTGGGCTACCGGAAGATTTTAATCGAATAGTAGTGAAGGAAAGAGTGTAGTTTTAAAAGCTATACTCTTTTTTCATGAGTTGAATGAAAGAAAAATATGATACAATTAATCTATCATAGCCAAGAACAGTCATTTAATTAAAGAAAAGAGGTATGCGATGTTTGATTTTATTGGAGTAGTTGTTTTTTTGATTTTTCTTATTATAGGTAGTGTGCTCATTTATACAATAATTAAAAATATTAAACAATGGCATATAAATAATAACTCGCCCATTCAAACAGTTCCTTCAAAAGTGGTTGCTAAACGATTTGATGTCCAACATCATATGCAAGGTGGTGGAGGAGAAAATCAAATGATGACTTCTCATTCGCAAACAAACTATTTTGTGACTTTTGAATTAGAAAACAGACAACGGTTAGAATTTCATGTAAAAAATAAAGAATATGGGATGCTTGTTGAAGGTGATGTAGGCATGCTTACTTATCAAGGCACTCGGTATAAAGGGTTTACTCGTAATATGAGAGATTAAACTAGATATGGGTAAAATTAGTGGATGGGATGAGTATTCGTTCATTCACGAGTTGAAATTGTATTTCGTATTGCGGTAACCCAAGTCGTGCGCTACGAATTGGCATTTCGCATTGCACAAATCCCTACCATGCACTACGAAATGATAATTCGCGTTGCAGTATTTAATTAAGATAACTAACAAAATAGCATCCCCAATAGTGGAGACGCTATTTTGTTAACTATTTTATTTATTGTTTATATTCATAAAACTTAGTACATTCCCTTGCGCCCTTGAGCAAGATTAATGTATATATTTTTTGGTTGTGTATAAGCGTCTAACATCATCTTATGGGTTTCACGACCGATTCCAGAGTTCTTGTATCCACCAAATGGTGCGCCTGCTTCAAATGAAGCATAGGTATTTACCCAAACACGTCCTGTTCGAATACCACGGCTAACTTTCATCGCTGTATTAATATTAGAGGTGAACACCCCACCACCTAAACCATACTCACTGTCATTAGCAATTTGAATCGCTTCATCCGCATCTTTAAATGTGATGACCGCTCCAACTGGGCCAAAAATTTCTTCTTGAGCAACACGCATATCATTTGTTACTTTTAGAAGCGTTGGTTGGTAGAAAGCACCTTTGGCAAGTTCACCATCTTGGTAACGATCCCCGCCGATAATTACTTCTGCTCCCTCTTCTTTTCCAATCTCCACATATTCATGAATGGTTTCTAATTGTTTCTCATTTACTTGAGGCCCCATTTGAACGCCGTCTTCCCAAGGCATTCCTACTTTAACTTTTTCAAACTCCTTTTTCACAGCCTCAATGAACTCATCATAAACGGACTCTTGGACTAGAATACGAGAACCTGCTGAACAAACCTCTCCTTGGTTAAACAGAATTCCTAATTGAACACCTTCAAGGGCTTGGTCCATATCCATATCTTCAAAGAAAATATTCGCTGATTTCCCACCTAATTCAAGCGTTGAAGGAATCAGATTCTTCGCAGCTGAGATACCAATATGACGACCAACCGCAGTCGAACCAGTAAAGGCTAACTTATCTAACCCCTTATGTTCTTGTAGGTATTGTCCAGTTGTTGAACCTCCACCTGTAACAATGTTCACCACGCCCGCTGGTAAAATGTCTTGGAACAATTTCGCAAATTCTAAGACACTCGCTGAAGTAGAAGAAGAAGGTTTTAAAACAACAGTGTTTCCAGCTGCAATAGCAGGCGCTAATTTCCAAGCAGCCATTAAGAATGGGAAGTTCCAAGGAATAATTTGGCCAACTACCCCAATAGGTTCCCGTAAAATAATGGACATCGTGTCATCATCTAACATTTTGACTGTGTCTTCTTCACTACGAATGACACTTGCAAAATAGCGGTAATGATCGGCAGCCAAAGGAATATCGGCTCCAGTTGTTTCACGGATAGGCTTACCATTATCCAATGTTTCCACCATTGCCAAATGGTCAGCATTTTCTTCAATTAAATCTGCCATCTTATGTAAGAGTTCAGCTCGCTCTTTAACACCCGTGCGACTAAATGTTTTAAAGGCTTCTTGCGCCGCCTCAATAGCAGCGTCTACATCTTTGTTTGTTCCGTCTACGATTTCGTAAATTTTTTCACCGTTTGCTGGATTATATCCTTCAATACGGTCATTTCCCGTTCCATCTGTCCACTCTCCGTTAATAAAGAGCTTGTATTGCTTGTCAAAATATTTTTCTGACATACACTTTCCCTCCGTCTTTTTAGTCTATATTTATAAACTTAGTCTGAAGTCATGCTATCACATTTTAATATCAAAGGCCAATAAATAAATCGCTTCCATT
>DAIOTF010000042.1:0-10981 GCA_036752165.1 Atopostipes sp.
GGTTTAGCCAACGACACGGATGTGCGAGTACTTTACTATAATAAAGAACATTTTAGAGAAGCGGGGTTAGATCCTGATACACCGCCGACTTCTTGGGAAGAATTAAAAGAATACGCCGAAGCTTTAACTATTATCGATGACAATGAACGCATTGAGCGGATGGGTTTTACTCCTGATATGTGGATGAGTAATATTCAAGTTCATACTTTAGCTTGGACAAACGGTGGAGATTTCTGGGATGACGAAGGAAATCCTACATTTATGAGAGAAGAGAACTTAGAAGCTGTTCAATTTATAAAAGATTTCCAAGATTTTTATGGCGAAGAAGCTGTCTCAGCTTTCCGTTCTGAAGCGGGTGTAATGGATCATGGCCCATTTGTTGAAGGCCGCTTATCTATGGTTATGGATGTTAATAATTTAGCGCGGACTATTAACCGTGAAAATCCAGATTTAGATTATGGGATTGCAACTCTTCCTTATAAAGAAGAACCTGTGACTTATTCTGCTGGTTTCAACTATGAAATTATTGATAATGACGATGAAGCTAAGGCACGCGCTGCTTGGGATTTATTAAAATATATTACAAGTGAAGACGTTCAAAAACGAATCATCGACGCTGAGGGTATTATTTCAGCGAACCGTTTAGCTACGGAAGCAGATGAATTTATGGAAGATGAACATTGGGCGACAATTGTTGAACAGATGGAACATGCACGATTTATTGAGTTTATTCCAGAGTTCCCAAGTTGGAATGGTAGTTTAGTTACTGTTCAAGAAGCTGTCTTAACAGATGGTGTTCCTATTGAAGAAGCTATGCAAGAAGCTCAAGACCAAGCAGAGCAAGCGGTGAACAATTAAGTATACCATTCAATGCCTATCTAGATTCAAAGATAGGCATTGAATTTTCTTTTAACTAGTGGAGGTTGTAATGGGTAAAAAACTAACAAATAAACAGAAGGAAAGTATTACAGGCTATTTATTTTTCTTACCTGCTTTGATTAATTTAGTCTTTCTACTAGGTATACCAATTTTATATGCGCTTTACATTAGTTTTACAGATTATAATTTATACAATGAAATGACATTTGTCGGTTTACAAAACTATCGAAATCTCTTTAATGATCGTTTGTTTTTTAAAAGTTTAGGAAATACCCTTTTTCATGTGGTGTGGAGTATACCTATTAATACAGTATTAGGAATATCGTTAGCCTTACTTTTAAATAACGACCATCTAAAGGGCTTAAAAATATTTCGAACCACCTTTTTATTACCAACTGTCGTATCTGGAGTGGCTGTTACTTTACTTTGGCAATGGATTTTAGATCCGAATTTTGGTTTAATCAATAGTTTTCTAGCTATGATAGGTATAAATGGCCCAGGGTGGCTAACGGACAGTGCTTGGTCAAAGCCATCCATTATTTTAATGAATGCCTGGTCAGTGGGTGGTACGATGATGATTTATTTAGCCGGCTTACAAGGTATTCCGAAAACTCTATATGACTCGGCCACTATCGACGGTGCAGGGTCATTTAGAAGGTTTTGGCATGTTACGGTTCCAATGTTGTCACCAACTATATTCTTTAATATGATTACTGGTAGTATTGGTGCTTTTCAAGTCTTTACCGAAGCGTATATTATGACCGGTGGAGGACCGAATAACTCTACGCTTTATTACGCATACCATCTTTATAATAAAGCATTTGCCGATCTTCAAATGGGTTACGCTTCAGCCATGGGGTGGATTTTAATGCTAATTACTTTAGTACTGACGTTAATAGCAATTCGCATCAGTACAAAGTATATTTACTATGAAGGAGACGCAAATAAATAATAATAGGATTAAGAAACTGACTTGAATTTATCAAGTCAGTTTTTTACATAGAAAAGTCATAATTATTCCATTGATTAATCAATCAAGGCAGACTATTATTAAACAAGATGTTAAAAGGAGTGAATATAGATGTTTAGATTGTTTAAAAGTTTGACCAAAAGAGATAAACTTTTTATGTTACTTTGTTTATTTTTAATTTTTGGACAAGTATTTTTAGAGCTACAATTACCTGCCTACATGCAGGCAATCACGATATTAGTTCAATCAGCAGATAGTGAACTAAATCAGCTATTAACCATCGGAGGCTTAATGTTAGCTGCCGCCTTAGGTTCGTTAATATTATCGGTAATTGTTGCAGTTCTCGTAGCAAGTATATCAACGAATTTTTCAGCAAATTTAAGAGAGCTTTTATATAATAAAGTTTTATCTCTCTCTATAGAAGATATTGGAAATTTCTCAAAAGCAAGTTTAATTACCCGTTCCACCAATGATATTACTCAAATCCAAGTCTTCTTGGTCATGGGTTTACAGATGATTATACGCTCACCGATTATGGCTACTTGGGCATTATTACGTATATCTAATGAGGAATGGGCATGGACCTTTGCGACAATCGCATCCGCTATTTTATTATTTGTTATTATCGGAGCTTCTATGTATTTTGCTGTTCCGAAATTTAAACTACGTCAGCAATTAACGGACCGCTTGAACCTTGTTACTCGTGAGAATCTAACAGGAATAAATGTCATTCGTGCATATAATGCAGAAGAGTACCAGACAGAAAAATTCGAAGAAGCAAATACAGAGTTTACAGGTACAAATATTTTTGTTAATCGAATCATGGCGATTATGCATCCTTCAATCTTTATTATTATGAATGCATTAACTCTGTCTATTTACTGGATAGGCGCTTATTTAATCCAAAATACTCAGACAGGAAATGAACTTGATTTATTTGCAAATATGATTGTATTTTCTACTTATGCGATGCAAGTTATTATGGCTTTATTAATGCTTGTAGTCGTTTTTGCTATATTTCCTCAAGCGAAGGTTTCTGGTGATCGAATTCTAGAAGTATTAGAGACGCATTCGACAATCATTGAAGGTACGGAAACAAAGGGCATGCCTGGGCATGAAGGAGAAATAGAATTTAAAAATGTTGATTTCAGATATCCTGATGCAGAAGATGACGTTTTAAAAGATATTTCATTTAAAGTCAATCCTGGGGAAACGACGGCTATTATTGGGGCGACGGGGAGTGGAAAGAGTACTTTGGTTCATTTGATTCCTCGTTTTTACGATGCGACAAGTGGTGAGGTATTCGTTAATGGAAGAAATATTCGAGAATATACGCAAAGAGCCTTAAATAATACAATCGGTTTCGTGACACAATCAGCTATTCTTTTTTCTGGCGATATTAAAGGAAATATTAATTATGGCGATAACGATAAAGCTGAAATGACAGATTTAGAAATCCAAAGAGCAGCTGAAATTGCTCAAGCCAGTGAGTTTATTGATGGTCTTGAAGAAAAATATGATTCACACGTCTCTCAAAGTGGAACAAACTTTTCAGGTGGGCAAAAACAACGTTTATCAATTGCCCGTGCAATTGCTAGAGACCCTGAAATCTTAATCTTTGATGACTCATTCTCTGCCTTAGATTTTAAAACAGATAGTGATTTAAGAAGAGCTTTGCAAGAAGAAATGAAAGATGTTACAAAAATTATTGTAGCTCAGCGTGTGGGGACGATTAAAGACGTTGACCAAATTATTGTACTGGAAGATGGTCAAATTGTCGGTATAGGAACGCATGAGGATTTATTGGAGACAAGTAAAGTTTATTTAGAAATTGCACAATCTCAATTATCAGAGGAGGAATTGGCATGAGACAACAAACGGTAACAGAAAAACCGAAAAACTTCTTTGATACATGGACTAAGTTAGTTAAATATAGTAAGAATCATTGGTTGCGTTTAGTGCTGGCTGTCTTTTTAGCCGCAGCCGGTAATATTCTGACGGTAATTGGACCAAGTCGCTTAGCAGCTATGACGGATGTGGTGTCAGCTGGGATTGAAAGCTCAATTGATATGAATGCTGTGAACCGAATTGGATTCTCTTTAATCATTATTTATGGATTGAGTGGCGCGTTTAATTTATTTCAAGGGTGGATTATGGTTACAGTCACTCAAACGATCTCACAATGGTTAAGAACGGATATATCGCATAAGATTAATCGTTTGCCTATGTCTTATTTTAGTAATACAACAGTTGGGGACACATTGTCTCGAATGACAAACGATGTGGATACAATTAGTCGTGCGCTAAATATGAGTGTTCAAAATATTTTATCATCCGGTACGATGCTTTTAGGCTCGCTTATAATGATGTTACTTACAAACGGTATCATGACACTAACTGCCGTTGGAGCTACTTCAATTGGTCTAATTTTAATGGGTATCATCATGTCAAAATCTCAACAATATTTTGTTGCTCAACAAAGCCATTTAGGTGCAGTGAACGGTCAAGTCGAAGAAACATACTCAGGTCATACAATTGTAAAAGCTTATAATGGCGAAAACATTGTCCGTAAAGAATTTTTAGGTATGAATGAAAGTCTCAGAGACAGTAGTTTTAAGGCGCAGGCTTTATCTAGTTTAATGATGCCGATTATGACGTTTGTAGGGAATTTTGGTTATGTCGCTGTAAGTATCGTAGGAGCGCTATTAACAATTAACGGTTCGATTTCATTTGGTGTAGTCGTTGCTTTCATTATGTATGTCCGCTACTTTACTCAACCTCTTTCACAAATTGCTCAAGGCGTACAGTCTTTACAATCAGCAGCTGCTGCTGGAGAACGTGTGTTTAATATGTTAGAAGAAGAGGAAATGGAAAGCGAAGATCATAAAGAGGCAAAACTTCAAAATGTCCAAGGGGAAGTTGAATTTAAAAATGTGCAATTCTCTTATAGTAAAGATGCTGAACCAGTGATTAAAGATTTCTCTGCTCAAGCCAAACCTGGTCAGAAAATCGCCATTGTTGGTCACACTGGGGCAGGGAAAACTACCATTGTCAATTTACTCATGCGATTTTACGAAATTGATGCAGGAGAGATTACAATTGACGGAATATCTATTCAAGAGATTCCAAAAGATAATCTTCATGAACAATTCAGTATGGTACTTCAAGATACTTGGGTGTTTGAAGGAACAGTTCGTGATAACCTCGTTTATAATACACCGAATGTTTCAGAAGAAGATTTGATGAATGCGACAGAAGCCGTAGGTATAGCTCACTTTATCCGTACCTTACCTCAAGGATACGATACAGTATTAGACGAAAAAGCAAATTTATCGCATGGTCAAAGACAACAATTAACAATAGCGCGCGCCATTATTGCCAAAAAACCAATGATTATTCTTGATGAAGCGACAAGTTCCGTAGATACTCGAACGGAAATTAAAATTCAAGAAGCAATGGATATGTTAATGGAAGGTCGTACAACTTTTGTTATTGCTCACCGTTTATCTACTATTCGCGATGCAGACTTGATTCTTGTTATGGAGAATGGAAATATTATTGAAACAGGGTCACACGAAGAATTGATGGAAAATCAGGGTTACTATACAGATTTATATAATAGTCAGTTTGAACGTAATAGTTAATTTGTTCAAAATGAAACGAGTCGATTTTTCTATAATAATTTTCATAAGTAAAGAAAAAAGACTTTACAAGGTATTAGATGTGTGCTATTATATTCTTCGTGAGTGAAATGATGTCAAGTGTTTATACTTAACAGACAAACTCTAATTAATAAATTGAAATTTCATAGGAGGAATTTAAAATGGCAGTAAAAATTCGATTAAAAAGAATGGGTTCTAAAAAACGTCCTTTCTACCGTGTAGTAGTTGCAGACTCTCGTAAACCAGTTTCAGGTGGAATCATTGAGTCTATTGGAACATATAACCCAATTGCAGAACCAAAAGAAGTAGAAATTAATGAAGAACTTGCATTAAAATGGATGCACGATGGAGCAAAACCATCAGACACAGTTCGTAAATTATTCTCTGATCGTGGTTTAATGGAAAAATTACACAACGAAAAATTAGAAAATCGTAAAAACAACTAAATTTCCTAATTAAGGGTATATAAGGATGAGAACATGACTGATAAAGAAATGAGAAATTTAATTACGACTATTGTATCTGCACTACTTAGTCATCCTGAACATTTGAAGTTGGAACTCCAAGAAACGGAAGATTTCCATGAATATTTGTTATCTGTTCATCCAGACGATGTAGGGCGTGTCATTGGTAAACGCGGACGCATTGCAAAAGCAATTCGTTCAATTGTTTATAGTGTTAAGTATGATGGACAAAAACGTGTTCGTCTAACAATTGTCGACTAATAAACTCGTCCGTAGTAGAGTCTCTCAAACATCTGTAAACGACAGATTATTTGAGAGACTTTTTTTATTAGAAAAAGTCGAGGAGAATATTATGCCAAATTATTTAGATGTAGGAAAAATTGTGAATACGCATGGGATTAAAGGAGAAGTACGCGTTCAGTCGCTTACAAATCGCCCAGAAGAAAGATATGCTGAAGGTTCTGAGTTAGTTGTAAATATGGGTAATGGAGAGTATATTCCTGTTGTCATAAAATCTCATCGCGTACATAAGTCGTTTGATCTATTAACTTTTGAGGATTATCCTTCCATTAATGACGTAGAAGGATTTAAAACAAAAATGCTACAAGTCGATGAATCGCTGTTACCTGAATTAGAAGAAGGTGTCTACTACACAAATGAACTGATAGATGCTGAAGTTATAAATGAAGAAGGCGAATTAGTCGGAAGAATTAAAGAAATTTTAACGATGCCTGCCAATGATGTATGGGTGGTAAAGCGTGAGAATAAAAAAGATTTATTACTTCCAAATATTTCATCCGTTATTTTAGATGTTGATTTAAATAAAAATCAAATTACTGTGAATATTTTAGAAGGACTTGATCCGGATGAAAATTGATATTTTAACTCTTTTTCCAGAAATGTTTGAAAGTCCATTTAGTCATTCCATTGTAAAACGTGCCCTTGAAGGAGGGCATGTCGAAATAAACCCTAGGAGTTTTAGACAATATGGAGTAGGTAAGCAACAGATGGTTGATGATACTCCATATGGAGGGGGCGCAGGTATGCTACTTAAACCTGAACCCATTTTTGAAGCGATAGAAGAGATTTCAGAAAAATCAACCTCCACAAATAAACGAGTCATTTTGATGGATCCGGCTGGGAAACCTTTTAATCAAGAGATGGCTGAAGAATTTTCAAAAGAAGAACATCTTGTATTTATTTGTGGTCATTATGAGGGCTATGACGAGCGCATTCGAACGCTTGTGACGGATGAAGTATCACTAGGGGATTATGTGCTCACAGGTGGCGAATTAGCCGCTATGGTGATGATTGATGCTACAGTTCGATTATTACCTGGTGTAGTGGGTAATAAAGAATCCATTTTGGAAGATTCGCATTCGACTGGTTTACTCGAACATCCTCACTATACTCGCCCAGCTTCTTATAGAGGAATGGATGTACCCGAAGTATTAATGAGTGGAAATCACGCGAAAATCGATGAGTGGCGACGCAAAGAATCTCTTCGCAGAACATTTGAACGTCGATCAGATTTAATTGAAACACTTGATCTGACAGAGGAAGAAAATGAATGGCTAGAAGAGTTCAAACATGAAAAATAAGAGAGATCTCCAATAGGGTTAATCAAACAACCTTTTGGGGATTTTTTCTCTTAAAAATGAAATCTTATAGTTGATATGATAAAATAGGGACAATGTAAATGAATAGAACAGGATTTGAGAGGTAGTATAATGACTTATTCAGAAATAGTAATCGCAGAGATTCAAAAAGGAAACTTAGAAGTTGCAGAAGAAAATATAGAGTTAGCTATTAATTATGACGATGAGGAAACATTGTTTTTATTAGGGAATACTCTGTATCAGCTTGGATTTTTAATTGAAACAAGAAAAGTATATAATTATTTATTAGAAAAGAATCCAGCTGATGACGAGTTGAAAATTTATTTGGCAGAAATAGATATTGAAGACGGAAATGAACTTGAAGCATTAGATTTGCTTCATTCCATTGAAGAGACAAGTCCAATTTATCCACAAAGTCTACTTGTTCAGGCCGATTACTATCAATTAAATGGCTTACCCGAAGTAAGTATTCAAAAATTAACGGAAGCTGAAAACCTTCTTCCTGACGAGCCGATTGTCTTATTTGCCTTAGCTGAAATATATTATACAACAGCTGATTATCAACAAGCCATTCATTATTATGAAAAAGTAACACTCCAAGGGCATGATGAAATTGCTGGAATCATATTGAGTGAACGACTAGGCAATGCCTATATGCTAATTGGCGAATATTTTGAAGCAATAGATTATTTTAACGAAGCACTGACTTTTAGAGAAACCCCTGAAATTTACTACCAATTAGGACTCGTATATGTTCAACAAACTGAATGGACGAAGGCTATAGAACCACTCGAAAAAGCTAAAACCTTAGATCCGAGTTTATCGGGAGCTTATTTTGTTCTTTCAGAAGTCTATGAGCAGCAAAACAACTATGAAAAAGCTTTGGAAGAAATTAAAGAAGGTATTAGTCAAAATGAACTAAATCTTGACTTCTATTTCAAAGCTGCTGAATTATCAGTCAAATTAAATGATGAAGAAAACGCACGAAAATATTATGAAGAAGCTATTTCAATTGCTCCAGACAGTGAACGTGCGTATCTTAAATACGCTGAATACCTAAATTATATGGGAAGTTTTGAAGAAACAATTCATTTATTGAATAGTGCGGGTGAGACAACGAAACAATTACCTGAAGCATTATGGCTATTAGGAACAGCTTACAATAATATAGAAGATTATGGGAAAGCACGTGATTACTTCGCAGAAGCTTCCCAGTATTTAAGTGAAGACTTAGATTTCTTAAAAGAATATGCGTTTTTCCTTCGTGAAGATGGCCAACCGGAGAAAATGCGTGAAATAGCAAATAAATATGTTATGCTGAATAGTGAGTCAGATTTTGAAATAATGGCTTTACTTGACGAGGATTATTTCTAAGGATTTATAACTGGAGAGATTGATAATGCATTCAAACGTTTCAAACACAGATAAAAAACATTTTCTCAAATGGTTTACGCAAAATTATATACTTAAGCGGCGTGAATCTTTATGGATCTTAGATTATCTTTATAGTCATGATATTATACTGGAGAAAACGCATTTTGTTCAAAATGTGGATCAGACCCCTCGAGGTATTTATATGACAGTAAAAGGGAATCAAAAACCTTCTTTTCGATTTTATAAAAATGGTCATGTTTTTAAAGATGCCATGCAGGCTTTTCATGAAATTCGTTTAAATTGGAGTTCTTCTTTATACATTGAAATTGATTTTGAAGATGCATGGGAACACCCCGTTTATTTAGCCATTCTTGAGGATAATCCTTATTATCCATGGAATGAGAACATTCCAAGTGAAATTACAGATACAATAGACACAGCCTTGGATTACGAAACATTAATGATCGCACGTGGACAATTATTAAGTGAGATAGATAGGGTTCTTAAGGAAGGGCATGAGCATTCATTTAATGAATTATCCAATGAATTAATCGCTATTGAACAGAAAATAGCTCAAACGAACGTTAAATAACGGAAGATGAGGGATACTTTTTATGGAAATGAACGAAATGCAAAAAATGGTCGATGATTATATTGGACAATTTAAAACAGGCTATTTTTCTCCTCTGGCTTCCATGGCTCGGATGACGGAAGAGGTCGGAGAATTAGCAAGAGAAATTAACCACTACTACGGTGAAAAACAAAAGAAAGATTCGGAAGAAGAAAAAGAAATAGCCGAAGAACTTGCAGATGTATTATTTATTACAATCACAATGGCAAATTCTTTAGACGTTGATTTAACGAAAGCTTTCAAAGAAACAATGGATAAGTTTCAAACTAGAGATAAGTTTCGGTTTGAGCGAGTGGATGGAAAAACTTCAGAATAAAGGTTGCAGTGAGAATGAATAAAAAACTAAAGCTTGATGGAGAATTTAATAAGGCTCTTCCCGTCTTAAATAAAATAGTCGAAGCTGGCTTTGAGGCCTATTTTGTTGGAGGGAGCGTGCGTGACCGTGTCCTTGGTTTAACTGTCAATGATGTGGATATTGCGACCAGTGCAATGCCTAATGAAATTAAAGAAATCTTTAAACGGACCATAGACATAGGAATTGAACATGGAACTGTAATGGTATTAGAGAATGGGGAAAGTTATGAAATTACAACTTTTCGTACAGAATCGACCTATAAAGATTTTAGGCACCCGGATTCAGTGACTTTTGTACGCTCTTTGACAGAAGATTTAATGCGTCGGGATTTTACAATGAATGCTATAGCTATGGATATAAAAGGAAATCTAATTGATCCTTTTGGCGGCTTGCTTGATATAGATAAACGCATCATTCGAGCTGTTGGCAAACCTGAAGAACGATTTCAAGAAGATGCTTTGCGGATGATGCGGGCAGTTCGTTTTGCCGCACAACTTGACTTTGAAATCGAAGGAAACACATTACTTTCAATTCGTCAAAATGCACAACTTTTAACAAATATAGCAATAGAGCGTATCCAAGTAGAATTTGAAAAACTTCTGACAGGGGAGTGGTATTTTGTAGGTCTGGCTGCGATGATAAAAACAGATTTATATCTCTACTGTCCAAAATTAGCAGATAAAAAACAAGCGCTCTTAACATTAATAGATCGCTCAACTTCTTTTCAAAATGTTCGACAAGCTTGGGCTTATCTCTTACTTAAAATAGATGAACATCAAATGGATCAATCATTTAATCCAAGAACTTTCCTGAAAGCGTGGAAACTTTCAAATCAATTGATTAAAGAATCCATTACGATTTACGAAGCTTTAGTTATTCGATTGGAAAGAGGGTATTTAAATGAATGGGAGATTTTCCATTTAGGTATACAATTTTCTTTAGAAGTAGAAGATTTAATGGAACAAGAAGGACTGAAACAAGAACATCTTCTTGTCCTTGAACGGTACGATAATCTTCCGATCAAAGA
>DAIOTF010000043.1:0-10738 GCA_036752165.1 Atopostipes sp.
CCGTCAAAGGTAACCAGTAATGACGGATAAACATAAATAAACTGACCCCCTAATACTGGACACTTAAAATTATGGGAAAAAAACTGGACATGCTGAATGAATAGATTAATAATCTAGACAGCTAATTATTATCCAGCATAAAAACTGAACTAAATTCTAAAAAGACGAATCTATCAATTAAGATAGATCCGCCTTTCTATAGAAGATATACTTTTTGTCGTTAACATTAAATACTAATACCTTGTAATTCTTTTAAGCGAGTATTCGCGTCTCTTACAATTTCATCAATGATTTCTTTAGCTGGTCGGATTTCTTTGACTAATCCCGCAATTTCACCAGCCATCATTGTTCCTGATTTTACATCCCCTTCAACTACGGCGCGGTAAAGAGAACCGACTGTTAACTTTTCTAACTCTTCTTCTGGTGTATTTTGAAGTTCAAGCTCTAAGTAATGTGTCAACATGTCATTACGAATGGAACGAACGGGGTGCCCACCTTTTCTACCGGTTACTATAGTAGAAGTATCCAAAGCGTTGACGATTTCTTGTTTAAAAGACTCTGGTATTGGACATTCTTCAGAGGCTAGGAAAATTGTACCCATTTGAACAGCTTCAGCACCTAAAGATAAAGCAGCGACTAATCCTCGACCATCTCCAATTCCTCCAGCTGCTATAACTGGTAAATCAACTTTTTCAACAATTTGACGAATTAAAGGCATTGTCGATAAACCTCCAATATGTCCACCCGCTGCTTGACCTTCTGCGATAACTGCGTCTACTCCTAATTCTTGCATTTTCTCTGCATGGCGAACAGAAGCAATGACCGGGATCACTTTGATTCCTGCTTCTTTAAAGCGAGGGAAATATTTTTTAGGTGAACCTGCTCCAGTTGTTACTACAGCAACTTTTTCTTCAATCACCACATCGACTAGCTCATCAATGTTTTCTTGAATCAAGGTTAAGTTCACTCCAAAAGGCTTATCTGTATTTTCGCGAACCGTTTGAATTTCTTTCCGTAGCCCTTCTGCATCTAAAGCGCCAGTCGTTAATAAACCTAAACCACCAGCATTTGATACAGCGATAACTAGCGGGCTTCTTGAAACGTGTTGCATACCTCCTTGTAAAATAGGGTATTGGATACCTAATAAGTCTGTAATTCTTGTCATTTATATTCTCCTTATTGTTTCTTTTTTTGTTAACTAAATTATAGGCTATATTTTTATACTCCCCAAGTAAGGTTATTCTGAGTTCACGGAAGGAAATTCAAAAAAAGCGTGAATAAATGTCCAGTTTAACTCTTTTCACTCCTCATTCCTTCGAACTAGAGAAGTAATATTCTAGCTACTCATGTAATAAAGCGCTTACCTAATCATTTCGACTTCAACATGTTAGCGCTTTCCCATTTGTCCAAAAGTTTTGAATTCCTTTCCCACACAATTTTTTTCTGTTTGATAAGATAGTTTTGAAAGCGTTACAAATCAAAATTTTTCAGGAGGAATTATTAATGGTAATGGAAACAAATACGAGCTTGTCAACCGAAGAAATGATTCAGGAGTTGTACCCAGAAGATTATTTAGGTTATGCGAAGAGACTAACAGATGGAGAAGTTGAAGTCTTATATAACCTTCGAAAAGCTTTAGAAGAAGAAATTCAGCCGGTTATGGCAGATTATTGGGATAAAGCAGAATTCCCAGTACAAATTTACGACCTCTATCGTCGTGTGGGAATCATGAACAACTCTCTACTATATGAAGGAAGAGAAGGAAAAGAAACCTATGGAGAAATCTACAATGCTTTCTTATTCCACGAGTTAGCACGAACAGATACTTCTATTGCGACAGCTTATACCATTCATCGAATGGCACATACGGTTGTTTCCCAAGGTGGAAATGAAGAACAAAAAGCCTACTACTTACCAAAATTAGAGAATTTTGAATTAACAGGTTGTTTCGCGTTAACCGAACCACTAAACGGATCGGATATTGCTAAGGGATTAAAAATGTCTGCCCGTAAAGAAAACGGCAAGTGGATTTTAAACGGAGAAAAATATTGGATTGGTGCTGCAAACACAGCCGATGTGATTCCTGTATTTGCTCGTGACGAAGCAGATGGCGAAATCAAGTGCTTTATTTTAAGTCAAGAAACACCTGGATTAGAAACAGAAGTTATTACTCGTAAAATGGCTCTAAGACCGGTTCAAAACTGCAAAATTGTCTTAACGGATGCAGAAGTTGAAGAGAAAAATCTATTACCGAATATTAAAGGTTTTGGAGATGTTACTCGCGTATTCCAAGGTTCTCGAGTAGACGTTGGACACATCGCTACTGGAACTGCAGCCGGTTCACTTGCAGCAACAATTAAATATGCAAAAGAACGTGAACAATTTGGTCGTCCAATCGGTAAGTTCCAATTGATTCAAGAAAAAATTGCAGTCATGCAAACAAAAGTAGCTGCAAATATTGCTTTATCTGTTACTCTTGCTGAAAATCAAGAAAAAGGTGAGTTCGATACAGTGAACGCTTCTTTACACAAAATGCATAACGCATTGAACTTGAGAGAAACTGTTGCATTAGGTCGAGAAATTGTAGGTGGAAATGGAATCGATATTGATTATGGCGTAGGTAAATTCTTTGCGGATGCAGAGGCTGTTTATACTTATGAAGGGTCTCATGATATTAACGCTTTAATTCTTTCAAGAGATTTATTAGGAATGGGTGCTTTCGTTTAATTAAAAATTAAATAATCTTTCTGCTACTCAGCTACTCCATAAATGAATGAGCTGAGTAGAGAAAGATAACGAATTAGTTGTAACGCATGTTATCTGAAATAATAAAGTTCTTAAATGTAGTCACACTACTTGGTAAATATTCAGAGCGTTGCCAAACCATGTAAATGTTATATACAATGGACAAGTCATTCACTTCAACGACTTTGATATCTTTAAAATCTATCGGATTACGCTGTGAGACAAACGCAATCCCTTGATTGGCTCGAACCATACCAATCACACCGGATTCTTCGTTCATTGCATATAAGGTCTTAAATTCAAAGTCTGGACTCGCTACTCGCTCAACAGCAGTACGAATCGAATGATTCATTCCAGCGGATTCATTGTAACCAATAAATATTTCATCTTTTATATCTTTAAAAGAGACATTCTTTTTATTAGCTAGCGGATGGCTTTTATTTACGATAAGAACAATTTTATCGTTATAAATAAACTCACGATCAATATCGTCTTTGTAATCATCAAAGTTGAATTCACCACAAAAGCCGATATCGATTTCACCATCCATGATGGTTCTTAATATTTCTTGGGTTGAGGTCTGAGTGAGATAGACCGTCATCTCGGGATATTCTTTTCGATACCGAGCAAGACGTTCAGGTAAATAAGTGGATGAGGTCGTAAAGACACTGGACAGACGTACTTCTCCACTATATTGGTTAGTTAAACGTTCGATTTCATCAATCCCGTTTTTTAGTTCCGTAATGGCTTTTGAAACGTAACCAGCAAATATTTTTCCATACTTAGTAAGTTTGATATTGCGACCGTCTTTTTCGAAAAGCTTTATGTCCATCTGTGTTTCCAAACGAGACATCGCCTTGCTTAATGTAGAATAACTAATATATAATTCTTCTGCAGCATCTGAAAAATTCAGGTGTTTTGCAGCAATTAAAAAATAATTAAGGTGTTGAAAGTTGATGTTTTTCCAGTCCAATTTTTTTCCCCTTTTCACTGTAAACGATTACTAATATTGTACCACACAACTTAATTTTAGTAGAAAGAAGGATATTTAATGACTAAAAGTGTTATTTTAAGTGCCACAAGAACCCCATTCGGGAAATTGGGAGGAGTTTTCAAAGATATTCCTGCGGTTGATTTAGGCGCAGAAGCGATGAAAGCGGCCATCCAAAAAAGTGGTGTAAATGAAGAAGATATCGAATACGTACTTATGGGTCAAGTCTTACAAGCGGGTGCAGGACAGATTCCGTCACGTCAAGCTTCGATCAAAGCTGGCCTTGATTGGTCGGTAGGTTCTGAAACCGTTAATAAAGTTTGTGCTTCAAGTTTACGCGCTGTTACATTAGCGGATCAGATGATTCGTTCAGGTGACAACGATGTCGTATTAGCTGGTGGAATGGAAAGTATGTCGAATGCGCCATACGCAAGTAAAAATATGCGTTTTGGAGCCCGTATGTTTCATACCGAATTCCTTGATTTAATGGTTCACGACGGTTTGTGGGATGCGTATTATGATCAACATATGGCAGTAAACGGTGGATACGGTGCAGATAAATATGGTATTAGTCGCCAAGCGCAAGATGAATGGGCGCTTAGAAGTCAAAAATTAGCTGCTAAAGCAATGGAAGAAGGAGTTTTAGAAGAGGAAATTGTTCCTATTACGGTTCCTCAAAGAAAAGGCGATTCTTTAGTTATCGATTCAGACGAAGCGCCTCGTCCACAATCAACACTTGAGGGGTTACAAAAGTTACCAGGACTCTTTAAAGAAGGAAATACAGTTACTGCAGGAAATGCACCTGGAACAAACGACGGTGCTTCAGCGCTTGTTCTAGCTTCTGAAGAAAAAGCGAAAGAGTTGGGCGTTCAACCACTCGCTAAAATCATTGACCATAAAGAAGTGGGTGTCGAAACGCGACTTATCGCAAGTGCCCCTGGCCATGCGATTGAGCAACTTTTAGAGAAAAATAATCTAACCGTCGATGATATTGATTTATTTGAAATTAACGAAGCTTTTGCGGCAGTTACTTTAGTGACTCAGAAGATGCTTGATATTCCTGCTGAAAAAATCAACGTAAATGGTGGAGCTATTGCTTTTGGACATCCAATTGGAGCAACAGGTGGACGAATCTTGGCTACTTTAATTCACGAAATGCGTAGAAAAAAATTGAAGTATGGAATTGCTGCAATTTGTAGTGGTGCTGCACAAGGTGACGCGATTTTAATTGAATGCGAGTATTAATTAGGAGGATATAGATAAATGGAAATTAAAAAAATAATGGTTATTGGTTCAGGTCAAATGGGAAATGGAATTGCTCAAGTGGCCGCTCAAGCAGGATATGATGTTTTTCTAAATGATATGTCTATGGAGTATGCTCAAAAAGGTTTAGACAACATTGAGAAAAACTTGACGCGTGACGTCGAAAAAGGACGTAAAACAGAAGACGAAAAAGATGCGGTTTTAAACCGAATCCAGCTATCCGATGACAAGAAAGATGCGGCCGATTGCCAATTAGTTATTGAAGCGGCAGTAGAGAACTTTGACATAAAAAAATCCATCTTTGAAGAATTGGACCAAATTGTTCCACGAGAAACAATTTTATCGACAAACACTTCTTCTCTACCGATTACAGACTTAGCTGCGGTGGTTAGTCATCCAGACCGATTCATCGGCATGCACTTTATGAACCCTGTACCAGTGATGAAACTTGTTGAAATCATTCGTGGTGTTCAAACAAATGATGAAGTCTACCAGGTCATTCATGAACTCAGCGAGAAAATGGGCAAAACCCCTGTTGAAGTTAATGATGCTTATGGCTTTGTATCTAACCGTGTCTTAATGCCAATGATTAACGAAGCGGCATTTGTTTTATATGAATCTGTAGCCACACCTGAAGCAATTGACCAAGTTATGGAATTAGGAATGAACCATCCAATGGGTCCTCTAAAATTGGCTGACTTAATCGGTTTAGATACTTGTTTATCGATTATGGAAGTATTATATGAAGGCTTTAACGACCCTAAGTACCGCCCTTGTCCTCTACTCAAAAAATATGTAGCAGCGGGTTACCTTGGTCGTAAATCTGGCCGTGGCTTCTACGAGTACAATTAAGGAGTAGAAAATGAAAAATTACGAATATATTTTATTTGACGTTGAAGACGATATTGGAGTCTTAACGATTAATAATCCAAAAAGCTTAAATGCTTTGAATCGTAAAACGTTGGAAGAAGTAAAAGAAGTGGTTTCTTCTATCAAGGCTGGAGAAGTAGATGTGAAGTTTCTACTCGTTACAGGTGCAGGCGAGAAATCCTTTGTCGCTGGTGCGGATATTAAAGAAATGGCTGAAATGTCTACGTTAGAAGCACAAACCTTTTCGAAATTAGGAAATGAAGTAAATCTCTTAATCGAAAACCTATCGATTCCTACTCTAGCAGTAGTGAATGGGTATGCATTAGGCGGCGGCTTAGAATTAGCTATGTCTTGTGATCTTCGTTTTGCTTCTGATAATGCCTTAGTAGGACTTCCGGAAGTTGGTTTGGGACTCATTCCAGGCTTTGGGGGTACCCAAAGATTGTCACGAATTATCGGCTTACCTAAAGCGAAAGAACTTGTCTTTAGTGCTGAGAATCTGAAAGCTAACCAAGCCCTTGAGATTGGCCTATTCAACCGAGTGTTTGATAAAGAAACTTTAATGGACGAAGCGAAAGCTTACGCTCAAAAAGTGACGAAACAAGGGCAGATTGCTGTTCAAACGGCAAAAGAAATCATGAATGCTGGTTACGAGATGACGGTTGATCAAGGTGTCGAATTAGAGATGAAGTCATTTGGGCTTCTTTTCTCTACCGAAGACTATAAAGAAGGAACACAAGCATTTATTGAAAGTAGAAAACCAAATTTCAAAAATAAATAATCAACTAATGAAGGGAACATATACTATATGACTGATTTAATGCAAATTTATAATCAAAAGAAAGTAACTCCTGAAGAAGCAGTAAAAAATATCAAACCAGGTGACGCGATTGTTTACCCTATCGCTCCAGGTGAGCCAGTGCTTTTACATAAAGCTTTAGGCGATTATGAGGGACTATCGAATAATACACTTTACCGTGCCTTAACACATGTTCCAACTTATGACTTACCAAAAGATAAATTAAAACAAGTTTCCATCTTTTTAGGTGGCGACCGTAAAGCGATGAACGAAGGATTGGTTGAATTACTTCCTAACCATTTTGGGGACACGCCTGATTTAATCAAAATGCGTGAAGATCAAATTACGATTATGATTACTGTTTCACCAATGGATGACAAAGGGTACTTCTCATTTGGTCTTTCAAACTCATACGTAGGTGGCTTACTAGATGTGGCAGATCGAATTATTGTCGAAGTGAATGAAAACTATCCATACACTTATGGAGAAAATCATCACGTTCACGTTGAAGACGTGGCTGCATTAGTTGAAAGTTCAGAGCCAATTCCTACGCTTCAAAACCCTGAAATTGATGAGAAATCGAAAAAGATTGGTGAAATTATTGCAGAGTTAATTCCTAATGAAGCCACTCTTCAAATCGGTTATGGTGCAGTTCCTTCAGCTGTAATGAACAACTTAATGGATAAGAAAGATTTAAGTTTCCATACAGAAATGTTACCTGACAATGCGATTGAATTAGAGAAATCCGGAGCCGTTACGAATACGAAAAAAGAAACGCATGTTGGAAAAACAGTCACAACTTTCGCCATGGGGACAGAAAAACTATATGAGTGGTTAAACTATAATGAAGATGTCTACTTCTTACCTGTCGATCAGTCAAACAACTTATTAAACATTGCAAAAGAAGACAACCTATATACAGTAAATGCAACCATTCAGGTAGACTTCTTAGGTCAATGTAACTCTGAAAAATTACCAGGTATGTATTATTCATCAACTGGTGGACAATCAGACTTTGGTAAAGGAGTTCGTTTAACGACAAATGGTGTAGGGATCATTGCCTTAAACTCGACAGCTTCTAACGATAGTATATCAACAATCGTTCCTAGCCTTTATTCAGACGCTGCGGTATCTACTTCGAAAAATGATATCGATTATGTGGTCACTGAATACGGTGCAGCACGACTAAAAGGTAAAACAATTAACGAACGTGTCGAAGCTTTAATTAGCATTGCGCATCCTAAATTCAGAGATGAATTAACAGAAGAAGCTAGAAAATTAAACTACTTGAAGTAATTATACGG
This sequence comes from Atopostipes sp., assembly GCA_036752165.1. Classification (GTDB taxonomy): domain Bacteria; phylum Bacillota; class Bacilli; order Lactobacillales; family Carnobacteriaceae_A; genus Atopostipes. The sequence continues at coordinate 7,973 of DAIOTF010000043.1, forward strand.
GCGGTAGATATTCAAAAAATACAAAGAACCTCATTCTTGTACGGAATGAGGTTTTTTTCTACTTTAAATACCACTTGCTTCAACTGTTTCAGCCTGAACATCTGATAAATCTACATTATCATGATCGTAATAATCCACATCAATTTGCATATTTATACTACTAAGTTGAACATCACCATCTGTTTCCTCGCCTAATATATCCATATGAAATTCTTGTAGATAAGAATCAGTACCATCAAGAATTGCTTCTAGCGTAATAATAATATTTTCTTCTGAGATACCGTCTATCGACAAAGTAAACTCATCTTCAAAAGCATTCCAAACCTCACGATCGTTTCCTTCGTAAAATAATTGAATATTTTCATCCACTTCTGTTGCTTCAATGAAAGCTTCAATTTCAACTAAGGAATCGACAATATTTGGATAGAAAGAAGGATATTCAATTGGGCCACCATCTGGATAATAATTCCAAGCATTTCCTTCATAAACATATACATCATTTTCAACGAAATACATTGTCTGTGCTCCTTGTTCGATATAACCTTCTTCAAGGTCCCCTATCATACTTACATGAATGAATGCTTCGTCTTGTTCTGCCATTACCCCTGACCCCATATTTAATTCTAAATCAAGCTGTGTATCAGAACTATAACTTTCCAGGCCTTCATTGCCTTTTTGTATATTTTCCGTCCAATTGTCTGTTGCATTTTCACCGCAGGCTACCAGTAGAAAACCACTAAATATAATCAGACTACTTTGCTTTATCCTCTTCATAATATTAGCTCCTCTTTTAAAGATTACCATAGGGACATGTACCAATACTATTCATATGAACTAAAAAACTGCCTACCATTTACGGCAAGCAGTTCATTAAATTATAGTGCTTCAAAAAGTAATTCTTCTATACTTGGAATATGAATTTTACCTTTAGGTAATTGACGAATGAGCTCTTTCTCTTCCAATTCTTTAAATTTCCGACTCAATGTTTCCGGCGTCGTTCCTAAATAAGAAGCGATATCTTTTCTGGTCATCGGTAATTCAACTGTCACTTCATCGTCCGCATCGATTCCAGCTAAGTCTTCTAAGTAATAGATAATTCGGTTGGTCACCTGTTCTATCGCTACTGAAGCCGTTTGCTTTTCAGATTGATGCAAACGTTCAGACATGGCTTCTAGAATTTTCATGGCAATCGCAGGATGGTCATTCATTAATTCTTGTAAATCATCTCGTTGAATCGCACAAATAGATGAATTTTTTGTGGCCTCTGCAAAATGTTCATGGTATTCATCACTAGAAAAAATAGTCCACTCTCCGGTAAAATCTCCAGGGTTTAATATCCGGATTAATTGTTCTTTACCATTTTCCGAAAGGTGAAAGATCCGCACTTGGCCTCGATGAACGATATAAATTGAATCATCCTCGTCCATTGCTTGATATAAATATTCTCCACGTTTTAAGTCTTTATGGTTAGCTTTTTTAGCAATTTGACTCATTGATTCATCATCTAAATGGTTAAAAATAGGAACTAAACTGACACAACCAACATGAGACGAATGGGCATGTGCTTCCATTATTATCCCCTTTTCTGTAAAACTTCATCAGTTAATAGTAGCCAATTGGCTCTGTATTTATTATCTTACTAAACTCTTTAAACTATCTTGATGCATATCAAGTTTTACTAATTTCTTTCATACCCTACAATTAAACCGCCATCTTCTGCATAAAAGCTACATAAGCCACTTGTTAAACGTAAGTGAATATCGGCATTAGGGAATTTCTCTTTGATTCTCTCTGCTACGGTTTGTGCTAAAGGTTCGTTGTTTACATGTCCAATTTCTACACGATTGCCATTTAACCCGTTTTCAATCAAATCATTAACGAAGGTATTTAGCGCACGCCTTTCTCCACGGGCACGGTTAGACATTTCAATTGTCCCTTCTTCAGAACGTACACCGATGACATGAATATTTAATAATCCAACAAGTGAACCTACAATTTTGTTGACACGGCCGTTTTTCACTAAGTTTTCAATTGATTTAAGCATGTACCCTGTTAAAGTGTTTTTATGGTATTTTTCCATCCCGTCCACGACGCCTGAGAAATCTTTGCCTTCTTTAATCAATTCAAGGGCTTTAAATACCAACATATCCAATTCTCCCCCCGCTGAACGCGAATCAAAAATATGGATATTAGCCTCTGGGTTTTCTTCTAATGCAATCTTTTTTCCGAGTTCTGCACTCTCAAAACTAGCTGAAAGATTACTTGAAATTGTCACACAAATTACATTTTCTGCACCTTTAAATGCTTCCGCATACGCACCAGGCGCTGGGCATGCTGAGCTTGATTTTGTCGATTTTTTAACTGCTTCTACTAACTCACTTATATCTAAATCAGCTGTATCTACGAAATCTTTATTGTCCACATGTAAAATTAATGGAATAATATCAAATGCCACGTTTTCAGGTAAATCAGTAACTTCTCTTAAGTTTGCACCGGTATCTGTTAAAATTTTCCACTTCATGTTGTCACCTCTATAATAGTTTGGTTTACACCTTTTACTATAACATATTATCTCCAATAAGTGACATTTTTTCGATTATCGTCATCATATTTCTGAAATAGCTTTCATTTAAGAAAGTGTTTTTAAAAAATACTAGCTTTTTTATTTATCTTTGCTATAATAGAAGTTGGTCAAGGATCTTTAGCTCAGTTGGGAGAGCACTACCTCGACAAGGTAGGGGTCGCAGGTTCGAGCCCTGCAAGGTC
>DAIOTF010000044.1:0-2808 GCA_036752165.1 Atopostipes sp.
CTTATACCTTTCTTGTTCTAATATTACCTAATTTCTAGACGTTTGTACATTACTTTACAGTTATGTTCGTATTTAAAGCCCTTTCAGTACTAGTTAGAATAAAAAAAACCTATCTCAGTTCTTTTGAACTAAAGATAGGGGAGTTCATATTATTTTTTTAATTTTTCTAGAAGAATGACAATGAAGAAAATCACTAAAAATACTAATGTAATTGTCGCTCCAGGCGGTGTCCCTTGATAATAAGAGATTGTTAATCCGCTAGACATTCCTATCATTGCTAAGACGATTCCTATAAGAATTACGCCTGTAAAACTTTTAGATAACCGCATTGAAATGGCTGCTGGTAAGATAAGAATAGCAGAGACAAGCAAAGCTCCGACAATCGGCATAATAATCGCAATTGCGACTCCTGTTATTACGTTGAAAGCTATAGACATCATTCGTACAGGTAATCCTGAAGTAAAGGCAGTTTCTTCATCAAATGTCAAAACATACATAGGACGACGGAAAAAAATGTACAGGGTGATGATTAACAACGTTAATACCAACAGAAAGAGAACTTGTTCGACGGATATAGTGACAATGGATCCGAATAAGAAGGTATTTAAGCTCATTGCAGTTGTATCGTTGAAGCTCATTAAAACGAGAGCTAAAGCCATTCCTCCAGACATCATAATCGCTACAGAGATTTCAGTGTAGGATTTATAAATAATTCGAATATACTCTAATAGTATAGAAGCAAAAATAACAACAACTATGTTTGTCCAAGTAGGGGCTACACCCAATAAAAGACCTAAGGCCACACCTACAAGTGACACATGAGATAATGTATCTGCAAGGAGCGTTTGTCGCCTCAAGATAAGAAATAAGCCTAATATAGGCGCAATTATTGAAATGAGAAAGGATGCTTGAAAGGCCTGTCTCATGAATCCATAGAGAAACATCTCCAAGGCGAATTCTCCTTTCTAAGTAACTGAATATGCTTGTCCACATAAGGACGTAATTCCAAATGGTCATGGGTAACCATTAAGATTGCTTTATTATGAACCTTTGTATTATGTTTTAATAGCCGATAAAATTCCTCACGGGATTCTGAATCCATACCTGTAGTCGGTTCGTCCAATACAAATAAGTCAGGGTCCATCGCAAAAACACGAGCGAGGGAAATACGCTGCTTTTGCCCGCCACTTAATTCCCCAATTTTTTTGTGGCGCATTTCCCACATTCCCACTGAATTCAACGCTCTTTTAACATGTTCTTTGTCTTTTTCAGTCAATCGCTTGAACCAACGATCTTTAGGATACCGACCCGATTCAACTAATTCGAGGACCGTACTAGGAAAACCTGTATTAAAAGAAGCTACTTGCTGCGGTACATAGCCAACAGATAATTTATGCCCTTTATCGTTAGTCTTTGCTCGGGTAACATTTCCCGTTGTTGGATTTAATAACCCTAAAATGTTTCTTAGTAGCGTTGTTTTAGCTGCACCGTTCTCTCCAGTCAACATAACAAATTCTCCTGGTGACACGCTAAAATTGATACCTGTTAAAACGGGCTCATCATCATAATTAAAAGATAAATCATTCACTTCAATATAAGGACTTGTTTTCAAGGCGTCCCCTCTTTCTATTTTAATTCACCGACAATTTTAATTGTTCTAGATTCTGTTTCATAACTTCAATATACATATTGCCTCTCCCATTTAAGGAAACGGGACGGTTTTCTAAATCGTATAAGACGGCAATCTCCGTATTTGTTTCTTTTGCAACTGTTTCTGCAATAGCTGAATTTTCCCCGCTCTGATAATAAATGACGGGAACTTGTTGTGAATTTATAAAATCAATCACTTCTACTAATTGAGTAGGATTAGGCTCAACTTCGGTCGTTAATCCTCCGACTGCTACCTGATGCAAGTGATAACGATTGGCTAAATGACCGAAAGCCTCATGCTGTACAACAAAGTCTCTGTTTTTTGCCTCTAAAAAAGCTTCTTGATAAGTTTCATGTAATTCGGTTAACATTTCTTGAAAAGTTTCTTCATTCGCTTTGTAAAACTCTTCATCTTCTTTATTTGATCGAATGAAGGCTTCAGTTATTAACGGAAGTTGTTTCGATACTGCCACAGGATCTAGCCAAAAGTGGGGATCCATTCCACCATGATCGTGATTGTGCTCCTGGTCGTTTGCCTCATCATGATCGTGATTCGCCTCTTCGTTCATCTCCAAATCTAGACCTTCTGATAAATTAATAATCTTTAAATCTTCATTTTCAACGACATCAAGTAATTGGTCAACCCAGAATTCCATCTCTTGACTACTATAAATAAAGACGTCCGCTTCGTTTACCGCCGCGACTGCTTGTGCGCTTGGTTCATAATGATGAGCATCTTCATTTTCACCCACCATTAGAGAAACTTCTGCGTGGTCGCCTGCAATTTCTTTCGTTATTTCATAGACAGGAAAGATAGAAGTCACTACTTGAATTTTATCTGTTAATGGTGAACCATCATTATTATCTGCTGAACTATCTGAATTACATGCAACAAGAAATAATAGCGCTCCTAATAAAACTATTAACTTACTAAATATTTTTTTCATTTCCACTTCTCACTTTAAATTTTGAATTAAATGTAAATCGTAATCATTCCGATTTAGATTCTAACTGCAATTTATACATCTGTCAATAAAAAGATGCATGAAATTCGCTTCATGTTTTAAATGATTCTGTAGAATATGACTAATACGATGTAGTAGGAATTTCAACTTCCAGCTAATTTAATTACGTGAACGATAGGCGCTCCAACTTCCA
>DAIOTF010000044.1:2908-10085 GCA_036752165.1 Atopostipes sp.
AAAAAAGGAAGGTGCTATTTTCACAGCATCTTCCTTCTACTTCAACACTATTTTGTTGAAAGTTTATTAAATTCATTTGATAATCGCTATTCCACTTCCTGCAACAATTCCGTCTCTTCTTCATCTACGTTTTCCACATTTGGAAAATCAATTTGTATCGTATCTGTTAAAACATCTGTATAGTTATATGAGACGCGCTCATAAGATTCTTGACTTCTTTCATCTAACTCCACCACAAAAATTGCGGGGTAAGTTTCTGTAAGTACTCCTTCATGCGTGACTGTCTTACTACGACCCATCTCAACGGTAACAACAATATCTTCGCCAACCAACTCGTTAAATCTATCTTTAATATTATTGATAGTTGCTGTCATTATATCGACACTCCTTATTTATCTTCTTAATTGTAGCATAAATTCTCATTAAAATCAAATTAGCGAAAATCATACTAAAATGAGTGTCTATTCATTAAGAAAATTAAGGCCTGATTCCGAAATCGCATCTGCTAATTGCGCAAATTCTTGAATCGTTAAACTCTCTCCTCTTCGAGAAGGATCGATACCCGAATGAACAAAAGCTTCTCTTAGCCCTTCTTCTTGTTCTTTAAATTCTAATGATTTTCTAAGATTATTCCAAATCGTTTTACGTCTTTGTTGGAAAGAAGCACGGACTAGCTTCATGAAAAGTGCTTGATCCTTCACTTTTACAATTGGCTCAGGTCGAATATCTAAGCGAATAATTGCTGACTCCACATTGGGTTGTGGCATAAAGACTGTTCGAGGGACTGTAAAAGCGACATCTACTTCTGTGTAATATTGTAAAGCAATCGAAAGAGAACCGTATGCTTTCGTACTCGGCTTAGCTTCTAAACGGCTAGCTACTTCCTTTTGCATCATTAAAACCATCGTTTGGACAGGCAAATCACTTTCTAACAATGCCATAATAATTGGCGTTGTAATATAATATGGAAGATTCGCGATGACAACGATACGAGAAGCGTCAGATAAATGCTCTTCTTCGAATTGCTTAAAATCAACTTGTAAAATATCTTGATGAAATATTGTAATATTGTCATAAGGCGATAGCGTATCATCCAACACTGGAAGCAAGCGGTCATCAATTTCAAAGGCAAAGACTTCTTTTGCCTGTTTCGCAATCTGTTCAGTCAATGCGCCAATACCCGGTCCAATTTCAATAACCGTTGTGTCCTTATCAACATCTCCAGCATCTACAATGTTACGCAAAATATTCGTATCAATAATAAAATTCTGACCGAGACTCTTTTTCGCTTTCAAATCGTACTTCGCCAAAATTTCTTTCGTGCGAGTTGGTGTTGCTATGTCGATATGATTATTCATCGAAACCCTCCTTTTTAATTTTGTTCAATGTTTCTTCGACTTCTTTTTCTGTAATCCCAAACATCGAAAGACGCTTTTCTAGTTGCTTACTGTTTGTATAGCCTATTCGTAGCTCTTCACCTAAACGAATACGCCATCTTTTCGCATGCTTTCCACCCGTCAAACCAATATCACGTAAAAACTTTGCCGACACAGTTGATTCCTCTTCTTCTGCCACACTGTACAATCCTTTTAACGCTTCGCGAATCGTTTCAATCGAGGCATGTTCAATTCCTAGAGAACCTTTAAATTTAGGGACTCCTTCTTGAGTTGTAATAAAGGCATGTTTAACGCCCGGTACCTGTTGAGTAATCTTTTTCCGAATCGTCTCACCTGGATAGTCCGGATCGGTAAAGACGATAACTCCTTTAGTTTCTTGAGCATGCGCAATTAATTCTAAAATTTCAGGTTCTAAAGCCAATCCTTGTGTCTCAATTGTTTCGGCATCTACGGCTAATTTAATTTTCTTTGTGTCACTTTTTCCTTCAACAACAATCACTTCTTTTATTTTTGGTTTCATTTTATTCATCCGTTAATCTAAAAATTTGAAGCGCATTATTTGTGGTAATTTTTGCGATTTCTTCATAAGGCATTTCACGAAGTGCAGCTAACTCTTCTGCAACAAAACGAACATAGCTTGGTTCATTTCGCTTGCCACGATTGGGCTCTGGGCTTAAATAAGGTGCATCTGTTTCAATCAACATCTTATCTAAAGGCACAAGCTTCGCACTTTCTTTCACTTCTTTCGCATTTTTGAACGTTAGTACTCCACTAAAGGAAATGTGCATACCCAAATCAAGAAAACGTGCCAGCCATTCTTTATCTAAATTAAAACTATGCATAATCCCACCAACGTCACCAATCTGCTCTTCTTTAAGCACTTGATAGACATCTTCCGTACTGTCACGATTATGGACAGTAATAGGAATATTCAGTTCTTTTGCGACACGAATTTGTCGGCGAAAGGCTTCTTTTTGGACCTCTTTTGGATCTTCCATCCAATGGTAGTCGAGTCCCATTTCACCCATCGCGACGATCTCTTCTGTTTTAAGAAGATGAATTAGCTTTTCTTCTACTGCATCATCATAACTTCCGGCTTCGGTTGGATGCCAACCAATAATTGGGTAAATATTTTCATGTACTCTACTAAGTTCTAAAGCTTTTTCAATTGTCGCATCATCAAAGCCAACGACAGCAATTTTCGTTACATCATGAGCTTTAGCTCGCTCAATGACTTCATCAACATCTTTTGCAAATTGTTTTACATTTAAATGGGCGTGTGTATCAAATAGCATACGTTCATTCCTTTTTATCAAATAAAAAGGGCAAGAATCTCTCGCCCTTTTTGTCTTCTCTTTAATTAACCAACAATCGCACCGTTTGGCATTCCAGCTGGTGCTTCTAATAACTCTAAGTTTCCATCCGCATCTTCTGCAGATAAAATCATTCCCTGGCTGATTTCGCCACGCATTTTCATTGGCTTTAAGTTCGCCACGATAATGACTTTTTTACCAATCAACTCTTCTGGATTTGGATAAAATTCGGCTACTCCCGAAACTATTTGACGGTCGCCACCTTCATCCGCAGCATCTAGGCGGAATTTTAGTAACTTATCAGCTTTTTCGACCTTGGCACAGTCAATAACCTCTGCTACTTTCAACTCAACAGCATCAAAGTGCGGAAAAGTAACTTCTTTCTCTTTCACTGAAGTGAGTTCTGTCGTTTCAGGGTCCCATATTTGGTCCTCTTCTGCATCTTCAAGAACGGGTGTCATATGGTCTTGAATAATCGCCGTTTCTTCTTCAACATCAAGTCGTGGGAAGATTGGTTCACCCTTTTCAATCACTTTCAGACCTTCAGGAAGGTTTCCAAACGCCATACGGTCAAAGCTCATGTCCGTTTCAAAATCTAAACCTAATTGTTCTGCCATTCTTTCAGGTGTTTCCACTAAAAATGGACGCAGAATCGTACCGATGACTCGTAAGCTTTCCACTAAATGAGCCATGACATTTGAAAGTTCTTCAGTGCGTTCTTCTTTTGCGAGAACCCATGGCGCTGTCTCATCAATGTATTTATTGGTACGTGAAATCAACTTCCACACTTCTTGTAAGACCACATTAAATTGTAAGTGATCCAGTGAATCATGATATTTCTCAATCGTTTCTGCCGCTAAAGTTTCTAATTCACGGTCAAAGTCATTTTGCGCTTTTGATAGAGAGGGTACATTTCCATCAAAATATTTATTAATCATCGCAATCGTACGGTTTAGAAGGTTCCCTAAGTCATTCGATAAATCCGTATTTGTACGAACCACATAATCTTCCGGTGTAAATACACCATCCGAACCAAATGGAATTTCACGCATCAAATAATAACGTAGACTATCTAGACCGTAACGCTCCACTAAGAAGTCAGGATAAATGACATTTCCTTTAGACTTAGACATTTTTCCGTCTTTCATCAGTAACCAACCATGACCAAAGACTTGTTTTGGTAACGGCAAATCAAGTGCCATCAGTAAGATTGGCCAGTAAATGGTATGGAATCGAACGATTTCTTTTCCAACCATATGCACGTTTGCAGGCCAGAATTTTTGGAATAATTCTGGTTGGTTTTCAAACTCTCCTAAATCAGGGTCATAACCTAAAGCAGTAATGTAGTTTGTCAATGCATCAATCCAAACATAAACCACGTGTTTAGGATTCGACGGAACTTTTACTCCCCAATCAAAGGTTGTACGAGAAACCGCTAAGTCCTCAAGTCCTGGTTTAATAAAGTTATTGACCATTTCATTTTTACGCGATTCCGGCTGAATGAAATCCGGATGTTCTTGGTAGTAAGCAAGTAAACGATCTGCATACTTACTCATTTTGAAGAAATAAGATTCCTCACTGACCCATTCCACTTCGTGACCACTTGGTGCTTTTCCACCAGTCACTTTGCCGTTTTCATCACGGTAAACTTCATCTAATTGAGATTCAGTGAAAAATTCTTCATCTGATACTGAATACCAACCTGAATATTCATCTAAATAAATATCGCCTTGTTCATGTAGCTTTTCAAAAATTTTTGCGACAACTTCTTTATGTTGCGTATCGGTTGTTCGAATAAATTGATCATTTGTGATTTTCAATTTTTCCCAAAGGACTTTAATATCTGCGACTTGATCATCTACGAATTGTTGAGGCGTCTTTCCTTCCTCTTCTGCTTTATCTTGGATTTTTTGACCATGTTCATCTGTTCCTGTTAAATAGTAAACATCATAACCTTGTAATCGTTTATAGCGCGCTAAAATATCACATGCAATCGTTGTATAAGCACTTCCGATGTGTAATTTGCCACTTGGATAATAAATTGGCGTTGTTATATAATAACTCTTCTTTTCTGACACGAAACCAATCCTTTTCTTATATTCATAATCTGTCAAATACGTGTATGATTATAGCACAAAAATTCTTAGCATTATAGCTAAGAATCCATGTGTGCCTTGTTTTATTTTTAACTGTCTAAATTAATCCCAATTTTTGAAGGCCTTTTAAAATGCCATCATTAAAAACGGAGTCTGTTACAAAATCAGCTCGTGCTTTTAACTCTTCAAAACCATTCGCCATCGCAATTCCCGTTCCTACAAATTGGAGCATTTCTAAGTCATTTAACCCGTCACCGAAAGCGAAAGTATTTTTTGAAGAGACGCCTAAAGCATCCATCATCTGCTGGACGCCAGTTGCCTTAGAGACCCCTTTATTAATAATATCCATAGACAATTGATTCGCACGCGTGAAAGTTAATACATCACCAAATGCTTTTTCGTAGATTACTTGTTCTTTTTGGTTGGCATTGATATTCATCATATAAATATTTTTATGCTCATAATCTTCTCTTTCAGGTGCTTTTTTCATCATTCGTTTCCACATCGAGACTTGAATTCGTCGTGGAATTAAACCAACGATACTTTTCATTAAAGCAAATAAAGTTCCGCGGTTCACTAAAGAAATTGCGGAATTTGCAATGAGTTCATTTTCTGTCGACAGCAAAATCCCATCTCGATGTTCTCTTGCATACTCGACCACTTTATGGACTAAATTCATATCAATCGGGTTTGAATAAATGACTTCCCCTTCATGTACGATAAATTGGCCATTCATTGCAATGTAACTATCAATGCCTAATTTTTCTGCAATTTCCCAAATTAAAATAGGGGCCCGTCCGGTTGCGATGACTGGAATAATGCCATTATTTTTTAAACGTTCTACGGCTTCTATTGTCGTTTTGGGAATATGATTGTTTCGAGTCACTAACGTTCCATCTATATCGAAAAACACAATTTTTTTCATATTTCCCCTCTTCTCTAAAATTTTAAACTCTTATTTATTATACCGTGAAGTGGATTATTATTACATTGGGAGCACTTAAAACTACCATTTACAATTGACATTCCAACGCTGCTTCCATATAATGAAAGACAAGTATCATTTCATATCGATAGCTTTGAAAAGACAAAGTAGTCAATGTTATCCCTTTTTTAGAGAGCTAATACTGGTGGAACTTAGCATACATAACATTTACGAATTACATCTTGGAGCTTCCTACACTTGTAGCGTTTCGCCTTGCGTTAAAAGGCAGAGTGGAATAATGCATCTCGTTATTCAATTTGGGTGGTAACACGGAGAATTCGTCCCGGCAAAAACTATATGTTTTTGTCGGGATTTTTATTTTTTTAAGAAATAATACAATTAACGATATTTTTGGAGGTAGAAAAAGTGAATATTATTGATGAATTAGAATGGCGTGGCGCCATCAACCAACAAACGGATGAAGAAGGCCTTCGCAAATTAACAGAAGAAGAAAGTATTGCTTTATACTGCGGGATTGATCCTACAGGTGACAGCATGCATATTGGTCATTTGATTCCTTTCATGATTTTGAAAAGATTCCAACTCGCTGGTCACCAACCAGTCGTTTTAATCGGCGGAGGAACAGGTTCAATTGGTGACCCGAGTGGACGTACTTCAGAGCGTTCGCTACAAACAATGGAGCAAATTCAAGATAATGCGGATAAATTAAGCGCGCAAATGCGCAAATTATTCCAAGCCGGAGAAGCTGAATCAGGCATTCGTTTAACAAACAATATTGACTGGTTGGGTGACATGACTTTCTTAGACTTCCTACGGGATTTCGGAAAAGAATTCAGTATTAACACAATGCTTGCAAAAGATGTTGTTGCAAGTCGGTTAGATACTGGAATTTCCTTTACAGAATTTAGTTACCAAATCATCCAATCGATTGACTTTTTACACTTATACAAAAATGAAAAAGTCCAACTTCAAGTCGGGGGATCGGATCAGTGGGGAAATATCACTTCTGGTTTAGACCTCATTCGTAAAAAAGAAGGTTCGGAAGCTGAAGCATATGGTTTAACGATTCCTCTTCTTTTAAAAGCAGATGGAACAAAATTTGGGAAGACAGCGGATGGTGCTGTTTGGTTAGACCCTGAGAAAACAACTCCTTATGAGTTCTACCAGTTCTGGTTTAACCAAGATGATCGGGATATTGATAAATACTTGAAATACTTTACGTTCTTATCAAAAGAAGAAATCGAAGACTTAGCCGAACAAACAGAAAAAGAACCACACAAACGTGCGGCTCAAAAAGTATTAGCTGAAGAGATGACACGTTTTGTTCATGGACAAGAAGCTTTAGACGAAGCGATTGAGATTTCAGAAGCTCTCTTTTCAGGGAATGTCCAAAATTTAAGTGCTGATCAAATTGAAATGTCATTT
>DAIOTF010000045.1:0-9636 GCA_036752165.1 Atopostipes sp.
TTATTCAATTGTTCCCACAATCGGAAGTTCTTCTAATACTTCTGTTCCATGTGGACCTGAGAAATCTTCTTCATCATATACATTACCGGCTTCGATTCCACCTTCGTGGACACCATCTTCCCATCCTGCTGCGTCTGTCACGTCATAAACAACATCTCCAACTGCAACATATGCTGGGTTTCCATCTTTACCATTATATTCAGTAAGTTCATCGGCAGTAAAATAATCAATATCGTCGGCCGTAATCACATCGTCCGCTGCTTCATCTGTTTGCTCAGTTGTATCTTCGGGCACTTCTTCTACCGCAGTGTCGTCCGTTTCACCTGAACATGCTGCTAATAAAAACAACGTTGACCCTGATAACACTAATTTCTTCAAAGTATTCATAATGATTCTCCCTCTCCAATTTTTAACTACACCTATGATAGCCTTAGTTAAGAATAGTGGCAACTGATATGCTTAAACCATCACACCTATAGAAAAAGACATTCTTCTATTGACTTAATAATTGGTATGATAGAATGAATATGAACAAGCTATTTAATATTTTAAGCACTTAATACATTGGAAATCATTCAGAAATTAAAAGGAGAAGGATATCATGTCTTTAATTATAGATGTAAAAGGACTTCAAAAAAGTTTCGGTGACAATGAAGTTTTAAAAGGAATTGATTTAGAACTTGAAAAAGGTGAAGTGGTCTGTGTTATAGGCCCATCAGGATCTGGAAAATCAACTTTTTTACGCTGTTTAAACCGTTTAGAAGCGATAAATGGTGGCCAAGTTTTAGTGGCTGGTGACGATATATCCGACGAAAATATTGATATCAATACTGCTCGTGAAAACATCGGAATGGTTTTTCAGGATTTCAACTTATTCCCACACTATACCGTTGAAGAAAATATAACGATTGCACCGATTGAAGTACATGGTCAATCAAAGGAAGAAGCTAAGGAAAATGCCTATAATCTTTTAAAACGAGTAGGCCTTGAAGATAAACTTCATGCATACCCGGATTCACTTTCTGGGGGACAGAAGCAACGTGTTGCGATGGCTCGCGCATTGGCTATGGATCCGAATGTCATGCTGTTTGATGAGCCGACAAGTGCTTTGGATGTTGAAATGGTTGGAGAAGTTTTAGAAGTAATGAAAGATTTAGCCGACTCAGGTATGTCAATGGTTGTGGTTACCCATGAAATGGGATTCGCACGAGAAGTAGCTGACCGAGTGATCTTTATGGATGACGGCTATATTGTTGAACAAGGCACGCCAGAAGAATTATTTACTAATCCCAAAGAACCAAGAACGCAAGATTTCTTAAATAAAGTTTTATAAATACTAATAGATAAATCAAGTCTGGGCTTTCATGGCTCAGGCTTTTTTATTTTTTTATCAATAAATTAAAATAGTTTCGTGGAATTCGTGAAATATGGGGAATATATATAGTGAGGGGTATATTATTCTATTTATCGGGAGGCTACGAAATGCTAGTTTATCAAACTGAAAGACTAAAAGAAGTTATCGAACACCCCACACAATTAGATATTGAAAGAATTATTGACCGACGTTCTCGTGTTCGTTCATTTCATCAAGAAAATAAGCTGAAGCGGCTAGAAGCTGGGCGGGCAGGAGAACAAGTCGTTTTAGAGTATTTACAAAAATATGGGAATGAAGATTGGGTCGTTATACAAAATATGTGGCTATCAAATGGCGGGCCGTTTGAAGCGGACTTTATTCTTCTTACGAATCATGGGCCCTATTTATTCGAGGTGAAAAATTATACAAGTGATTTTGTCTATCAGAATGGAATTGTAAGCTTCAATAGTCAAATAGCTGCTGGTGATCCTATTTATCAAACTAGACGCAATCAAATCAATCTGGAAAAAATTTGTCAACTTCATTCTAGACAACTGCAAGTTAAAGGTGCCTTATTATTAGTTGGCATAGATAATTATACTGAAATTCATTCTGAAGTTGAGGATATCGATATTGTCATTCGAACGCACCTCAGACACTATATTCAAAAAATTGCTGAAAAAGATCGAGTTTTTCAAGGATACCCGATGAATAAAAAACAAGTAACTAATCAACTAGAAAGATTTGAAATCAATGGCAATTATGGACCAGAAATCGTATCTAAAGATATACTAGACGGCCTTATAAAAGGTATTCAGTGTCCTTTTTGTGATGGATTTGATGTAAAAATTAATCGCAAAGTAACTTACTGCCCCTGCGGTTTTAAGGAGGATAGGGAGATAGTGATTCTAAGAACCATCTGTGAATTTGGTGTGTTGACATTTGATAAGCATTTGAGAATAGGAGAATTATTGGAATTTTTTGACGGCAAGATTTCTAGGGATAGTTTACGTCAAGTTCTCACTAAATATTTTCAGGAAATAAAAAAGAATAGATATTCCTATTTCATCAATCTTAAACTACCGCTTCATAAATTATATGAAAAGCTAAATATTGTTGATCCAGTGTCTTTGAAAATGACTTATCAAGAATTTGAACAAATCATAAAAGAATAGTAAATGTGTCTCCCTCGGATAAGTGAGTTAAAATCCGAAGCGGGATTCATCTACCTCAGAAATTTTGCGTAAAATTCTGAACGGTATAATTCTACCTCAGAAAAAATATAGAAGTTTCGGAATGGTGACGATTTACCTAAGAAAAACTACGTACTTTTCGGAACGGTCACAATATTTGTTTAAAATTTTAAAAATAATTCCACTAAGACCCCGGTTTTCCATTTTCCTTTACGTAATCTTTACTTGTCTAGATTATAGAAAAGGAAAGTAGGATTATAATGGAACAATTAAAGCAGAGTTTAACCGTTTCGAGGAAAGAATTAAAATATTTTTTAAATATTGAAGACCGTATGCGACTAATAGCAGCTTTAGATAAAATTTTAGTACCGGATGCGTACGGAGGTTACGACGGGTATCGCGTCCGAAGTGTTTATTTCGACGGTTACGACAATCAAGATTATGTGGAACGAAGAGAGAAATTTAATTTTGTGAAACGTATCCGGGTTCGAGCTTATACGCCTGAAGACCAGACTGCTAAATTTGAGATTAAGAAGAAATGGCAACATGGGCAAGTAAAAGATTCAGTGATTATTAGTCGAGAAGATGCGCAGGAAATGATCAAAGGAAACTTTGACGTCCTAAAGAAATATGATGATCCAACGGCTGAGTTAGGTTATGAAATTTGCACGACGATGGGATACAGACCAGTATCAATGGTCGAATACAAACGTAGAGCGTATACTCATCCGTTTTTCAGTACTCGAATTACGCTAGATAGTGAATTACAGTATTGTAATTTCAATTATGATCTGTTCGATGAAAATCCAAACTACGAACAAGTTTTACCGATTACTCAAACAATTCTTGAAGTAAAATACGATACGTATTTATTTCCACAAATTCAAACTGTTTTAGCCAGTTTAAATTTAGAAAAATGTCCAATCAGTAAATTTGCTTCCTCGCGTTCACTGTTACAAGGCTATTATTATTAAAATTATTTAGGAGAAGATTAAAATGAATAATACAATCGAAGTTATAACTAAAACACCAGTAGAAGAATTACAACAAGTGCAACAAGTCGTACCAACACCCGTAAATCTAATGGACGTTATCATCACTCTCGCCTATACAGGACTTCTTTGTTTTATAATGTACAGGACGTTCAAAAATAGCCGTTCAGAAATCGTGTATGATTCAAAGTTTAACGTGACCTTAGTAATGATTGGTATTGTGGTCACTTTGATGTTGCAACTTGTAGGTTCAAACTTAGCTTTATCTGTCGGTATCATGGGGTCTCTATCCATCGTTCGTTTCCGGACAAATACTAAAGACCCGCGTGATTTAGGTTTTGTTTTCTGGGCCATGGGGATTGGACTTGCGAGTGCGACTTCTAATTGGGAAATTGGTCTAATCGGTTCCATCATACTGGCCGTATTCCTTTCACTCACAAGCGACCGCAAAGCCACAGAAGGAGCCATGTTAGTCGTTGTTCGAGGAGGAAATTCGAATGTGCCGCTAATTGCCGACACGGTTCTTCGAAATGTCAGCAATGCTCGTCTTAAAGCTGAAAATCTGCTCACTGATTCCTTTGAAATCGTTTATGAAATAAAAACCTCTCATGAAATCCAACAAAAATTAATGAGTGAAATTATGACGGTAGACGGTGTAGACTCGGTGAATATGCTAGCACCAAGTGCTGAAGTATTTTAATATTTAAATAATCTAATTTTGTTTGACAACCGAATTTTTATCCTATAAACTATCTACAGTTTAAAATTCTTTAACCGTGTACTGTGATGCATGGAAGAATGTCATAATTCGGAAGCTTAACCCATGACTTGGGATAGTTGTGGCGTTTTAAGCAAACTTACTATACATTCTTACAAGATCAACAGGCACATCGCTTGTTGGTCTTTTTTTATGGAAAATATAGGAGGTCAAAAATGAATAAAGAGAAACCGATTATCGCACTCGATTTTAAGAGTGAAGAGGAAACAAGAATGTTTTTAAGCTTGTTTGCGGATGAGTCCCTGAATGTAAAAGTGGGGATGGAGTTATATTACGCAACAGGTCCAGATTTTGTGCGAGAAATTGTCGAAATGGGACATGAAATCTTTTTAGATTTAAAATTATACGATATCCCAAATACGGTCCGAGGAGCAATGGCTCAATTGGCTCAACTTGGGGTTTCGATGGTAAATGTACATGCAAGTGGTGGGGTAGAAATGATGCAAGCCGCTAAAGAAGGTTTGAGTGAAGGAACAAAAACGGGTCAAAAAATGCCATTATTAATTGCGGTCACACAGCTTACGTCTCGTGAAGATAAAACGAATCAATACGAGCAACAGCTTGCTGTTTCACAAGAGGAAAGTATTCTCCACTTAGCCAGCTTAACTGAAAAAAGTGGATTAGACGGAGTCGTTTGTTCCCCATTAGAAGTTACTCAAATCAAAGAAAAAATTGGAAAATCTTTTTTAACGGTTACACCAGGGATTCGAAATGCGGACGAATCAATCCCTAAAGACGATCAAGTTCGAATCACCACCCCAAGTCAAGCCGCAGAGTGGGGAAGTGATTATATCGTTGTTGGACGACCGATTACAAAAGCAGAAAATCCAGTTAAAGCCTATGAAATAATTTTAAACGAATGGAAAAATGCGCGTTAGGGGAGAATAGGGATGCTGAAAAAATTTGAAGAAGAAATTGCAAGGGAATTATTAGCGATTCAAGCTGTGGAGTTAAAGCCACAAGAACCATTTACATGGGCTAGTGGATTACGAGCACCAATATATACAGACAATCGATTAATCATGAGTTATCCACATTCACGAATTAAAATAGAGAATGCTTTAGTTTCAATTATCAAAGAAAAATTTTCGAATGTAGAAGTGATTGCCGGAACGGCGACAGCAGGTATTCCACATGCAAGTATCATTGCCCATATTTTGGATTTACCTATGATTTATGTGCGTTCGAATGCCAAAGATCACGGCAAACAAAATGCAATAGAAGGTAAGTTCGAATCTGGTGCCAAAGTGGTTATGGTTGAGGACTTAATCAGTACAGGAGGTAGTGTGATTCAAGCAGCAGAATCCGTTGAACAAGCAGGCGGAAAAGTCATTGGATGTATTTCTATCTTTAACTACTTGTTAACCCAAGGAAAAGATGCTTTTGATAAGGTTGATTATCCCCTTTATTCTCTAACAAATTATCAAGCGCTTATTGAAGTAGCTACTGAAAAGCCAGAATTAATGGCCTACAAAGATACACTCGAACAGTGGTATAAAAATCCACAAGCATGGTCTGAACAATTCACAAATTAATAATTACCATAATAAAGTGTGACGAGAGCACACATTAGGAGAATGTAAAATGAAAAATGACAAAGTAAATGACAAAAGAGCATTATTTGCTTCTATTTTTGCCTCAGGATTAGACGATTTAAACGTGATGTTTTTATCCTTTACGTTAGGATCAATTATCGCACACTTAGGTTTAACAGGGGTTGAAGGCGGCTGGATTGCGACGATTACAAACTTCGGTATGTTACTTGGTGGTTTAGTATTTGGCGTTTTAGCTGATCGCTACAATAAATTTAATGTTCTAAAATTAACGGTCTTCATCTTTTCAGTGGCAACAGGATTAATTTTCTTCACGAATAATCTAACTTACCTCTATATTATGCGTTTCATTGCCGGAATTGGTGTCGGTGGTGAATACGGAGTAGCTATCTCAATTATGGCAGGAATTGTACCGGCTGAAAAAATGGGACGAATTAGTTCATTAAATGGTGTCGTGGGCCAGTTAGGATCAATTTCGTCAGCAGTACTTGCTAGCATTATCGCACCTATGTTTGGTTGGAGAGGGCTCTTCCTATTCGGGCTACTTCCAGTTTTATTAGTGGTATGGATGCATTTTGCGATTGATGAAAATCAAATCACTGATCGCGGAGCAAGTCTAGAAACACATAAAACAGAAGATAAGCCTAAAATTCGTGAATTATTTGCGACTAAAACACTTGCACATCAGTCAATTGGTTTAATGGTCATGACGACTGTACAAATTGCAGGCTACTTTGGCCTAATGAACTGGTTACCAACAATGATGCAAAATTCATTAAATATCCAAGCCAACTCAAACTTATGGATGGTTACAACCATTATAGGAATGTCTGTAGGTATGCTAGTCTTTGGAAATATCCTTGACAAATTTGGACCACGCTTAGCCTACGGTGTCTTTTTAATCAGTTCAATGTTAGCCGTCTACCTATTCACTTATGTGAATTCAATGACCAGTCTTTTAATTGGCGGAGCGATAATGGGATTCTTCGTCAATGGAATGTTTGCAGGTTACGGGGCAGTAGTCAGTCGACTGTATCCTCATCGTGTTCGAACAATCGCTAATAATGTGATTTTAAACGTCGGTCGAGCTATCGGAGGCTTCTCTTCAGTGATTATCGGCTTTATTCTCGACTACTCTGGAGTCACTCAAGTCATGCTTTTCATCGCAACTCTGTACATGATTAGTTTCCTTGTAATGCTCAGTATTCCAAACTTACAAGGCGAGCGTTACTTAGTAGTTAAACCATCTGAAGTAACTGCTTAATTAAAATTTTTCAACGAAGTCTGAGACATTCTTTGTTTCAGACTTTTTCTATTTTGATGGTATAATTATATTCATAATGAAAGGACGGGTAAAATGAAAGAAAATATAGTGATGGATTCAGATGCGATTAAACGCGCATTAACACGGATGACCTATGAAATTATCGAACGAAATAAAGGAACGGATGACATTGTCATTGTTGGCATTAAAACCAGAGGCGAGTATATCGGGCAACGTATTGTCAATCGCTTAAAGGAATTAGAAGGTATAGCCATCCCATTCCTTCCAATTGATATTAGTGCGTACCGAGACGACGTGGATGAACAAACACTTCAAGAAATTGCGGAACAATCCATAGTAGATAGTGAAATTGACTTAGAAGGAAAACATATTTTCCTAGTGGATGACGTCTTGCAAACAGGAAGAACCGTTCGTGCAGCAATGGATGCGGTGATGGATATTGGGCGAGCGAGTCGTATTTCGCTTGTCGTATTAATTGATCGAGGGCATCGTGAATTACCAATTCGGGCAGATATTATTGGAAAGAATATTCCAACCTCTAAATCTGAATCTGTCGATGTATTAGTGAAAGAAATAGATGAACAAGACTTAGTGGTTATTCGTGATGAATAGTAAATAATTTAAAAAGCCCTTTTCCCACATATGTAGGAAGAAGGGCTTTTCTATCGTTGATTATTCGTATAAAGCGTCGACTCTTGCTTGAACATCTTTATCAGATAAGTATTGTTCATAAGTTGTATTTAAACGGTCGACTAAACCGTTTGGCGAGATATGAATAATACGGTTAGCAATTGTTTCAATAAACTCACGGTCATGTGAGGTAAATAAAACAGGTTCTTTAAAAGCAATTAATCCCTCGTTTAGACTTGAAATAGATTCTAAGTCTAAATGGTTCGTTGGATCATCTAAAACGACGACGTTTGATTCAGTTAACATCATTTTAGCTAACATACAACGAACTTTCTCTCCCCCGGATAGAACAGAGATTTTTTTATTCACGTCTTCTCCAGAGAAAAGCATGCGCCCTAAGAAACCGCGAAGGAATGTATTGTCTTGTTGTTCTGTACTTGCATATTGTCTTAACCAGTCGATAATCGTTAAGTTTTCATTGCTGAATTCACTACTGTTATCTCTTGGTAAATAAGACTGAGAAGTCGTTACTCCCCATTTATATGAACCAGTATCTGGTTCCATTTCGCCCATTAAAATTTTGTAAAGGGTAGTGGTTGATAAGTCATTTCGACTGAGTAAAGCTACCTTATCATCGGGTTGTAAAATAAAGCTGATATTATCAAGGACTTTTTGACCATCAATCGTTTTTGATAGGTTTTTGACCACTAAAATATCATTTCCTACTTCACGTTCTGGTTTGAAACTAATGAATGGGTATTTACGACTTGATGGACGAATGTCATCTAGTTCAATTTTTTCTAAAGTTTTTTTACGTGATGTTGCTTGTTTAGATTTAGAAGCATTCGCAGAGAATCTTGCGATAAATGCTTCTAATTCTTTTACTTTTTCTTCTTTTTTTGCATTTTGATCCGCTGCTAGTTTCGCAGCTAATTCAGAAGATTCTTTCCAGAAGTCGTAGTTTCCAACGTATAACTGAATTTGACCAAAATCCACATCACAAATGTGCGTACAAACTGTGTTTAAAAAGTAACGGTCATGCGAGACTACAATTACGGTGTTTGGGAAATCCATAATGAATTCATTTAACCAGTTAATTGTATGATCGTCCAAACCGTTAGTCGGCTCATCAAGTAGTAAAACATCTGGAGAACCAAATAGAGCTTGCGCCAGTAATACTCGAACTTTATCTTTTTCTAGGAGTTCACTCATTTTTTTGTGGTGTAAATCTTCAGAAATCCCTAAGTTATGCAAAAGTTGTGCCGCTTCAGATTCAGCTTCCCAACCATTTAACTCTGCAAATTCAGCTTCTAATTCGCCCGCACGAACACCATCTTCTTCAGTGAATTCAGCTTTCATGTAGATTTCGTTCTTTTCATTTCTGACATCATAAAGATGCTTATGACCCATAATAACAGTATCTAGGACTTCATATTCCTCGAAACCAAAGTGATCTTGGCTTAAAGTTGCGATTCGCTTACCAGGTTCTGTCGAAACATTTCCTGTAGTAGGAGATAATTCTCCAGATAATATTTTTAAAAAGGTTGATTTTCCTGCACCGTTGGCACCAATAATTCCGTAGCAGTTACCAGGGTTAAATTGTAAGTTAATATTTTCATACAATTTTCTACCTGAAAATTGTAGACTCACGTCATTTACATTAATCATTTAAATGGATTCCTCATTTCTTGTTCCAGCAGTTTATTGTCTTGAAATGCAAACTGCAAACTTTGTATATTTTACTAAACTAATAGTACAATGTAAAGCGTTTCTTCTATATAACTGTAAGAAGAATATTTTCAAAATGAGAATACAATTAAAAATACTTTTAAAATAGGCTTGCTTTTAAAA
>DAIOTF010000046.1:0-9065 GCA_036752165.1 Atopostipes sp.
AATTCTTTGCACTCTTCTTCTAAGACACCTGCTTCCACTTCCGCGCGATGGTTAAAATCGTCTTGTTGCAATAAATTCATTAAGGTTCCCGCTGTTCCCCCTTTGTAGTCAGCTGTTCCGTAATAAACATTTGGAATACGTGATTGTACAATGGCTCCACTACACATGACGCATGGTTCAACCGTCACAAATAGTGCACAATCTTCTAAACGCCAATTCGATAAAAAGCTATTGGCTTCGTCAATTGCCATAATTTCAGCATGCGTAATCGCTCGATTCGTGATCTCTCTTTGATTGTAACCTCGCCCAATTATTTTTCCATTATGGACAATAACTGCGCCAATAGGGACTTCATCTATTTTATATGCTTTGTTGGCCTCTTTTAAGGCTTCTTCCATAAAATATTTTTTCTCTTCATTCGTATACATTCGGCTCACCTCTAACTTCGATTATTTATTTAAAGTTTACCACTTATCAAAAAGAATTCACAATAAAAGAAAATACACACCTTCGATTACGAGATGTGTACTTTCACAATTATTATTCAGGCAGGAACATAAATTGTTGCCCATTTTTTAAATTATTAAGTAATAATAAATACTCATCCGCAATTTTTCCAATGACATTGACACGTTCATCTGCTGGATAGTCCTTTCGCATAATTTGTACCTCTCCAGAATAACGTTTGTAGCGTTCGTTATCCATTGTGATACTTCCACGAGTTCGCTTCATCGTTTTATTTGGAGTAATGGGTTTACCACTTTGCGCAAATTCTCTGGATTCTTGTACCCGTATTAAGCCGTTTGGCGAATCCACTCGCACAGTGAATAATTCGTTGTATAAATGCTTATTTTCCTCTTGAAAGGTCACAGGCAGTCGCACCACTCCATCTTTTTGAAACTGTAAAATAAGTTCCAACTGCTTGTTCGATAAATTAATATCTCCTAGATAAACAGCGTCCATTTCATACGTTTGAATCAGGTCTATATACTGAGCATAAGGTACTAAATAGCGATGATTTTCTAAAGTCGGGAGACCTTCATAAATCGGTCCCCGTTTCTCTAAATCACCTGATATGAAAGCCAATAATTTTCCCTTTTTCTCACGAATCTTCTTATTCAATGTTTCAAACAACTCTTTATCTAAACCTGTCTCAGGCCGTGGATAAAAGTTATGCATATAAAAACTCTCATGAGGGGTTTTCATTTCACCCAAGATAGTCGATGCATTAAAGGTAAGCGTCACATCTTGCAATTCATCCGCTAAACTTTGGATATCAAACCCAAAGTCTAAACGGAGATTGTCTAAATGGAGTTGATCCACCAAATCTGCTAACGAATCCACTTCAAAGCGTTCCAACGTATAAGGCGAAACATCAGCCATAATCGAAAATCCTCGATGGTAAAGCCAGTCACACATCGCTTGTACATCTTCGACGTAAGTGTCTGAAACTTCTTCGCCAATATGAAGCGAGGTAAAAACAGGTACATTTTGCTTCGCTAATTTCTCCAGCATCGATCTTTGCTTTTCAAAAGCTGAAACATAAACCGCTACGCCAAAATTAATGGACATTTCGTAAATCATCTTCCTTAATGACGAGTCGTGTAATTATGAAACCTGCTGCATAAGAGATGAGTAAACCAATTCCATAATGAAGCATTGAACTTCCGCCTTGCATGAGTGGAAGAGCTACCCACCCTGAAGGTCCCCAAGCTCCGGCTGTTACGCCCATCATCATAACGTAAGCTCCACCAAATCCAGCACCAAGCCCGGCTGTAATAAATGGTTTACCAAGTGGTAAAGTGACCCCATAAATTAAAGGTTCTCCTATTCCTAAAATACCAGCTGGCAGCCCTCCGGAAATAATACCTTTCATACGTGTATCTTTCATTTTATTGGCAATCATATAAATCGCAATCGCTGCTCCAACTTGTCCAGCTCCAGCCATCGCAAGTACTGGGAATAGGCTCACTCCACCTAATGTTTCTAATTGAATGGCATAAATTGGAATGAGTCCGTGATGTAAGCCAAGAAGAACCATTGGTAAAAATACTGCGGATAAAACATAACCGGATAAAATACTGACAATCGTATTTTCAGAACCGATAAAGAGACTTAAGAAAGTAACTAACCAGTCAGACACCACACCTGAAACAGGCATAACAATAAATACCATAATTAGTCCAGCGATTAATAAAGTGATAACTGGTGTTAACATAATATCTAATACATCTGGTATAGCTTTACGGACACGTTTCTCAATCTGAGCGAGTATCCACACGCCAATAATAACTCCAATAATTCCACCTTTACCAGTTGTTAATATAGAGTTTAATGGTTGTTCAGCATCGTATAAACCTAATTGAGTGGATAGATCAACTAGTGGCGCTGCAATCGACATCGCACCAATCATTCCACCAAGAGCTTCTGTCGCTCGAAATTCTTTGGCCGCATTTACACCTGTATAAATCGCAAAATACCCAAGGAAACTGTTACCTATCAGTGCAAAAAATGTTTGGGTCGCTTGCCAGAATGCTCCTTCAATTGTACCTTCACCAATCATCGTCCCGATTAAACTACTGAATCCCTGGAATAAACCGGCGGCAATAATGGCTGGAATCATCGGAATAAATATATTCGCAATGGTTTCTAGAGCTTGTTTTCCGCGTCCTTTTTGTTGACTGTCTTTCATATCTTGCTTTGTGGTTTGCCAATCTTCTGAGACAACGGAGTTTGAATCTCTCATAGAAGCTTCTGTTATTCCATGTTCTTCAATCAGCATATCGGTTACTTTTTTAGCTGTTCCCGGTCCAACTACAATTTGGAGTGTTTCAGCATCAACAACTCCCATAACCCCTTCAACATCCTTTAAGGCTTCCTGGTTTACTTTTGTATCATCTTTTACTCGAATACGCATACGAGTCATACAGTTTGCAGCCGACTGAATATTATCTGCTCCACCAACTTGAGCCAAAATATCTCTTAACAATTCATCATTTGTTCTTTTTGCCATTTTTTTCGCCTCTTTCTATAAAGACTGTCTAATGTGTCCTTTTGTTTCTACTAGTTTTTGCTCGGCCGTTTCCTTATCAATATCTAACAAAATCATTAATATCGCTGCTTTTACGTTTCCCTCACTTTCTTCCATTTTTTTCCTTGCCACTGCTTCTTCGACTCCAGTCGCCTGCATCACAATATTAATCGCTCGTGAGATCAGCTTCTCATTTGAAGGCTGTACATCCACCATCAAATTCTTATAGGCTTTTCCAATACCTACCATTGAAATCGTTGAAAGCATATTTAAAATCAACTTTTGTGTCGTACCAGCTTTTAGCCGAGTCGAGCCGGTTAATACTTCTGGGCCGGGCGTAGCCTCAATCGCAATATTTGCCACTTGACCAATTTCGCTTTCTCTCGTACAAGCAATCGCGACAGTTGGAGCCTGGATTGAATTCGCATATTCTAAAGCTCCAATTACGTAAGGTGTTCGACCACTCGCGGCTAAACCAACGACAACATCATTTTTAGTCAGCCCAATCTTTTCTAGATCTTCTTTCCCCATTTCGATATTGTCCTCAGAGCCTTCAATCGCTTCAGTAAAAGCTTTCTCGCCGCCTGCTATAATACCAACCACTTGCTCTTTAGGTGCACCAAACGTAGGCGGGCATTCGGCAGCATCTAAAACACCCAAGCGTCCACTCGTGCCGGCTCCAATATAAATTAATCGCCCTCCTACATTAAACTTTTCAATAATCACATGTACCGCTTTTTCAATTTCAGGAAGCACTTTTTCAATAGCTTTCGCTACCTTTTTATCCTCCTGATTCATCACAGTTAGCGCTTCTCGTACACTCATCTGATCCAAGTTTATCGTATTTTTATTTTGTTGCTCAGTATCTATTTTTCTTAAATCAACCAATAAATCCACCCCCATTCTTCGAAAATAAAAACATTATTTGTTAGCGCTTTCCATAAATAAAGTATACACCATTTCACATTTTATTTCACTATTTAATATCACTTTACGAAATAAAACTTCTGAGTTTAATTGGGTGATAACAATTTAAAAAAACCATAAGTTCAAAAAAGAACCTATGGTCAAAGTACTTATTCATTTTTCTCCATAACGATATGCCCAGTAAGCTAGAAAAAGCACCATTAAAACGAAACTACCAGTGATGACATTGCCATTCCAAAGATAAATAAGCATTTGGAAAAAGACCCCGAAAATATAAGAAATGAGATTTATCGATAAATAAATCACTCGGTTCTTACTCGTAGCTTCTTTTCGAAATATCCAGTAACTCAATTCATTCGCTAGACTGGTCATTAAACCAGTCATCATCGTAATCGTTCCAATATACCCGTTGTTATCTAAAGCCATCGTACAAATAATTCCCATTGAAAAAGATAAAATAGGCACAATCGCTATTTCGAGGACAGACGGAATCCACAAAAGTGAAATAAAAAAGGCAACCACTAAATAACCGTTCCAATATTTATAAGACATTTTTTCTGTTAACTTTCCATAGTAAGCGCCCATCACGAATGCCCCTAAAAAGTAAGTAAGAATAGCCAGAATAGGTAAACCGATTAAGTCCCATTCACCTTGAACAACTGACATACTAGCACGTGTTAAATTACCTGTATGTAAAGTCAACATGGAGCCGACAGACACCAGCATCCCGGCATTCAAAAAACCACTAAGAAATCGAGCCATGTATACCCATAAATTATGTTTTGTATTGACCATATGCATTCTCCCCCTGTTAATTAATTTTAGTATACCGCTTTTTTGAGTGAGTGTTTAATAATTGCCATAATTTTTCTTAAACCACAAAAACCCACTATCTCATAGTTGAAATAGTGGGTGTATTTAGACTATTTAATTTGTCGTTACTTCTAATGGCTCGCCATTTTCAGATTCAGATTTAGCTGAATTTTGACGGTGGCGTAAAGTAATCTCACCTTGGGATGCACCAATAGTAATTTTATCATCTGCTTTTATTGTACCGCCAATTATTTCATCACTCAATCGATCTTCAATTAAGTTTTGAATCGCACGGCGTAAAGGTCGTGCCCCATATTCAGGGTTGTATCCTTCTTCTGCAATCACATCTAAAGCAGCCGATGTAATTCTTAAATCTATATTCTTTTCTGCTAGTTGCTTAATTAAATCATTGGTTAACAAGCGCGTAATTTCACGCAATTGTTCTTTTTCTAGCGCATGGAAAACAATTGATTCGTCAATACGGTTCAAGAATTCCGGACGGAAATGCTTTTTCATTTCTTCGCGTATTTTTGATTCCATACTATTATGGTCAAATTTACGGTCTGCTGCACCAAAGCCAACTTCTTTTTCATCTCGAAGAGCAGTTGCACCAAGGTTTGAACTCATGATAATGATCGTATTTTTAAAGTCCACACGACGTCCCTTACCGTCTGTTAATACGCCGTCATCTAATACTTGAAGTAAAATATTAAACACATCTGGATGGGCTTTTTCAATCTCATCTAAAAGAATCACTGAATAAGGTTTTTGACGAATTTTTTCTGTCAATTGTCCACCCTCATCGTAACCTACATAGCCTGGAGGTGATCCGACTAAACGACTCGTCGAGAATTTTTCCATATACTCCGACATATCAATACGGATAAGATCCTCTTCTGAGCCAAACATGACTTCGGCCAATGTTTTTGCTAATTCCGTTTTCCCAACACCTGTTGGCCCTAAGAACATGAAAGTACCAATTGGACGATTTGGATCTTTAATTCCACTTCGCGCACGACGTACAGCTTTAGAAATCGCTGTGACAGCTTTATCTTGACCAATCACTCGTTCATGCAGTGTATCTTCTAGTTCTAATAACTTCGTACTCTCTGTTTCTTGTAGTTCATTCACAGGTATTCCTGTCCATTGACCAAGTACATCGGCAATATCTTCTGAACTAACAACTGGGCGATCACTTTCGTTGCCTCGCATTAATCGTTCAATTTTTTCTGTCTGTTCAATTTCTTCTTGACGAATTCTAGCGGCCACTTCAAAGTTTTGATTTAAAATCGCTTCTTCTTTATCTTTCACTAATTGCGATAATTTTTCAAGTTCTTTTGTTTGTGGAGTCGCTTGGTCACTAATATCTAGACGGACTTTAGCTGCCGATTCATCCATTAAATCAATCGCTTTATCTGGTAATTCACGGTCTTGAATATACCGTGCCGATAATCGGACGGCTGATTTGATTGCTTCTTCTGAAATACTTACATTGTGATGGTCTTCATAACGCTCTTTCAGACCTTCTAATATATCCACTGTTTCTTCATTTGTCGGTGCATTGACTAATACTGAAGCAAAACGACGTTCAAGTGCCGCATCTTTTTCAATATATTTTTGATATTCATCGGAAGTCGTGGCACCAATTGTTTGTAATTCTCCACGAGCTAATGCAGGTTTTAAAATATTGGATGCGTCAATCGCACCTTCCGCTCCACCAGCACCAATTAAAGTATGCAATTCATCGATAAATAAGATAACTTCTCCGTCACCTTGCACTTCATCAATAATTTTTTTCATACGCTCTTCAAACTCACCACGGTATTTCGTACCCGCAACTAATGAGCCCATATCTAGTGCCATTAAGCGTTTATTTATTAAACTAGGTGGGACCTGACCCGTAATAATTTTTTGGGCAAAACCTTCTGCAATAGCCGTTTTACCCACACCAGGTTCCCCAACAAGAACAGGATTATTTTTTGTACGACGACTTAAAATTTGAGTAATTCGGCGTACTTCTAAATCACGGCCTACAATTGGATCTAGTTTGTCTTCTCTTGCCGCTTGAGTTAAATCGCGAGATACTGAATCCAGTGTAGGTGTCTTACTTTTACTCATTTGTTTATCTGCTATTTTACCGCGCCCACCCTTACGAGCATCTGTATTTGAGCTAACACCTAATTTTCGTGCAATCGTTTGGCGAACTCTAGATAAACCTAAATTTAAATTTTTCATGATTTGTGACGATAAAATATTTTCATCGCGCAACAAACCTAGTAGTAAATGTTCAGTTCCAATTAAAGGGCTATTTAATTTTCGTGCTTCGTCTGCTGCATACGACATGATTTGTCGTGCACGTGGTGAGTAAGGCAATACTAATTCTTCAAGTTCAGCTTCTGCTTGACCCATTTGATTCGGACCATAATCCACTAAATGTTCAATTTCATCTCGAACATCTTGTGCTGTTAACGAAGCTTCTCTTAAAGTTTTTCCTGCAATACCATCTTCTTCAATAACTAAACCTAATAAAATATGTTCAGTTCCGACTGTACGATGGCGAAGCTTCTTCGCCTCCGTTTGTGCATGTTCTAATGCTTTCTTTGCTCGATTCGTAAAGATTTCTCTCATGCTAATCAGCTGCCTTTCACTTGTTCTTTAAAATTAGTAATCGAATCATCGAGATTAATATATTTGCTCTTAGTTGCTTGTCTACTGTGCGAGTTCCTGTAAAGTTATTTTGTTCAATCGCAGCCAGCATAATTTGTGCTTCTCTTCTAGTCATTAATTCATTTTCATATAGCGTTTGAATAATGATTTGTGCTTCTTTTTCTGAAACTGACTGACCAATAATTTGACTCATTCGGTCCAATAATTCTGTATCGTTTTGAATTTGCATCTTAATGATTCGAATATAGCCCCCGCCCCCTCGTTTACTTTCCACAGCGTAGCCGTGTTGCATCGTAAAACGGGTATTGATCACATAATTAATTTGCGAAGGAACACAATCAAATAATTCAGCGAGTTCATGACGTTTGATTTCAATTCGACCTTGCTCGCGGATAACATTCTTTAAATATTCTTCAATCATATCAGACATATTTTTATTTTCCATCTTATTTTACTAATATTTGAACATTTTATTAGAATATTCCAATAATTCTACAGACTTCTTTCAGAATGTTCAAATATTTAGTTTTCCCTCCTCATAAATACTCTACGAAGAAAGCCTGACCATTATTGACTATAACCATAGTATAACAGTTTTTATCCTTAAACAAAAGAAATGATTCAAAGCTTTTCCATTAGTAATAAACAAACAACGGAGAGTAAGATGTACTACTTATTCTAATCATTAACCCATTCTGCCTATAGTTAATCAGAGTTAATAAATTGCACAGCAATTTGTGCGGTAATAAGAGTGACTAATAAATGATTCTGGTTTTTCTTCATTAACTCTAATTCCTCAATCCATACTTCGCTAATAGGCCTTAAAGTATTATTTGTATTTATTTCTCTAGCTCCAGCATAGATATATTCCTCTAAGCTTAGCTTATTTTTACGTGAGTCGTAAGTATATGAGGGACTTCCATGATATTCATAAGTCATCGTTCCACAAATAATATCCAGAAGAGAAATCAACCCTTGATCATCAATAAATTGTTTGTTAATAAAAGCTACAACCAATCGATTCAACCCTTGGTTCATACTAAAGGTCCAAGTATTTCCGCGCCCCATTACAATTACATTTAATGCAGAGTTATCATTGTTTTTTAGAAGATAAAAAGCATTCTGTCCTCGGTGGGATAATCTTTCCACCCGATAATTTTCTTTGAATCTTTTTTTGGTCGCTTCAGTGAGTAAACGAATATAACGTATCAACGAATTTTCATCTATAAGGGGTAGATTATCCATAATTAGCCTCCTCTGCTTTATAAGTGATTGTCTCATAATTGTATAGACAAAATCTATAAACAATCTATTGAGCTAAGAATCAAAGTGTTTATAGAAGCTCTACATACTGCCTTAAAAAGTCCTCTATGTTATGAGGTAATTTTACTAGATATAATAAAAAACAGAACAAACCACAAGGGAATGTTCTGTAAGTATTCTTATTAGAGCATTTATGTAAATAATGACGCACCGTGAAGGATTCGAACCCTCAACCCTCTGATCCGAAGTCAGATGCTCTATCCAGTTGAGCCAACGGTGCTATAAAATATTTTATTGTAAAAACAAAAAAAGAACGGCGACGTCCGGCTTTCACAAGGGGAAACCCCTCACTATCCTCGGCGCA
>DAIOTF010000047.1:0-5195 GCA_036752165.1 Atopostipes sp.
AAGAAATATGCATGAAAATAAATCGAAAAACGATAGTGACCAATAAAAACCGAGTGCCAAAAGTAGTCCCAGTCACCATTTCAATTAAATGTTCTCCACCACCTAGCATTTGTGGCAATAAGAGACCAACGGGAATAACTAAAAGATAAGGAATGAATGGATTTAAGTAATTTGGTATGGGTAATTTTTTATATAAATCCTGTACGAAAAAAGTTACTTCTTGATAGAAAGCTCCAAATATCGCAATCCCTATTCCTAAAAATACTAACAAGTAATAGTAACGAAGTGGGAAAATAGCTAGAGGTCCTAATTCTACCGAACGGTCGATATTTAATAGAGTATACGTAATAAAATTAGCCGTAACCGAAGCCGTAAAAACTGTAATTAAAATAATATTGGATAACTTTTTATGTACCTCATCAACGATAAACAATACGCCGGATACGGGTGTATTAAAAGCCGCAGCTAAACCGGCAGCTGCACCAGCAGATACCAGCACATTTTGCTGTTTACGATCCCCTTTAAGAAAGTAGTTAACCCCTTGGCCGACAACCCCACCTAATTGAATCGATGGGCCTTCTCGTCCTAGAGCTAAACCTGAGCTTAGTGTTAAAATACTCCCAACAAATTTTCGCCAAAGAACGGAAAACCAGTTAATTTCAATGGCACCGTGTAATTGACCTTCTAAATCCTGAATTCCAGAACCACCAATATTTGGCTCATCGCGTAAAAAGATAGCTAGAATAAAAGCGACAACTAAAGTAACAACTAACCACCCAATCACCCAAATAGGATTTTCTCGTAAAAAAGCATAGATATCTTGAGTGAATCTAAAAGCCAGTGTAATACTAAAGCGGAATAGGCTGACTACGATACTGACACAGATTCCGACAAGTACTCCTTTTAAAACATATTTGATTTTTGTCCAATCAAAACTTTTTATAAATTGCACTTTTACACCTCATAATTCTTTAAAATAAATTAATTAAAGGTTATTATGATATGAATTGCTAAAGATTTCAATACATAAAGCCAAAATTTTGAAATGGCTAATTAATTCGTATTCTGTATAAACATGTTATACTAGGAATGGAAAAATATTTTAAGAGGAGAGTACATATGCGAATTAAATTATTAGAACCATTAAATGTCCCAGAATCTTTCATTGAAGAGCTAGCCGCTCCGATTAAAGAAGCCGGTCATGAGTTTGTTTATTACGACGAGAAAACAACGAATGTGGATGAATTGGCTGAAAGAAGTGCGGATGCGGATATTGTTATGATTGCAAATAATCCTTATCCGAAAGAAGCTTTTGAAGATGCCAAAGATTTACAATTAATTAATGTGGCTTTCACTGGTGTAGACCATGTCGATCAAGCTGCAGCAAAAGAACAAGACGTTAAAATTGCAAACGCTGCCGGTTATTCGAATACAGCAGTTGCTGAGTTAGTCATTGGTTTAGCGATTAATGTTCTTCGAAAAATAGCAGTTGGTAATGAAACGATTCAAGACGGCGAAGACGTTGTCATTTACCAAGGAAATGAAATTCGTGGAAAAACTGTAGGAATTATCGGAACAGGTGCAATCGGATTAGAAGTAGCAAAACTATTTAAAGCTTTCGGCGCAAACTTAATTGGTTATAACAATTCTGAAAAAGAAGAAGCAAAAGAATTAGGTTTAGAATATGTTTCTTTAGATGAATTGTTAGAACAAAGTGATATTGTGACTTTACATTTACCCATGAATGAAGAAACAAGAAACACCCTTTCTCGTGAAAAGTTAGCGCTCATGAAAGAGTCAGCTATACTACTTAACGCGGCTCGTGGGCCAATTGTAGACAATGAAGCTTTAGCGGATCTGTTAAACGAAGGCAAGATTGCTGGAGCAGGAATTGATGTATTCGATATGGAGCCTCCAATTCCAGCAGATTATCCATTACTTTCTGCTAAAAATGCGGTATTAACTCCACATATCGCATTCTTAACGGATGAATCAATGGTTGCGCGTGCGCACATAGCTTTTGACAATACAATGAAATTTATAGAAGGTAGCCCTCAAAACATCATTGAGTAAGCCAAAAAAATTCCCTCTACACAATGTTGTAGGGGGAATTTAATTTAGCACGTGTACAATTATGATTACATCTTGTAAGCGTATTAGAGTGCTTTATTTGTTAGAGAAAGCACTAGAACAACTTCACCATCAAGTGTTTCACCATTCGCTTCAAAGCCGACAGACTCATAGAGTGATTTCGCTATCGTGTTATCTGGATTATAGGATAGCCAACAATATTCGGCTTTTTCCATTGGAGTCCTTTTTAAGTATTGAAGACAAGCTTTTAGAGCCTCTTTTCCATACCCTTTCCCTTGAAAACTTTGATCGATCATAAACCGCCACATGCAATAATTTCCCTCAGCAATTAGAGGCTCACCTTCATCCCCAGTACTGTCATAACCAAACATCACAAAACCAATTAATCTTTCATTTTTATAAAGACCAAAGGGGAGAGCACTATGCCCCTCTGATAGCGCAAGATAAGCTTCAAACATACTATCAGTATTGCTTGCGATAAAATATTCTTGGTTGGGTTTTACGGACAGTTCCACAATCTCCCAAAGATTATCATAGGTCACTTTCTTTAACCGGATCATTTCAAGTTCTCCTTTTTCTAAAATAAAACCCCCAGAGTTAAAAAATAACTTTGGGAGTTTATTTCCATTCTATTAATCACTGGCTTTTAAAGCTTCAACCATATCAATTCGTTTCAATTGGAAATGGATAACAATCATTACGATAACACTGAATAATAAAGTTAATCCACCTGCATATAAATAACTATCCAGATGAATGACTCGTCCAAAGACAAGGTTATCGATTTCCATAGTTCCCATGATGAAGTTCGTTAACCACTGACCGAAGAGCAGACCGACTATAATTCCAAGTATAGTCAATATAATATTCTCACGGTAAATATAAAGAGTGACTTCATAATCATGCGAACCAAGTACTTTTATTGTCGATAATTCACGCTGACGTTCGGCCACATTAATATTCGTTAAGTTATACAAAACGATAAAAGCCAAAGCAGCTGCCGCACTGACAAGAATCTGAGTAACAAAATCCAAACTTCCTAGTGTGTCAGAAAAAGCATCATAGACAACAGTTGCGTAAGTAACACCTAAGACAGCTTCTTGATTGAGTAACGTAGCGCCTAGCTCTTCTTGCTCAACTTCATCCGTATCAAACTTAATAAATTGTAAATTCGCCCCTTCAGCTTCTTCACCTGTGACTTCTTGGTAATATTCAGACGTCATATACAAGTAATGGCCCATATAGTTTTCGACAATTTCAGAAACTGTGACGGTGATTGTTTCGTCATCCTCACGCTCAAACTCAAAATCGTCGCCCACTTCAAGATCAAACAATTCGGAAAGTTTTTGAGTCACGATTGCTCCTGAGTTGTCCAATTCATGAATCGTCTCATCATCATCCACATCCCGTAAACGAATAAAGTCATTGATTCGCTCTGGGTCTTCTGGAATATAAATCATAACATCTTGCGTATTAACGCCTTCCATTCGAGCCGTTAGATTCTCTTGATAAATAAGTAAAGAATCATCAATCTCTTCAATATTTTGCAGGTTTACCAAATAATCCTCACGTTCCGCTGAACTCGCACCATCATCTAAAGCGACAAAGGCTTGGAACTGATTGATTTCACCAAACTGAATATCTGCAATATCACCTACTGAATCCGAAATACCAAAGGCAGTTACAATTAAACCGGTACTTCCAGCAATTCCTAAAATCGTCATCAGCATTCTTGATTTATAGCGGAACACATTTCGGAACGTGATTTTGGTGTTGAACGACAGTCGCTTCCAAATGGGTGTGATACGTTCTAACCAAATGCGCGACCCACGCTTAGGTGCTTTTGGCGTAAGTAAAGTCGCTGCATTACTTTTCAGTGAATGTCTAACCGCCAATAAGCTCGCACCCACTGTAGAAAGTGTTGCCGCAATAAAAGCAAATATAGTGTAGACGGTATATTGTTGCACCACCATATCCGGTAAGTCATACATAGATGCATACGCATTAAAAATGAGAGGTGGGATTACTGCATAGCCGGTAAGGATTCCAAGGGTAGCACCTGCAAAAGTTGCGAGTATGGCATACGTTATAAACTTAATTAGAATCTGTCTATTTCGGTAGCCAAGAGCCTTCATAATTCCAATATATTCGCGCTCTTCATCAACCATCCGTGTCATTGTCGTAAAGGAGATAAAAATCGCAATTAGGAAAAAGAACCCAGGGAAAACCACAGCGATGATCGAAAGACGATCCGCATTGTCTTTGTATTCCATATAGCCGATATTATCCGAACGGTCAAAGAGATAGTAAGTCGGTTCTGGTAACTCAGCCAAGTCTTCTTCGGCTTCGACGAGTTCCTCTCGACCTTCTTCTAACTCTTCTAAAGCTGTGACACGTTCTTCTTCAAAAGTCGCTAAACCTTCTTCATACTCAGCCTCTGCTTCATTCAATTCTTCCTCCGCATCCGCAAGTTCAGCTCGAGCATTAGCCGTTTCCGACGCTAAAGTTTCTCGGGCATTTTCTATTTCAGCATACCCAGCATTAGCTTGAGCAAGTCCTTCATCAATTTGCGTAATGCCTGAATCAATCTGATTGATGCCGTTAATTATTTGCGCGCGCCCATTTTCTAATTCTTGTGCCTGCGCATTTAAGGTCGATAGTTGACCTTGAAGCTCGTCTCTTTGAGCGAGTAATTCCGCTTCTTGTTCTAGGGGTGCACGGACTTCTTGTCTACGCGTTTGAATTTCTGACAAACCTGCTTCAATTTCTGCCAATTGACCTTGTAAATCTTGTCGATCAGATTCGGGTAACTCAGGTTGTTGTAAGGCTTGTTCTAATTGAGATTGATTGGCTAACAACCCTTCTTCTTGTGCATTCAATTGAGCTAATCCGGCCTCAATAGCCCCGCGGTTATTTTCGATTTCAGCTAAACCGGCATTCACTTGATTAATGCCTTGTTCGAGCTGTTCGCGACCGGCATTTAAGTCATCTTCTGAGGCATTTAAATTCGCAAGTTCTGTTTCTAAGTTGTTTCTTTGACTTACTAATTCGGCTCGTTGTGTGTTTAAATGATTAATCGTTTGGGTTAATTCTTGTTCGTTTGC
>DAIOTF010000047.1:5295-8982 GCA_036752165.1 Atopostipes sp.
CCTCGTGATTGCCGCTCGATATACAAGGGACTTTTCACAAATCCAACTACCTCAAATTCCTCGCTTCGCAAATGGTCTTCAGGATTTCCACCGTCGTCTCCAGTCTGCATTGAAATCGTGTCGCCTATTTCAATGTCCGGTAGAAAATTCTCAAAGCTATCAATCGCTATTTCGCCTGGATTTTCAGGGAGCCGACCTTCAATAATGGTGTACTGATTCATCTCTTGATTATTGTAACTAAACAAGCGGATGGATTGGGGGACTTCATTTAATAAAAAATCATACGCATAGTGACTTTGAATCGTCACGTCGTCAATCATTTCTAACTCTTCAATATTCTCATCTGTTAAACCATAAGTAGACAATATTCGAAAATCCATCAGTTGTTGATTGGTATAATACTGGTCAGCTGTATGAATCATATTTGGACTTGTGGCACTAATGCCGACGTAAAAACCGACACCTAGAAAGATAATCACCAAAATAGCTAAGAAACGAGTAATCGAATGTTTGATTTCTCGAAAGGTGTCTTTCCATAGAGATTTATATCGCATAACAAGCCTCCTTTCTAAAATACTCTAATTGTTTTACCATTCAATCTCCGTCACAGGAACAGGATTCTCGTTGACTTGATTTGATTTCACTTGGGCATCTCCAATTTCAATGACCCGATCGGCCATCGGCGTAATCGCTTGGTTATGCGTGATGACTAATACTGTCGCGCCGTAAAGGTCTTTTGATTCGCGAAGCAGGGTCAGCACCTGTTTTCCTGTTTCATAATCAAGAGCGCCTGTCGGTTCATCACAAAGAAGAAGTTTTGGCTTTTTAACCAAAGCTCGCGCAATTGCGACTCGTTGTTGTTCGCCCCCAGAAAGTTGAGCGGGGAAATTATTTGCACGATGACTCAAGCCGACAGATTTAATCACTTCCTCGGGATTCAGCGGGTTATCTGTTAACTCCGCTGCCATTTCAACATTTTCAAGTGCCGTTAAATTTGGAATTAAGTTATAATTTTGAAAAATAAACCCAATATCTTCTCGACGATAAACTGTCAATTCTTTCTCATCTAAACGGGCGATATCCGTACCGTCAATGATCACTTCTCCCTCATTCGGTGAATCCATACCACCCAAAATATGAAGAAGGGTCGATTTTCCAGCCCCACTAGGACCGACAATTACTGTAAATTCTCTTTCTTTTATAGAAAAGTTTATTTTATCATTCGCCTTCACAGTAGCGGCGCCTTTTCCGTAAAATTTGGATTCGTTAATGACTTCAATATATGACATCTTTTTACCTCCTCTATAGCCAGTTGTTCATTCTCTAATCATAGCATGACTTCAGTTAATTATTAGTGTTTTTAGGTGAATATAACACA
Organism: Atopostipes sp.; assembly: GCA_036752165.1. GTDB lineage: Bacteria > Bacillota > Bacilli > Lactobacillales > Carnobacteriaceae_A > Atopostipes. The sequence goes on from DAIOTF010000047.1 coordinate 6,674, forward strand.
ATCTTCAAGGTTTTTTTACAATTTCGTTTGGATGAAAGCTTCTAGGAATTCTTTAAATCTTTTTTGGTCCCCTTCGGTAAATGGTTTTGGCCCTTTTGTCCGATGGCCACTTTGTCTTTGAAGAGCGCTAAAATGCCGATTCTGTAAAAGCATTTCTATATTATCATTTGTGTACTCATACCCTTTATGATGAAAAACATGACACCCTTTAGGTAATAAAAGAGAAGCCAAACCATAATCTTGAGTGATAATTATGTCATCTTTCTTAGCGAGTTGTACAATTTTAAAATCCGCCATATCCGCTCCTTTTTCAACATATACTGTCTCGACAAAATTAGGGTAAATTTCATTTGTATAATGGGAAATACTTGAAACGAGCACCACTTGAAAATGGTACTTTTCAGCTAACTGAATAACTTCTTTTTTTACTGGACTCGCATCCGCATCAATAATTAGTTTCATACTGAACTCCTTTTTCTATCATTAGCACACAACTATTTAACGAAATAGAATTCTCAAGATTCCTGCAACACCATAAGAGTACAAGAATAGGGTAAATATTTTACTAAGGCTAGTAATTGATAAATACTTTTTAAACGAAATATCGGATAGCCCCGCGATATAAGTTAATAAATCTGATGGCATAAAAGGTAAGAACATTCCAAAAACAAACAGGCGATTAAATTGGTCCTCGTCTTCTATCCATTTTGAATACTTTTCGAATTGTTTTTCACTCACCAACATTTCGACGAGGGGTTGTCCGAACTTACGCGCCAATTTAAAATTAATTACTGAGCCCACCGTAAGGCCGATAAAGCTGAGAAAAAAACCTGTGCCAACGCCAAATACGAGAAGGCCGATAGGGATGATGAGTGCGGCGGGGATGAAGGGTGTGACTGTTTGAGTGGTTTGCATAAAAATAAATAGAATCGGCGCTCCCGATCCTAAAGTCGCTAATAAATTTTGAATCATATCTTCGGATGAGAAAAACCCCCAGATGAGTAGGGAAAAAGTAAGTATTAGGCCGAAAATGCCTATCATTCTTAATGGTTGTTTCATTTTCTAGTTAATCTCCTTTATTTAATAAAACAGACCTAAAAAGTATACCGGTTATTAAATTTGAAAACAAGAAGGCCTCCTTTGCGAGAAACTAATGATTATTGTGAGTAAATACGCTATAATTAGAACTAATTATTGAATCGAAATGAGGAGCTTACAAAATGAGCAATATTATTTTAACTGGGGACCGTCCAACAGGTAAACTTCATTTGGGCCATTATATAGGTTCACTTGAAAACCGTGTAAAACTTCAAAATGATCCGAACAATGAAATGTATGTGATGATTGCCGACCAACAGGCACTAACGGATAATTGGGAAAACCCGAAAAAAGTACAAGAGAGTTTGATTGAGGTAGGATTAGACTATCTAGCGGTTGGTTTAGACCCTAAGAAATCGAATTTATTTATTCAGTCACAAATTCCACAACTGCCAGAATTAACGGTTTATTATTTAAACTTAGTAACCGTTTCGCGCTTGGAACGAAATCCGACAGTAAAATCAGAAATTCAAGATAAAGGCTTCGAAAAGAGCCTCCCTGCTGGATTTTTAGTGTATCCAGTAAGTCAAGCTGCAGATATTACAGCTTTCAACGCGACGCATGTACCGGTTGGAGATGACCAAAAACCAATGCTTGAACAAGCTCGGGAGATTGTGCGTGACTTTAACCGGATTTATAATACAGATGCTTTAGTAGAACCGGAAGTCATGTTGCCACCTAAAGGACACGGTCGTTTAGTCGGAATTGATGGCAAAGGTAAAATGAGTAAATCATTGAACAACGGAATTTACTTGTCCGACTCTGCGGATGAAATCCAGAAAAAAGTCATGAAAATGTATACAGATCCGGGACATATTCGTGTAGAAGATCCGGGTAAAGTCGAAGGTAACGTTGTCTTTACTTACCTAGATATTTTTGATGACAACAAAGAAAAAGTTGCGGAATTAAAAGAGCACTACCAACGCGGTGGTTTAGGTGATGTGAAAATCAAACGCTACTTAAACGATGTCTTGCAAGCTAAATTAGCACCAATCCGCGAACGTCGCGAAGAGTATGCGAAAGACACGGGTTATATCTTAGAAATGCTAAAAGAAGGTAGCGAAAACGCCGAACGCGTTGCCGCACAAACCCTTGATAACGTAAAACGTGCAATGGGTATCAACTACTTTTAATTAATTAAATAATCTTAATAAACCCCTGCTGTTTGTATATCCAGCAGGGGTTTTTCTGATGTTAAAATTGGCTTTGGC
>DAIOTF010000048.1:0-8976 GCA_036752165.1 Atopostipes sp.
AAAAATAAAAAAAGGGTGAAGATAGTGAAAGTATTAATTGTAGGTGGAGTCGCAGGTGGAATGTCGGCTGCAACACGTTTACGCCGATTGAATGAAAATGCAGAGATCATCATTTTTGATAAAGGACCGTATGTTTCTTTTGCGAATTGTGGGTTACCGTATTACGTTTCAGGTGAAATTTCAGAGCGAGAAGACTTGCTCGTTCAAACTCCAGAAGCTTTGTATGATCGCTTCAGACTAGATGTACGAGTGGAAACTGAAGTCCTCAGTATTCAAGCAGATAGAAAAACGATAACTGTTAATGGTCCAGAGGGCACGTACGAAGAATCTTATGATAAATTAATTTTATCCATGGGAGCCGAGCCAATCGTTCCTCCAATCAAAGGCTACGACGAAGCGAATAACGTCTTTACTCTAAGAAATATTCCCGACTTAGATGCAATTATGGATAACCTTGAAAATAAAAATCCTAAAAACGCAGTGGTTATCGGTGGGGGTTTTATAGGTCTTGAAATGGTCGAAAACTTAGTAAATCGTGGACTGGAAGTTACCTTGGTTGAAATGGCACCACAAATCCTACCCCCACTCGATGAAGAGATGGCTCGTTTTGTTGAAAATGAATTAAAAGCTAATGGGGTAGAAGTGATTACTGGACAATCCGCTGTGGCTTTCGAAGATGCAGGAAACAAAGTGATCTTAGAAGATGGTCGAGTACTTGAGTCAGGACTGACGATTTTATCCATTGGTGTTAAACCTGCTTCAACAATTGCGAAAGAGGCAGGCGTTGAATTAGGTTTCCGAGATGGAATCAAAGTGGATGAAAATTATGAAACAAGCATAAAAGATATCTATGCTGTTGGAGATGCTATTCTTGTCACGAATCAAATCACAGGTGAAGATGCTTTGATCTCACTTGCATCACCTGCCAATCGCCAAGGACGTCAAGTAGCAGATATCATCAGTGGTCTGGACCGTAAGAATAAAGGAAGTATTGGAACAGCGATTGTTCGTGTATTCAATATGACTGCCGCATCAACAGGCTTAAGTGAAAGACAAGCTAAATTAGCCGGCTTAAACTTTGATGTGACTCACACTTCTGTCAAACACCATGCAGGGTATTTCCCAGGTGCTACAATGGTTGAATTGAAATTAATTTTTAATCCAATCACAGGAGAAATATATGGTGCTCAGGCTGTTGGTGAAAATGGGGTTGATAAACGAATTGATATCCTTGCAACTGCGATAAAAGGTGGCTTAAAAGTCGCTGATTTACCAGAGTTAGAGTTTACCTACGCGCCACCATTTGGATCGGCAAAAGACCCGGTAAATATGGCGGGCTACCAAGCATTGAACGTAATGGAAGGTCAATCCGATACGGTTCAATGGCATGAAGTAGAAGACTTAGTGGCAGATGGTTGGAAAGTGCTAGATGTTCGTTCAACGGATGAAGTGGAAAATAACGGAGGATTCAAAGACTCTTTAGTTATTCCGTTAAACGATTTGCGCGATCGTTTAGATGAAATTGATCCTGACCAAAGATATATTATTTCATGTCATAGTGGTCAACGTTCTTATATCGCAGAACGCATTTTAAAACAACATGATTTTAAAGTTAAAAACTTAGATGGGGCATTCCATCTGTATAAAATTATTAAACCGGAGGCAATTTATTATGGTTAAAACGATTTCTATGGAAAAGTTTATTGAAAAAAATGACAAATCAGATTTACATGTGATTGATGTTCGCGAAGTGTTAGAATATAAATTAGGTGGACATATCCCAGGTGCTAAAAATATGCCGCTATCTAAATTACAAAAAAAGTACACTGAACTAGATAAAAATGAAGAATATTATGTGGTTTGTCAATCAGGTGGTCGTTCGCAACAAGCTTGTCAATTTTTAGAACAAGCAGGTTATAAAACGACGAATGTGCTTGGTGGCATGAGTATGTGGAGCGGAAAAAAAGAAAGGTAAGATGAGATGAAAGTCGATCAAAAAGTAATTAATCGAGCCAAAAGAGCTGAAGGGCAATTAGCAGGCGTTATTCGCATGATGGAAGATGAGCGTGAATGTATGGATGTTGTTACACAGTTATCAGCCGTTCGCTCAAGTATTGATCGAATTATAGGAATTGTTGTGGCAGAGAACTTGTATGAATGCATAAATAATCCAGATGAGGATTCAGAAGTTCAACAAGCAAAAATTGAAAAAGCCATGCAGCTGATTATGAAAAAGTAAACTAAAGTTTAAAGAATAGAATAAACTGGAAGGCACTACTTATACGATTTTGTATAGGTGGTGTTTTCATTTTTTATTTTATTGAAAGTACTGTTTTAAACACTAGAAGATATGCTATAATATCAGGCACTAGAAGGAGTTGTGCTATGAATGAGAAATTAAGTTTTAAACAGACATTATTAATTGGTTCTTTATTATTTGGCTTATTTTTTGGAGCAGGTAACCTGATATTCCCAGTTTATATGGGACAGTTGGCTGGTAATAACATGGTTCAGGCGACTATTGGATTTTTAATCACAGGAGTGACCTTACCTATCTTAGGAGTTGTCGCTTCGGCTATTTCTCGTAGTGAAAGTCTTTATGAGATGGCAAAGCCGGTTAGTCCTTTATATTCTGTACTGTTTACATGCGCCTTATATCTAACGATTGGCCCTTTATTCGCTATTCCAAGAACGGCAACCGTAGCGTTTGAAGTTGGTTTAACCTCGTTTGTTGAAGCTGAATATCTAAAAATAGGACTTCTTATTTTCTCCCTGTTCTTTTTTGCATTGACGCTTTACTTTTCTCTTAAACCGGGACGCATTTTAGATTGGGTCGGAAAATATCTAACCCCTGCTTTTGTGCTCTTATTATCTATTATTATCATTGCAACGATTGTTCAACCGATGGGTCAAATCAGTGAAGTTATACCACAAGGAGCTTATCAAGATCGTGCCTTTTTCACAGGTTTTCTAGAAGGTTACCACACGATGGACGCTTTGGCTTCACTTGCTTTTGCGATTGTCATTATTTCAAATATCGAACGATTGGGGATTATGAACCCGAAAAGAAAAGCGATTGAGTCGTTGAAAGCTGGAATCATTTGCTTAATTGGGATGGGTGCAATTTATTCAGCTCTGGTTTATATGGGAACAACAAGTTTGGGAAGTGTTAGCCAAGGTGCAAACGGTGGGGTTATCTTATCTCTAGTAAGTCAACACTACTTTGGTTTTGCCGGTCAAGTATTACTCGCTTTAATTGTATTTGTAGCGTGTCTAAAAACAGCCATCGGATTAATTACGTCTTGTGCCCAAATGTTTAGTGAAATGTTTCCAAATTCAATTTCTTACAACAAATATGCGGTATTATTTACTTTAACCTCATTAGTCATTGCAAACTTTGGGTTAGAGACAATTATTCAACTTTCACTACCTGTATTAATGTTTTTATACCCTTTAGCTATCGTGTTAATTCTTTTATCTTTAGCTACGCCAGTTCTTAGAAAACAAAAAGCTGTTTATCAATGGACAATTGGCTTTACACTTGTAGCTGCTATTTTTGATTTTTTAAATGCAGTACCTGATTCAGTGAAAGCTAATTCTATCATCCAGCCGTTCTTAAAATTTGCGAAGAATTTTTTACCTGCCTTTGAGTATGGTTTTGGTTGGATTATACCTTCTTTAATAGGTTTAGGTATAGGTATTGCCATCTGGAAGTATCAAGAAAAAAGATTCATTTAATCACAAAAAAGAGCGTATAAAATGCCAGACATTTTATACGCTCTATTTTTAATGTTATTTATTGATTTCTTCGGCTTCAGGAGCCATTTTCATTTGTTCCTTATTATGATTCTCAAGTAATGTCATGGCGACTGTCGTAAGTAAAGTCAACACAGCTGCATCATCCGCAAACCCGACCACACCTAAAATATCAGGAAGAAAATCGATTGGAAAAACAGTATATGCTAAGGCTAGACCTACAATTGCTTTGATATAGCGAGGGGTGTCTTTGGAAAATAGTGCTGAAATAAATTTGCGCAAACTCATCTCTGAAGATTTTGATTTTAGTCGTTTCATCACGCATCATCCCTTCTCTAGAACCAAGTATAACACAGTGTAATCATTGACAAATCGGTCTTAAGGATGAGATTTAAGAGGTTTATTGCAAGCCTCTTGGTTCTAAAGCGACTTGAACTAATCGATGAATAAGCTCAGAATAATTATAGCCGGCAGCTTTTGCAATCAACGGAAAGAATGAGAAGTTATCTTTTAAACCTGGCGCTGTATTAATTTCAATAACATTAGGCTGCCCATTGCGATCCAATCTAAAATCAATGCGTGAAAAATCTTGACAGCGCAATATACGATACGTCTTCTCGGTCATATCAATAATTTCTCTCTCAAGAACCGTAGGAATATTTGCAGGAATCTCAGATATAGATAAATCTTCCGTTTTCATTGCGTCCGTCAATATTTGTAATCCATCTTCTGGAAAAATCGTTTCTTTGATTGGTAAGATTTCAAGTTCCTTATTTCCAATCACCCCAACTGTAAACTCTCGACCCGGTAGAAATTCTTCTACAAGCAGTACTTGGTTATGTTCGGAAATCTTCTCCCGAATGACTTGTTTTAATTGTTTAGGAATCTCTACAAGTGAAGAAGCTGTCAGGCCAACACCTGACCCTTCATGTTCAGGTTTTACAATAAGAGGGTAAACAAAGTCAGGTCTAATTGGATCATTTTCATCTTCAATAAGTTGAAAGCGTGCATTACGAATGTTATGAGCGTTTAAAAGAGATTTGGTCATTTCCTTATGTAATCCAACGACATGAGAAATTAGTCCTGAACCCAGAATAGGAATGCCAGTCATTTCAAGTAGACCTACAATGTTTGCTTGCGATCGTTTATCTGAAAGCCCTGTGCTCAAGTTAATAATTAAATGAGGTTTATCAATTTTTTCTAAGCGACTAAGTAACTGATTATCTGCATGTATAGTCGTCACTTTATAGTCATACTCCAGTAGAGCTGTTTTGATATCGTCATGAACAGATAATGTACCCCTCAACTTGTTTTGACCAATTAAGACAATATGCATGTTCACTCCTCCAATATTTTAATAGTCAAATTATACCACGCCTGTATTTTAAATTGTTAATGTAACGCGAATACAAATATTAGCAAAAAACTCCAGTTTTCAAGGGCTCCTGTTTGACATCTAATTCTATGAGGTTTATTATTTGTGGTATAGCAACTAAAAGTTCACATTTTAAGAAGTTTTTATGTTATACATAGCTTTAATTTTACTGTAAAAACTTCTCCTACTCATTAAGATGTCTGAACAAATCTTTAAAAAGGAGTACAATTCTATGATAAAACTATATCTATCACCAAGTTGTACATCTTGTAGAAAAGCGAAAGCTTGGCTAGAAGAACATAACTTGGAGTATGTGGAGAAGAACATTTATCATGAGCCACTCACTAAAGATGAAATCAAGGAAATCTTGATGTTAACGGATGAAGGAACGGAAGAAATTATTTCCTATCGTTCAGAAGCGTATAAGAGACTTCAAATCGATTTTGACGAATTGTCAATGAGTGAACTATTAGATTTATTTATTGAAGAACCTAGTCTCGTACGCCGTCCGATTATTATGGATGATCGTCGTCTACAAGTTGGTTTCAATGATGAAGAAATACGCATGTTCTTACCGCGTGAAGTTCGTGAAGTGGGTCTATTAGAGATTCACCAACAGTTGAAACAAGCATAATCCATTACGAATAGTTAAAGGCTGAAGGTCAAAATGACTTTCAGTCTTTTTTTAATCAAATTTCATCCATGTTACAATAGGAGTGTAGAATAATTGATTTGAAAGGAAGATTGAAATGAAAGTTGAAGCGATTAAAGCTTTTTCAGATAATTATATATGGGTTATTGAGGAAAAAGACGAAGCAGTTGTTGTTGATCCAGGAGAAGCAAAAGGTGTTTTAGGCTATTTAAAAAGAAAAAATTTAAAGCTCAAAGCTATTTTGCTGACGCATAATCATGACGATCATACAGGGGGAGTGTTTGAAATTTTAGAAAATTACCCTGAGACCCCTGTTTATGGACCTGAAGAAACAAGTGCATTTGTAAATAGCATTGTAGAAGAAGGTGACTCCTTTGAACTCCTGGGTGAACGTTTTGACGTTATTTTTACACCCGGCCATACAGCAGGCCATATTAGTTATGTGATGAGAGACGGGCTTTTTTGTGGAGATGCGCTTTTTTCAGGCGGTTGTGGACGAGTTTTCACAGGCGACTATGAGGCACAATATCAGTCTCTTCAAAAATTCAAGACCTTAGACAATCGAGTGCTAGTATACGCAGCGCATGAATATACAGAAACCAACTTGCGATTTGCACAAACGATTGAACCAAATAATCAAACGATTACGGATGCCTTAGAAGTGGTTATAGATTATCGATCGAAAGATCTCCCAACACTTCCTTCAACAATTAGTAAAGAAAAAGATATTAATTTATTTTTACAAGCTGAATCTCTAGAACAATTTAGAGAACTAAGATTAAAAAGAGATGAATTTTAACCATATTCTCATTTACAAATATCGAAAACGTGGTAAAATAGTTGAAAGCGTTTTTGAGAAAACCTAATCTGTAAAGAAGATTAGAAAATAAAGGAGAATTCTCATGCATGTAGGAAATAAAACACACCAACCATTCGTATCCGAATATTTTGAAAGTAAGCAGCCATCTGCCGTGCGACTCGCCAGTCTTAAATATGCCCAGCGTACAGATGACGTTGCCTTAGTCAATGGAGCGATTGGTAATGTGTCTTTGCCTATGCATCCGAGAATGATTGAACGCCTTAAAAAAATGGGGCAGTTAAATGGTCGCTTTGGAGATGGTGTAATTAAGTATGAAGAAACACCTGGGAATGCGGAAACAAAAGCCGCTTTTAAACGTATCATTGAATTAGAGGACTTTGATACATCCAATTTAGAAGTACTTGTCACAGATGGAGCATCTATGGCTATGGAGCTTACCCTTTTAGGGGTTTGTGGTGAACCAGGGAAAAACGAACGCCCCCTATTAATGTTTGATCCTGCGTATACAAATTATACAGCGATAGCGGATCGAGTTGGGCGCAAGACAGTAACTGTGCCTCGGGAATTAAATGAACAAGGTGTCTTTACTTTTCCAGATATTGAAGTTCTTGAGCAATTCATTATCAATGAAAAACCGGGTGGAATTTTAGTCATTCCATATGATAACCCGACTGGTCAAATGTTTGAACATGATAAATTGATTGAGATTGCTGAACTTTGCGTGAAATACAATCTATGGTTAGTAAGCGATGAAGCTTATCGGGGCTTATTTTACGATGATAATCGTGAAGTCATTAGTATTTGGGGACTGACTGATGAGGAAGTTCCAGGAATTGAAGGCAGACGAATCAGTTTGGAAACGACTTCGAAAGTTTGGAATGCTTGTGGCATTCGTATTGGTGCATTAGTGACGGACAATCAGACTTTTTATGAAAAAGCAGTGGCTGATTATACAAGTAATCTGAGCGCAAATTCAATGGGCCAATACTTATTCGGTGCAATCGCTCATGAAACGAAAGAAAACTATGAGGCCTGGATGGATAATATTCGTACGTACTACAAAAATATTAGTATTGGCATGCATGTTCATTTAAAAGAAATCAATCCAGACTTTATTGTTTCGCTTCCCGAATCTTCGATTTATCTTGTAGTAGATTTAAGGAAAGTTGTGGATTCAGATTTTAAAGTCGATGACTTTATTGCTTATTGTGCCGAAAAAGGAAGCGTCTTAATCGATGATGTGCCAACCACTTTACTCATGGCATCTATGTCTGGCTTTTATACCCTAGAAGAAGGTCTAGAGAATCCTGGAAATAAACAAATTCGTATTTCTTTTAGTGAAACGAAAGAAAAGCTCAAACACATTCCTTATTTATTGAATGAATTATTAAAACAATACAAGCAACTACTATAAATGTAAGCCGATAAAAGCTCTTTAAATAAGAGCTTTATCTTTTTTGGAATAATTTGTTCGAATTCGAGATGTTTTACTTGTGTTAATTTTTTGTTGTGTTATTATGAATTCAAGATAAAAATACTGGAGGAATAGATAAAATGAAAATTGGAATTATCATGGGAAGTATTCGAGACGGTCGCATAAACGAGCCTATTTCAAATTGGGTAAAAGAAGTAGCAGATAACTACGCTATTGATGCAGAATTTGAAATTGTGGATTTAAAAGATTATCCACTACCATTATTTGACGAACCAGCTTCACCAGCATATACATCAGATTTAAAAGCAAAAGAACAACAACAACCTTGGGCAGAAAAAATGAATGAATTAGATGCTTACATTTTTGTAACGCCTGAATACAACCACGGTTTATCATCTGCATTAAAGAATGCACTTGACTATGTATACAATGAATTAACAGATAAAGCTGCTGGAATCGTAAGTTACGGTTCTGCAGGTGGAGTACGTGCAGCAGAACAACTACGTACGATTTTATCAGAATTCCAAGTTGCACACGTTCGTACACATCCAGCGTTGTCAATCTTCCATGATTTCAATGATGATGGATTTAACCCAGCGGATGCACAAAAAGATGCAGTAGAAACAATGTTATACCAACTTTCATACTGGGCACCAGCTATGAACAAAGTTCGTGAACAAAAAGCTGCAGAATAATTTTATAGTGAATCAAATATAGTGAGGGGAGGCTGTAGACCAGCCTCTCTTTTTATTTGTTTTGTATAGCGATTAGGTCAGAATAAAATCTCATGGCTTTGTAATTGAATTTATGAAGCCACAAGAATTCATTCTGTTATTTTTAATCGCCATTTTTTGATTTACTTATTTATTAACCCATATAATAAGCTTAAAAGAAATTACGAGGAGAGATAGTATGTCATTTTCATTTCAAGGATTAGA
>DAIOTF010000049.1:0-8645 GCA_036752165.1 Atopostipes sp.
AAACTGGGTAAATAAAAGAAAAAAGTCTATCTCAGAGAAAGTAGAAGCAAAACGAAAGGCTAAAGAGGCGCTTGAAGAATTGGAGAAAGCTGAAGAATTAACAGAATCAGAAGAAACGAATGAATTAGTAGATAATGACGAGCAGGTTGAAGGTGAAAAAGAAGAATTTGAATCGTTTTTTAAAGAAGTCCTCAATAAGTTTCCAAAGAAAATTTCTGCAACGATTTTAAGTACTTATGACAAATCAAAAGCTCAGGCAGAAAAAATTCTAGAAAATAGTAAGAGTCAGTTCGATGAAATATTTGACGTGTTTTTAGAAGGGGTAGACGAGGAAACAAAGAGAAAGACTCATGCGACTGTCCATGCGGCATCATTAACTGCAGCAATTGTAGGATGTTCACCGATTCCATTTTCAGATGCGTTCTTGTTAGTTCCTATTCAATTAACGATGATGGGGCGATTACATAAGATTTTTGGTCGTAAATTTTCAGAAAATCTTGGCGAGTCTTTAACAAGAGAATTAGTCATTGTGAGTTTAGGAAGAGGGGCTGTGGGTAATTTAATGAAATTCATTCCAGCAGTTGGAACTGTTGCCGGAGCAGCAATTAATGCGGTAGTAGCCAGTACGATTACACAGGCATTAGGATGGGTAACCGTAAAAATGCTTAATGATGGCGAAGATATCTTTGAAGACGTCATGTCGTTTAAAGGTCAATTCAATATGCTCTTTAATGCATTAAAAGATTCGGATAAGTCCTAGTTGATTTACTTTAAAACCACACACCAATCTTTTATTTTCGAAGAAATGAGGAACACATCATGCGAAAAATGACAGTAAAAGGAACGGGAAATGTCAGTGTGAAACCTGATTTGCTTGTTCTTTCCTTGGATTTGAGTACTCAATTGTCTACTTACGAAGAAACGATGAAACAAGCAACTGAGGCGAGTCAGGAGTTATTAAACATATTTTTAGAGCTGGGATTTGATAAGAACGACTTGAAGACGACGGATTTTACGATAGATACGGTCTATGAGTCTTATCAAGATGCACAGAAAAATTACCAAAGGCGCTTTGTCGGCTATGAGTGTCGGCAAGATTTTCGATTGGAGTTTGATTTGGATTTCGAGCGTCTTTCGAAAGTATTGTCTGCATTAGTACAGGCCTCTGTTGATCCCGTTTTTAATATCCAATTCTCGGTCAAAGATTTGACGAAGGTGAGTGAAGATCTCCTTCGGAATGCTGCTAAAAATGCAAAAGAAAAAGCAGAGATACTGGCGGATGCATCGGGGGTAAAGCTTGGTGAAATTGTCGATATTCATTACAATTGGGGCAGAATTGAGTTATATTCACCCACCGATTATCGTCTGAATGAATCGAATATGCGGATGGCAGCAGAAGCTTCGCCACATATTGTTCCAGAAGACATTGATGTGAGTGATGAAGTCACATTTGTTTGGGAAATTAAATAGTCTGTAATTCGAGCGTCTAATCAAGCCATAAAAAAAATACAGCCTGGTTAAACGCTCTAATCAGGCTATAAAAATTTTACAGCCTCGTTAAACCATCAAATCGGGCTATAAACTATTTACGATGAAGTAACAAATTTTTTGAGAGGTAATAATTTGCTACCCCGACAATAACTGAGAGAGAAATAAATTCATTACCTAAAACGACTGGAGTAAACAAGGCTGACAATACGATAAATAATAGAAAAAGCAGCTGGCTTGAAAATATTTTCGAAGAATCAGCTGGATTCCCTTGGTCGTCTTGGACAGGAACTTTCGAAAGGGAGCGAAATAAAGGAATCAATAGGATAGGTAGTATAAGTGAGACGTAATTTAAGGGTGTGGCGTCTACTAGGATATGAAAAGTCAATTCACTCGCAAAAAGACTTTGATAAATATACAGTCCTAAATAAATAATACCTGAAGCAATTACCCATTTATTTTTATCCCCTGTCTTCCAAATTAAAGCCATGGCTATGACACTGATCAAATAGTAAATGCTATTTTCTTGATTCAAAGCTAAAGCTACAGTAAGCGCGAGTAGGGTAAGAAAATCTAGCCAGGTCAATTTTTTACCCGTAATCCCGCTAACGGCTCGACACATCATAAGTATCCAGAATAAAGGTAAGAATTGAACGGATCGGTTGGTAAGCATAAAGATTACAGCAATAGCTACCGCTACAAACGCCGAATAGTCATGAGCCGGATCGACTTCACGAGCCAAAGCCCAAGTTACGAACGCCGAACCGGCTAAAGTAAGTCCTGAAATAACATCACCACTTATCAATCCTTTTGAAATAAAAGCCGTTACTACAATCAAAAGGATATATGTGTTCGTTTTATAACTAAAATCAATTTTTCTTCCTAAGGTAAACATGGTATTCACTCCATTCATCCTATAACTTCGTCTTAGTATACTATAGAATTTGACTATACCTTCTATAATTAGAATTATTATCTTCTCATTTCTTTCTATGCTAAACTGATTAATAGATGTTAATTTGCGAAGCGAAAAAACGAACTTCCCTATAAGGTTCGAGTCTTCAAAAATTTACGCACAAAAGAGATGAAATTATGAATGAACAAGTGTATACTTAATGACGTATGAGAACGATTACAAGAAAGGTGAAGATAGAATGGATAAATTCAAAGCGATTGTTGTACGAAAAGAAAATGATGAGGTGACTCAAGCACTAGAAGAAGTCACTTTAGAGAATCTTTCAGAGGGTGATGTCGTTGTAGAGGTTGAGTATTCTTCGGTAAACTACAAAGATATGTTAGCATTCCAACCTAAAGGCGGTATCATCCGCAACTACCCAATGATTCCTGGAATTGATATGGCAGGGACGGTTGTATCTTCTAAAACAGACGAATTTAAAGAGGGCGATGCTGTTTTAATTAACAGTACGGACCCCGGTGTGAAAACAACAGGAGGATTTGCAGAATACGCGCGTACTGAAGCACGAAATGTGACGAAATTACCTGCGAATTTAAGCGCAAGAGATGCGATGCTTTATGGTACAGCTGGATTCACTTCCGCTTTGTCGGTTCAAGCCTTAGAAGAACACGGTATGGCACCTGAAAATGACCCAGATATCTTAGTTACTGGAGCAACGGGTGGGGTAGGAAGTGTAGCGATTCAAATCTTGAAAAAAGCTGGCTACAAAAATATTCATGCGCTTGTTCGTAAAGACTATCAAGTAGAGGTTGCTAAAAAATTAGGTGCGACAAATATTGTATTTGCGGATGATTTAACAAGTGGGCGTAACACACTTGATGAAAGAAACTACCACTACGTAATTGATACAGTGGGTGGCGACGTTGCGGCGAAAGCTCTAGCTCAAATCCATGAAAATGGAAGCATGGCGATGAGTGGTAATGCAGGTGGTCATAAATTAGAGGCGACAGTATTCCCAATTATCCTTCGAGGAGTCAATATTTTAGGAATTAACTCGGTTGACTATCCAAAAGAAGCGAAAAATGCGCTATGGGAAAAACTAGCAAACGAGTGGAACGTCACCGATGAATTAGTTTCTCAAGAAGTAGCCCTATCGGATTTAGAAGAAACAATCGAAGCGATTAAAGAAGGTAAACACTTAGGTCGTACGGTTGTTAAAGTAAAAGAATAAGCTTGAATTCAAAAACTCCTAATCTTTTAAAAGATTAGGAGTTTTTCTATGCTTATTCGCTTTTAAAGTTATAAAAGCTTATAATAGAAATAAGAATATTTTGTTGGAGGTTTCACATGTCGTTAGATGAAGCATTAGCCTTAATCTGGTTTGTTTGTTCAATTGGTGCGGGTCTTTTTGCGCTGTCCGCAATCTTAAATCATTTACGAGGGAAGGTAGCCAAAGAAGACTGGAAAAAAGCCTTATTTTTCTTTATTTTATCTGCCATCTTTTTAGGTCTTTTTTCAATGACGATGTAAAGCAAGCTTCTAACTTTTAAAAAGAAAGCAGTTGATAAAATGGACGAACTCACTCAGTATATTATCGCACTTACAAACCTTTATGGGTTAGTTTCGATGCAACAAGTTTTAGACATCTACAATAGTCAAAATAACGAAAAGATTTCTTTAAGTGATTTAGAGAATGAACTCGATGAACTTGCAAAAGAATTAGAGGAAAATTTTATTTTTATCGAACAAAACTTATTCGTTCACGAAGCGATCTATATTGAAACAGAATCCCCTCAGGAAATTTTTGATGAGCGGAGTACATGGCCTTACTATATGCCAGAAAAAGAAGAGCTTTTAAAGTATGTCGACGAGTATTATTTTGAAAAAAACGACTACTACCTACAAATAGAAACGTTTATAACTGAAAAAGTAACGGATGGAAACGCGGTATTAGCAGAAGAAATTGCGAGAGAAATGCATGACCATTTATCTGTTAATTTCAATGATGTCAGTGGTGCATTCGAAATAATCTCTGATTTTGGTTATGCAATTGACGATAATGAAATAAAAGGGAAACTAAGGGCACTAGTCGCTAATTATGCTATCTCGATGAGAACTTGGGACCAAAATGGGTTATCTTTAATTGAAATGAATGAAAAATTAAGAGAGAGAGCTGGCATCTCTAGAGTTTCATTGGCAGAACGTTATGAACAGGCCACTCATTTAGAAAAATATATCATTTCTTTGACTCACTTATACGGTCGAGTCGCAGCTGATAAGGTGGCCGAAATTTACAATCTTCAAAATGATTCCCAAATAACAGTTGAAGAAGTTAAAGAGTATCTAACCAATCCGACAGCAAATTTAGAAAACGGATCCGTCTACGTGAAATTGGGCGAGTTCGTTACAGAGGATGTCGAGATGTTTGAGGGAATCTATGAAAAATTAGTTGAAGATCAAAAAGGGAGACCGTCTTATATTCCGGAACAAGAAGAACTCTTTAACTATTTTGATTACAATTACACGGAGCAACCTAAGGAATATATTAAACTCCACAAATTTTTAACTGAGAAGGTTTACGGTGGCGATTCTCGAAAAGCTCAAATCCGAGCCGAAGACGTCCAACTTAACTTGCAAATGGGTGAGGGAATTGACTTTGCTCTGGATGTATTTGCTGATGATGATTTTATTTTTGAAGATAAAAAGTTACTTGGTGGAATTGCGAATCACGTTAAACGATTGCATGCTAATACGCGAATACGTAATATCAATGGATTAACTCCACGCGAACTAAGCCGTTTTGAAAAAGAGCAACGCATTCAACGGATAAATATGGGTTGAAAAGATCCCAGAAACTGTGGCAGTAGTAAGAAAATCAAGCTGAATAATAGAAATAGGACTCTCCTGTTTATTTAAGGAGGGGCTTATTCTGTATTTTCATCAACGGATTACTCGATTTGTTACAACTTTTCAAAATGAAACAGTTCAATCGCTTATATCTGTTGCAACAATAAATCATGCAACAAATAAATAAGATTAGCTCATCTTTTGCTTGCCATAACTTTGTTTAATTTTAATTTTTTTTGAGATTTGTTATGATATGAAGTAACATAGAGAAGTTCTAGAAATTTACAAACAGTTGGAGACGATCATTTTGATTTATGAAGTAGAAAAAGTATCCGAGCGTATTTATCGAATCAGCATGACTTATGTCTGTTGTTATTTAATTGTGGGTGATAAAGAAGCGATTTTACTCGATGCAGGTTGGGGTTATGGCGACTTAAAAGCTGTTGTTGAATCGATTACGGATTTACCGATTACATTAGTTTTATCGCATGGTCATCCAGATCATGTCGGAAGTGCTGCTCAGTTTGAAACCGCCTATTTAAATGATAGAGATTTGGCAATGATTGAATCGCAAAGTGACGTCGATCTTAGAAGACGTTTAATGTTAAATTATGAAGCGGCTGATTTTGTTGAAGACCCTGACTTATGGGTGGCCGCTCGAACGGAGCCTTATCTTTCATTAACTGAGGAGACGATTTTTGATTTAGGTGGTGTTACATTTCAGCCGTATGATTTACCAGGACACAGTGCAGGCAGCATGGTGTTTATTGTCCCAGAAGAGCGTATTGCTATTTTTGGCGATGCTATTTCACATCCGACCCTGATGTTTTTTGACAATAGCTCAACGGTAAGAGAGCATTACGAAGCATTGGTAAAATTTAGTTCATACAGTGATTTATATGACTGTGTACTCGTGAATCATGAAACGTATGAAATTGATAAGATTGTTTTAGATAATAATATGGCCTTAGCGAAATCAATCTTAGAAGGTAATGATGCAAAAGTTCCAGCCGCAAAATCCTTACAAAAGGCAATGAATACAGGCCCAATTTATGCGGCAAGCAAACCTCAACGTTGGTTGCCTCATAATCCAAGGGATATTGGAAATATTTATTACCGCGCGGAAAATTTATAGTACGAGCTAAGCCACTCATAAATGAGTGGCTTTTTCATCCATTATTTTTTCAACTATTGAGTATGTTTTACACCTATTTTTTTAAAATCTATGATACATTAAAGGAACGATGAACACTTGTATATTAAATATAAAGAAAGTAGGGGAACCATGAATAAATTATTGACACGTTCGTTTCAAGCAGTCGCTCGTCCAGCTGCTTACGTACTCAACTGGCGTGAGCCAGAATTATTGATTGGGGCGGATAGTTTTAAGCGTTTACCAACGAATTTAGTGGATAGAAAAATCTCAAAATTGCTTATTGTAACGGATGAGGGCATCCGCGACTCTGGATTACTTGACGATTTTCTAAATGGGTTAGAAGAGAATGGAATCACTTCTTCTATTTACGACCAAGTAGAGCCAAACCCGACCATTCAAATTGCAGAAGAAATTGCGATTGCATTTAACCAGTTACATGCGGATGCGATGATTGCGGTGGGTGGTGGTTCGGTAATTGATGCGACGAAAGCTGCGGGTATTGCGATTATTAAACCACAGAAACCATTGAAATCCTTTAAGGGCTTAATGACTGTGCGCAAAGATATTCCATATTTAATTGCGGTTCCTACCACCGCTGGAACGGGTAGTGAAGGCACTTTAGCAGCTGTGATTACAGATTCGAAAAGTCGTAAAAAGTACACGATTATGGATACGAATCTTATTCCAGATGTAGCTGTCTTAGATGCGAATTTATTGAAAAGCCTACCGAAACATTTAATTGCTGGGCCTGGAATGGATACTTTGACCCATGCTGTCGAAGCTTTTATTGGTTTAAGTAACACTAAAGAGACGGAAAAATATGCGGAGGATGCAGTTGAACTCGTTTTTGAAAATCTAGTTGAAGTGTATGACCATAAAGAAAATGAAGACGCTAGAGAAAATATGTTGAAAGCTTCATACTATGCAGGAAGAGCTTTTCACCGCGCATATGTTGGTTATGTCCACGCCATGTCACATGCATTAAGTGCCTTTTATAATCTTCCGCATGGTCAGACAAATGCGACTATTTTACCGATGATCTTGCGCTTATATGGCGAAGCTGTTTACCCAGATTTAGCGACATTAGCTGGCTATGCTGGTATCGCAAAAAATGGAGCTTCGGACAAAGAAAATGCACTTCACTTCATCGACAAAATTGAAGAGATGAATGACTATATGGAAATTCCTTCAAATATTCCAGAGATTAAAGAGAGTGATTTGAAAGCATTAGCTAAACATGCGTCGAACGAAGCCAATCCCTTATACCCAGTCCCTGTTCTCTTTGATGAAGAAGATTTAGTGGAAGCCTTTAAAATTGTGAAAGGAGAAAAGAATGAATAAACCAAATATTTACAGCAAACAAGCACAGGAAGAATTATTTGCATCCGGTATTACTTTAAGTTACGAATTTCGACGCGATATGCTTTTGCGTTTTAAAAAGATGTTAAACGAAAATAAAGATCGTATGGCTGCGGCCGTTGCGGCTGATTTTGGCAAATCTTATTTTGAAGCCTATGCTACAGAGATTTTAATGATTTATGATGAATTAAATTATATGTTAAAGAATTTAAAGTCCTTAATGAAGTCTAAGCGGGTGCCTACTTCATTGGTTCATTTTTATTCCAAGAGCGAAATTGTTTCAGAGCCTTATGGAAATGTTTTAATCATTTCACCATGGAACTATCCGTTTACTTTGTCTTTTACACCAATGATTGGAGCAATGGCTGCTGGGAATACGGTGGTTTTAAAGCCATCTGAAACAACACCCCATTCTTCAGCGCTTATGAAAGAAATGATTGCAGAAAACTTTCCGCCTGAATATATTACAGTTGTGGAGGGGGAAGCGGAAACGACTCAAAACCTCATCAAAGACAACTTTGATTACTTAATGTTTACAGGAAGTGGCCGTGTAGGTAAAGAAGTCATGAAGACGGCTAGTGAAACATTGACGCCTGTAACGTTAGAGTTAGGAGGGAAGAGCCCGGCGATTGTGACGGAAGATGCCGACCTAGTGAAAGCAGCGGTGCGTATTGCCTGGGGGAAAACCGTAAACGCTGGTCAAACATGTATTGCCCCAGATTACGTCATGGTCCATGAATCGGTGAAAAATCGATTTGTATTGTTAGTTCAACAAGCTTTTGAAAAACTTCACGGTCTAGATGTCTTTTCAAATGACGATTTCCCAAGTATTATCAATGAAAAACATTTCGAGCGTATTCAAGGATTATTTGCGGATGA
>DAIOTF010000050.1:0-8548 GCA_036752165.1 Atopostipes sp.
CCTCCAACCATTCCATTTAAATTTCAAAAGAAAATCAACCAAATAATAAGCGCAATATTTATTGCACTCTATTATAATAACTCAAATGAGAGCGATTTACACATCATTTAAGAATAAATTCATTTTTAAAAATGTCGTCTGATGACATAGCACCCATTTAATATTGTACAGTTATTAACAAGAGTTTTCAATGTTCTTTCTATAAATATATACTCTTTTTCTTGCTCTTAATTATTTATTGTTACTTTTCCTCTTTTTACATAATCCATTGAAGCGACATCTTCAACTAATAATATTGATTTATCCATTAACCTTAATCGAGTTACACTCGCATTTTGAATATCACCTATTACATTGACTTTCTCAGGAGCAAATTCTTTGATGAGGGCAAAGATTGCCAGTCCATGGCCAACAACTAATATCTTTTCATGGCCTTCCTGTTTGGCTTTTTTGAACATTTCTTTGAATGCTTCTACAATTCGATTTACAAATACCGAATAATTTTCAGCTTCCCCTGATTTATCCAGTGAATATCCGATATTTATTAAATCCTTCATAGTCACTTCATTTGCCAACATCTGTTCGTCAAGTAAGGCAAGGTTCTCTTTACCATATAAGACCTTTGAGCAAGCTGTTCTGAAAGTACTTCTTTCTTTGCCCCCAAAATCTCCAAACGAAACTTCTCGTAAGTCACTCAATGCCGTTAGAGAGGTTTCTTTATAATTATTTTGTTTTAATATAATCTCTGCTGTTCTTTTCGCACGTAATAGATCACTTGAATAGGCAGCATCAAATTGGATTTCGCGTAACCCTAAACCTGCTAGATGAGCTACTTCTAAACCTGATTCTGTAAGCGGGCTATCCATCCAACCTTGTATCTTTAAAAGTTGATTAAATTCTGTTTCTCCGTGTCGCACTAAATATAATTTTATTGGCTTAATTGCTTATTCCCTACTTTCGTTTCCATATTATTTTGTAAAATCTAATTTATTCGTTTTTAAAAATTGAATTTCTTCCGGTGTTGATTGTCGATTGAGTACTTTATTTCGATGAGGATACCGTCCAAATCGGTCAATAATTTCTTTGTGCTCATACATATATTTCGTGTGCATTTCACTATCTAATTTAAGATAAAGCTTTTCAGTTATTTTTTGGATTTCTTTCGACTCTGAATGCATCCAAGGAAGTAAAGTAAAGCCTTTAATATCCGTTGATTGCTTTACAAACTCTGGATGTTTTATAGCATGCTGTGATAACACCAATGCCATCGGGTCCTGGCTATAACTCAGAGCATTCCCACGGTTTAGATTCCTAGAAAATTGATCCAATACAATAATTTCTGCTACTCGACCTTCAAATGTTTCGCGCCATTCAAAAAGTAAGCCTTGTCTCCCTGCATCCCATGTCTCATAAAACCTTGTTCGGATTTCTTCGTCAAATTCATCGGTGGATTGAAACCATTTCTCTTCATTTCCTTCGTTAAACCAAAAGTCATAGACTTCTTGAGCTGAAGTCATCTTCACTTTCATCACTACTTTCTATAAATTAATAATCTGCCTACATCTTTTCAAATTTCATTTTTTTAAAAATAACTCTCATCAAAATTGTATTTTTGCGTTAGAATAGAATGACAAATGACCTTAAGGGAGAATTTATATGATCGAAAGAAAGTATTCAAAAGATGCCACTCATGCTACGCAAACACTAACTACTATTATCCAAGCAAAAAAAGAAGCTGTTTTTCACTATCTAGCTACTACCGAAGGGATTTCAAGCTGGTTTCCACAATTATCTATTGCGGATGAAGCCAGTGAAAAATCCATTGTTTTTGATTTAGGAGATGGTGCGGTTGAAAAAATGGCTTTATACGATTATATCACGAATGAACATATTGCTTTTGAGTGGGCTACTGGAAAAGTTGAATTTCACTTAGAAGAAACTAATGAGGGAACAAAACTAATCTTAACTGAAACGATGCCTCTTAATTTTACCGCAATTGTCCCTGATTTTACAGGATGGTTTATTCAAATGACAAATGTGAAAAGCGTGGTAGAAACAGGTCAAGCAGCTAAAATTGACAAAGAAAAAATTCAAAGAATTCAATCAGAAGTTAAGGCTGCTTACTAAACTCAATTGAAGACATTTAAAAAGACAAGGCGCACCTTGTCTTTTTATTTTTTATTCTCCCTATTTAATCTTTTTCCAAACGAGCTTACGTTCAGGATGCTGAACATTTGATAAGTGAAGATAATCTCCGTCAAGTTTTGCACTTCGATTTTGGTCTGATCCGATATAGTCAGAAAGGACACTGATTTTTACATGTGTTGTAAGTATATTCTTCTCTTCATCCAGATTAAAAGGGCCAGAATATCCGTGATAACCAATACGAGCCATTTGTTTTTCAGCTTCTGTATTGTATCGTTCTAATTTTTCTTCAGTGACTTTATTCTCTCTATCTGCAGCTGTAATATGTACAGATAATTGGCTATTAACCGTAAAAATAATAACCCCTTTTGCGTCCTCTCCTAATGGATATAGTACATTTCCATCCTTATCTTCCGACTGATAACAAACAAGTTCCCAACTCGTTCCTAATAACTTTTCTTCAATACTCATCTTTATTTCTACTCCTTTAAATTTTACTTTTTATTATCATCTCAAAAGATGTCATTGTTTCATAATTTTAACACTTAAGTATTCATTGATTTCATGCCTTATCCTCTTTATAATAGAGCTCGTGACTTTTAATAAAAGGGAGATTATTCTATGTATTTTGGTGTTGTTGTAGATACACTTGCTATATTTTTAGGGGGTACGATTGGTTTACTCATTCAAAAGGGGCTTCCAAAACGTCTTGAAGAAACCATCATGCGAGCGATTGGATTAAGTGCAATTTTTATTGGGATTACCGGTATGACTTCTGTTGAAAATACTATTTTCATTGTACTAGCTATGGTATTTGGGGGAATGATTGGTGAAATTTTAAATTTAGATAAAAATGTCAATAAATTAGCGAATTCTTTTGCATCGAAACTTCAAACGAACCAGAACTCCTCTCGATTAGCGGTTGGATTTGTAACGGGCGCATTAATGATGTCCGTAGGTCCTTTATCAATTATAGGCCCTATTGAAAGTGGTTTAACTGGAGATCACACGATTCTTTATACAAATGCTGTATTAGATGGTATTTCTAGTCTTGTTTTATCTTCTAGTTTAGGTCTTGGTGTTATCCTCTCTGGCTTCGTAGTCTTTATTTATGAGGCGCTCATTGTCATGTTTGCCAGTGGTTTAAATGTCTTTTTAACTGAAGCAATGATTTTGGACATGAGCGCAATTGGTGCAATTTTAATTTTAGTCCTAGGGTTAAATATCCTTAAAGTGACGGATATAAAAGTCATGAATTTTGTTCCTGCACTCTTTATACCTGTCGCCTTATTTTTCCTCTACTAAATGAGCAACCCTTAAGGCCGCTTAGGGGTTTTTCTTTTTACTTTTACTAAAGGAATTTCTTGAGAGAACCGAATGCTTTCATTAAAATGAGTACGAGGTGAAAGAGAATGAAAAACAAAGAGTTTTTTGACATTTTACATAGTAGACGTAGTATAAAACAATTCACAGATGATAAAATCCCTTATGAAGACTTACTAGAAATTGCAAAAGCAGCAAGAGCAACACCTACATCCGTTAATCTCCAAAGTAGAAAGTTTACGATGGTTCAAAATAAATCCTTAATCCAAGAATTAGAGACCGCCCTTGGACAAGCTATTGGACAACCTGGTTATGATTTGTATAACGCAGATGCTCTGTTATTAATTTCTTCAAGAAGAGGATATACGTATAATGAAATCGAAACCGGATTAGCTGTTCAAAATGCATACTTAGCCGCAACCGCTTTAGGGTACGGCACCACATGGACCGATCAAATTCGTCATTTAAGTGATGAAAAACATATTCGAGCTGTTTTAAATAAACTTGAGATTCCTTCAAATCATATTCTCTGGACTATTCTACCTATCGGTGTTCCAGCTGAAGATCCACCTGTAAAAAATCGAACAGAAGAAATTAATATCATCGAGTAATTAAAAAAACTCTTAAACAAGGGATTCCTTTTGTTTAAGAGTTTTTAATTACTCAACTGCCAGTCTACTTTTAATTTGATCTAATATTTGAATCGTACGATTGATATCTTCTTCTTCAAACTCTTCTATTGCTTGGTTGATTGGCGAAGAACATATTGGCATTACTTTATCCATGAGTTCTTTTCCTTCTTTAGTTAAAGAGGCATACATGACTCTGCCGTCTTTAGTGCAGGGTACACGCACTATATGGCTGTTTTTTTCTAATTTATCAATTAAATACGTCATACTTCCACTTGTTACTCGAATTTCTTCACCAATTTTTTGAATAGGTTGATCCCCATTACGATAAATATATTTAAGAATTTCATACTCATTGTAGTTTAAACCAAAAGGGGTAATTTCTTTTTTGATACGACCATGCATAACATCCACCGTTTGATTTAAAGTTGTATAAATAGAATCAAAAGTTTTCTGTTCCATTATGGCCACCTCATTTCCTCTATAAACAAATACCTTTAATTCGAACTAGTAATATATTAACCTATATTGCTTAAAATTACAAGAAATCTGTCTTGAATTCAATACTTTTTACTATTCAACTCTACCTTTCCTTTCGACAATAAAGTAGTATATAATGTGAGTATATTTATAGATATGAGAGGAATTCCTTATGAATAAAAAATTAAACCATCTATATAGCATGAATACTTTTTTCTATTTATCGCTTATTGCATCCATGCTTTCTTTTGTCTCTGTCTTCCTTCTAGACAAAGGTTTTTCAAATTCGACTATTGGTACTGTCTTATCCGTCTCTAGTCTTTTGGCTATCCTGATACAGTCTTTAGAGGCGAATTTTTTAGACAAATATTCAAACTTTCGTTTACAAGATGGGCTTTTGATTAATGTATTAATCATCCTATTTGGTTCTATTTTACTTTTATTTACTTCCAATCCTTTAATCCTTGTATTATTTATTCTTTTGATTTTTTCCATTGCTCAAGCTTCAGAAACGTTAATTAACTCTCTTGCTTTTGTTTTTGAAAAATTTGGGATTCAAATAAATTATGGGGTTGGGCGTGGAATTGGGTCATTGGCTTTTGCCGTAACTACTTTGATTGTTGGAAATATTGTTAATCGAACAAGCCCCGGAGTAATCCCGTTATTTTATATACTTTTTTCGACCGCCTTATTGATGGCGGTTCGTTCTTATAAACATCCTCAAGAAAAAGAGATAAACTTAGAAAATAGCGAACAAGTAACCACTGTTTCTAAGCAATCATTTCTTCATTTTATCAGTCAATATAAACGATTACTACTGGTCGTTATTGGCATAAGTTTTGTTATGTTTATGCATATTTTAATAAATAATTTTTTTATTCAAATTCTACTTCCGATTGGTGGAAATACTGCTACCATGGGTAATGCAATTTTTTTAGGCGCTATAGTTGAACTACCTGCTATGTTTAATTATAAGAAAATCGAAAACAGATTTTCAGCAGGTACACTACTTAAAATTGCTGCTCTCTTTTTTGTCCTAAAACATCTCTTAACTTATTTTGCCACAAATATGCTGATAATATATATTGCTCAGTTTATTCAGATCGGTGGTTATGCTTTAATGTACCCAGCAGGCGTAAGTTATGTGCATTCTGTTGTGTCTGAAAAAGATTCAGTAAAGGGTCAGGCTCTCTTTACAAGTGCTATAGCTTTATCCAGTATTGCCGGAAATTTCTTTGGAGGCATTTTACTCGACAGTCTGGGTGTATCTGATACCTTGTTCATAGGAATCATCGTCACATTAATAGGGACAGGGATTATTTTCTTGGCGACCCATACAACCTCTTTAAATACGCAGAATGTTTACTTAAAATAATTCAAATAACTATTTTTAAAGTCCACTCAGATGTGTCATACTATGAGATGGACTTATTTTTTGAAACATTTCGATAGTAAAAGGAGCACCTCTAGTGATGTTAGAAACAGCTTTACAACAACATTTTGGATATTCAACCTTTCGACCTGGCCAAAAGGAAATTATTGAAACGATTTTATCTGGACGTGATACCTTAGGTGTCTTGCCCACTGGTGGTGGAAAATCGATTTGCTACCAATTATCTGCTATAGTCTCACCTGGATTAACTGTCGTAATTTCCCCATTAATTTCTTTAATGAAAGATCAAGTAGATACTCTCAAGCAGTTAGGAATCCCTGCGGCTTATATAAATTCTACTGTTTCGAATCAAGAATTTGCTGATACTATGGATCAATTGAGACGAGGGACATTGAAATTATTGTATGTGGCACCTGAGCGACTCGATAGCTCAAGTTTCACTTCTTTTATCAGCCAACAAACTATCTCATTGGTTGCAATTGATGAAGCGCACTGTGTTTCGCAATGGGGCTTTGATTTCCGACCAAGTTACCGAAACATCAGCCACTTTATTGACCAGTTACCCGTTCGTCCTGTAGTCGCAAGTTTTACCGCAACCGCTACTCAACTCGTTCAAAAGGATATTGTTAAACAATTAAATTTAATTCATCCTGAGATATTTATAAATTCATTTGACCGGCCAAATATTAAGTTTACAGTATTAGAGCCCGATAATCGTGAAGGCACCCTTCGTCAATTAATTAATCATGAAGAATCAATGATTATTTATGCGAGTACCCGTAAACAAGTCGATAAATTATATAACAACTTGTTTAAACTTGGCTATAAAATAAGCAAATATCACGCAGGTATGACGCAAGATGAAAGAAATCAAGCCCAAAATAATTTCATTAATGATCAAAGCAATATTGTTATTGCGACCAATGCCTTTGGAATGGGAATTGATAAAACAGATGTTCGAAAGGTCATTCATTATAACTTGCCCCTGGATTTAGAAAGCTATTATCAAGAAGCCGGACGTGCGGGTCGAGATTCTTTGGATGCGGAAGCGGTTCTCCTCTATCAGTCTCAAGATATTATGACAAATAAATATCTCATTGCGCAGAGTTCAGATGAACTGGCGCAAGAACGTTTAGAAACGATGATTCAGTATGCAAATTTTACGGGATGTTTAAGAAATTACGTCATAAACTATTTTGGAGAAGCGACAGATGAGGATTGCGGGAATTGTTCGAGCTGTTTAGGAGAAGTTAAAATTGTAGATGTCACTAAAGAAGCCCAAATGATTCTTTCGAGTATGGTTCGAATGAAGCTGCATTTTGGAATGACCATGATTGTAGATGTCCTTCGAGGAAGTCAAAAGCAACAAATTCGTGACTACAAATTTAATGAGTTAAGCACGCATGGCATTATGAAAAATTACTCGATTCAACAAATTCGTGATATTCTTTCGTCATTAGTCGCCCACCGTTATATTGGTGTGACCGAATTTCGAGGACTTTACCCCACTTCAAAAGCAAAAAAAATTCTCCTGGGAGAAGCCGCCTTATCAATAAAAGAGCGTTTTTATAAAGAAAGTCGTTCGACCCAAGTTCGTCGTGTTTCATCACCAGTGAATGAGGATTTATTTGATGCTTTAAGAAAGATACGTTTGGAATTGGCACAAGCCGAACAAGTTCCAGCTTATGTTATCTTTTCGAATAAATCATTAGAAGACATGGCTAGTCGATTGCCTCGTAATATAGATGAGTTTCTTCTAGTAGAAGGTGTCGGTCCAGTCAAAGCAGATAAATATAGCGGACATTTTCTACCAGTCATTCAAAAGTTTTTAAATTCTTCTCTTGACCAATCAAGTAAAAGTTCAGTTCAAGAAACCTTATCCAATACGAGCATTAATTCCTCCTCAGAAAGCCATCTTGAGAGTGCAAAGTATGCGGAAGAAGGACTGACTCCTTATGAAATTGCGATTGAACGAGGTATCACAGAAACTACGGTACTTAATCATTTAATACAGGCTGCGGAAGAAGGGGATTTAGAAGAGTTCGATGCGGATGTCCCTCACTCTCACAAGAAAGCTATTAAAGAAGCTTTTCAAAAGCTAGGAACATTTCCCTTAAAATCAATTAAGGAAAGTTTGGCCGAAGAAATTTCTTACGAACAGATTCGATATGTATTGATTGAATATTTAGTTAACGGAAAATAAATAAGTACAGCCCCTAGACTTATCTAGGGGCTGTAACATTAAGGAGCTAATTAAACACACAAATAGATGGACGTATAAAATCAATTTACTTGTGATTTATTTAACAAGTTAATTCTACCATAAATAATTACTAAAGCCAATCTTATTTTTAAAAAATTACATCCCTTTTAAAGAGAAATTTCCTGAACTAAAGGCTGTTTCCCACGCTCTTCTAAGAAATTCTCTACATCTTCTTCTTTGCAATATACAAAATGGCCCGGATTTATTTCTCGTAATTCTTCTGTGCCTGTTAATTTTTTCGGTTGGAAAATGATTCGCTGTCTCTTCTTCTCGTAAATAGGGTCAGGATATGGAATAGCTGAAAGCAGACTTTTC
>DAIOTF010000051.1:0-6177 GCA_036752165.1 Atopostipes sp.
GTCAATTCACTCGTCCTTTCTATTTTTTCTTAATCATAGATAATCCGATTCGTCCCCGTTTTACATCCACTGAATCAATCCAAACCGTCACGATATCTCCGACGGCAACAACATCTTTAGGATGTTTAACATAGTCGTTGCTTAATTTTGAAATATGAACAAGTCCATCTTGGCCTACACCGATATCTACAAATGCTCCGAAATCAATTACATTTCGAACTGACCCTTCTAATTCCATACCTTCTGTTAAATCTTTGATTTCTAATACATCCGTACGTAATAGAGGAGCTGGCATATCATCACGCATATCACGCCCTGGTGTAGTAAGAGCTTTGATAATATCTTGATACGTTTCTTTACCAAGTCCAACGGCTTCACGCACCTCTTTTGCATTCAACTCACCAAGGATTTCACGCACTTCTTCTGATCCTAAGTTTTCTTTTTTAATTCCCGCAATATCAAGAATTTTCTCTGCTTCCTTATAAGACTCAGGGTGAATACCGGTATTATCAAATGGTTCTTCGCCGTCCACAATACGTAGAAATCCAGCTGATTGCTCATATGCTTTTGGCCCTAAACGCTTAACTTTATTTAACTGTTTACGATTTGTAAATAGCCCATTTTCCTCACGAAAATCAATAATGTTTTGAGCAGTTGTTTTCGTTAAACCTGAAATATGACGAAGTAAGACAGCACTTGCTGTATTTAAGTTAACACCTACCTGATTTACTGCTGTTTCGACAACGAAATCGAGTTGTTCCGTCAATTTCTTTTGAGAGACATCGTGCTGATACTGGCCAACGCCAATAGACTGTGGATCAATTTTTACTAATTCAGCTAATGGATCTTGTAATCTACGGGCAATACTGACGGCACTTCGCTCTTCAACCTGTAAATCAGGGAATTCATTTCGAGCTTCTGCACTTGCTGAATAGACGGATGCACCGGCCTCATTAACAATCACATAGGCTACTTTTTCATCCATCTCTTTTAAAATATCCGCGACAAATTGTTCGGATTCCCGGCTGGCTGTTCCGTTACCAATGGCAATCGTATCAATATCGTATTTACGAATAAAATCAATCAATTCTTGGCCGGCCGCATCTCGTTGAGTTTTTGGAGCAGGATGGTGAGGATAAATAACCGATACACCTAATAATTTACCCGTCTCATCTACAGCTGCTAATTTACATCCCGTACGGAAGGCAGGGTCAAATCCTAATATCTTTTGTCCTTTTAGAGGCGCTTGTAAAAGTAAGTTTCGTAAATTCTCCCCAAATACTTTAATCGCTTGATCTTCGGCTTCTTCCGTTAGAGTCGAGCGGATTTCACGTTCGATAGCCGGTTGGATAAATCGTTTATACGCATCTTCGTTAGCCTCTTGAACTAGGCCAATTGCTTCAGAAATTGCCATTTCAGGGACTGTTTGGTAAAAGAGATAATCGTGAATTTTTAGTTCATCCACTGCCACTTTTGCCGATAATACGCCTTCTTTTTCGCCCCGATTAATCGCAAGGACTTGATGAGAAACCATTTTGTTTAAAGGCTTTTCATATTCATAGTACATTTGATAGACGCCTTTTTCATCGGCCTTTTCATCTTTTACTTGAACGTCTATTTTTCCATTATTCATTGTAAAATTACGAATATACGTACGAAATTCTGCGTTATCTGATGTAGTTTCGGCTAAAATTTCATGCGCACCGGCAAGTACTTCTTCTACCGTTTCTAGTTCCTCTTCAGCATTCACATATTTCTTCGCTTCTTCTTCCACACTTCCTTGTGGAAAAGTTTGAAGCCAATCTGCAAAAGGCTCGAGTCCTTTTTCTTTTGCAATGGTCGCTAGCGTGCGACGCTTTTTGCGGAAAGGCAAATACAAATCTTCTACGCGTTGCATTTGTGATGCCTGTTTAATTTCATTGGCTAGTTCTTCTGTTAATTCACCTTGTTCTTCAATTGAATGCAAGACTTCTTCTTTTCGTTTTTCTAAATTAGTGAGGTATTTATTTCTTTCTTCTATTTCACGAATTTCAACTTCATCTAATGACCCCGTTGCTTCTTTACGGTAACGGGCGATAAACGGAACTGTGTTACCTTCTTCTAATAATTCAAGGACCACTTCAATTTGTTTATTTTTAAATTGTGTTAATTCTTTTTTGAGTAACGTTATTACTCGAGTTTCAGTTTGTTCTAGTTGTTTTTCTGCCATCTTCTCTTCTCCTACTTTTCACTTTAATCATTCATTTATAACGGTGACCCTCATTGACGATTGAATAGTGAGTCACTTTTTTATCCTTTTCAAGCACTACCCCATGCAAGAGGCCGCCATATACGGCTCCACCGTCTATTCCAATCAAACCATCGCCACTTTCCCAAATGCCATAATTTGAGGTATTGGAATGTAAAGTCGAGGTCACAGTATGACCAAAAATAATCTTCTTACCTGTATGATTCGGTTGGTCATAAAAGCCTTCTCGTATCCAGACAAAATCATGAGGGGATGTGTCTTGCCAAGCTTTTTTAGTTAAGTCCACTCCTGCGTGCGCAAAAAGATAGTTTCCCCACTCATAATAGAGCGGAAGTGATTTTAACATGGGCAAAAGCCAAGGATAACGTTCTTTGATTTCTTTGGTATTATCCAAAAACTCATTCGCTCGCGTTTTGCGACCCAAAAGCGAATTAACCGTACTTTCGCCACCATTCATATAGTACAAGTGAATATTCACTGCTGGTTCTTCTAAGAAATGTTCGAGCATTTCATCATGATTCCCTTTTAATACAATCGCATGCTCTTCTTTCATTAAACGATAGACAAGTTCTAATGTCGTCTTTGAATTTTCCCCTCGATCCACAAGGTCACCTACAAAAAGGAGCTGTTCTTCATTTGGATTCCAGTGCTCAAGTAAATGGTTCAACATCGTAATTTGCCCATGTACATCCCCAATTACAAACAACTTATCTTTTTTGATCATTTAGAAATTCACTCCTCTCGACTTAATGGTCCTTCTTATTTTAGCATAGATTACTTAAAGATAGAAAATGACAAATCGAAAAAATAAGAGATGTGAATATTTTGTAACTTTTTTCTAAATTATTGCATATTGTTATATTTTCTAGGTGTATAAAGGTTATACTAGGTACATTGAAATATATACGAGAGAGGATTTTTATTTTGAAAAAGAGAACAGTAGGTATTATTATAGGAATGATTGCCCTAGTGGCATTAATCTTTTTTGTCTGGCCACGTGAAACACAAAATGAAAGTATAGAAGTCGAAACGACACAAGTAGCTGAACAGGATTTCCAAGACATTATTAGTTTAGTAGGGCTTATAGAGCCTGTTGAAACTGAAGTTTTCATGGGGCAAGGACCTGTTACAGAAGTAAACGTTGCTTTAAATGATGAAGTGGCTGAAGACGATGTATTAGCGAGCTATCTGGAAGGAACTCAATTTATTGCGCCTTTTAATGGAACAGTAGTGGAGTTAAATATTGCTGAAGGCGATGTGGATGCGAACGCACAGCAAAATCAACCATCACTTGTTCTTTCAAATCTAAACAATTTAGAAGTTGTTGTTGAACTATCTAAAACAGAAGCCAATCGTGTTACAGTTGATCAAAAAGTTGAAATGACGTATTTAGATACGACGTATACAGGTACAGTTACTCAAGTCGATGCTGTGGCTTCAACTAATGCAGCTGGTTCTTCTTTCCAAATGGGTCAAAGTGCTCCGACATTAAATGCGACGATTACATTTAACGATGAAAATGTTGAAGAATTAATTCCTGGTTTTGATATTGATGTGGACATTATTACTGAAACTACTACCGATTCACTTGCTATTCCAATCGAATCAGTTCTTTATAACGATGACGGCAATCCTTTTGTTTTCATTGTCGAAGACGGGGTTGCGCATACACGTGAAATTGAGACGGGGATTCAAGAAGGCGTGACGATTGAAGTGACGAGCGGTCTTGAACTGGATGAAGAGGTTATCCGCTTGCCTGAAGAGACGATGGAAGATGGGACAGAGGTTTCGGTAGTGAATGATGAGAATGAAGACAGTAATGAATAGAAGGCGGATTGTATGATAGAGCTGAATAATATTTATAAATTGTATGAAATGGGCGGTGAAACAGTGACCGCCTTGGATGATATTACTTTGACGATTCAGGATGGAGAGTTTACGTCCATCATGGGCCCGAGTGGTTCAGGAAAGTCTACGTTGATGAATATGACGGGACTTTTAGATACGTTTGACCGTGGAGAGTATATCTTAAATGATATTAATATCGGTGAGTATTCAGATAAGGAACTCGCTCAAATTCGAAATAAACAAATCGGATTTGTCTTTCAATCGTTTAATTTGATGCCACGTCTTTCGGTTCTTCAAAATGTCATGCTGCCATTAGTGTATGCGGGTGTTTCTTTAAGTGAGAGAAAAGAACGAGCGACCGCTGCTTTGGAACGAGTGGGTTTAGGCGATCGTCTGAATCATCGTCCGAATGAGATTTCTGGTGGACAAAAACAGCGTGTAGCTATTGCTCGTGCGATTGTAAACGATCCGGCGGTTATTTTAGCGGATGAGCCGACAGGGAATTTAGATTCAACAACGGCTGAAGAAATTATGCGCATCTTTCAAGAATTAAATCGTGAAGGCTCTACCATTGTCATGGTCACCCACGAGCGAGAGATTGCGGATTATACGAAAAAAATTATCCATTTAAGAGATGGAAAGCTTGTTGAAGAAGAAGAAATTACTCCAATTAGTTTACTTGGAGGTGCTGATGAATAATGTTATTTCTTGAAAATGTAAAAATGGCGATTGATTCTATCTTTGCAAATGTGCTACGTTCTCTACTCACTATGCTTGGTATTATTATTGGTGTTGCTGCGGTAATTACGATTTTAGCGGTCGGTAATGGAGCGACTGAAGAAATTACGAATACTTTTGCGGATGTAGGTGCAACAACGGTTTCTTTATCCGCCAATGACGCGGATGGCGAAATATCTGGTGAAGCGATGACGCTTGAAGATTTTGATTTGATTCGAGAATCGATTGATGAAGTTGAGCATATCGCGCCAATGGTTCGTGTAACTGGACAAGTTCGAACGGCTGATGATGGTGTAAAAACAGTTATTATGGATGCTGGAAATTTAGATACCCAACAAATTTCTCAAACGATGTCTTCTCAAATAGTCGCTGGTCGTTACTTTAATCAGCAAGAATTAGATAATGGTTCAGCAGTTGTGGTCATTGATGCCGATTTAGCACAAGCCACTTTTAATCGGACCAATGCTGTAGGCGAAGTGATTCGTTTTAATTCAGATGGAACAATTATGGACTTAGTTGTTGTAGGTGTTACAGCTGGAATGTATGACAATTTGCAAGGTCAGTTTGACCCTGAAGAATTGCCATCCTTTGTATCGGTTCCTTATACAACCGTATCGAATTATCTACCAAATCAAACGCGAATTACAGATGCACAAATTATGGTAGATGAAACTGAAAGTATTTCGACCGTTTCTAAACAGGTCGTGCGCTTATTGGAATTGCGTCATGATGCCGTAGGGTCAAACATTTACAATGCTCAAAACTTTTTAAATGCATTAGATCAAGTAAATGGTGTGCTTGATTTATTTATCCAGTTTATTGCGGCAGTCGCTGCTATTGCCCTGCTTGTTGGTGGTATTGGTGTTATGAATATCATGCTCGTTTCTGTAACGGAACGAACGCGTGAAATCGGTACACGTAAAGCATTAGGTGCGACTACGAATATGATTTTGTTACAGTTCCTAATTGAGGCGGTATTACTCAGTGTAATTGGTGGATTAATTGGTCTACTAATTGGTGCAGGTTTATCCACTGTACTTGGTAACTACTTAGACTTAGTTCCTCAAATTGGATGGGGTACTGTTGCTGGAGTTGTAGGATTCTCTACTCTAATCGGAGTGTTCTTTGGGATCTACCCAGCTAGAAGAGCGGCGAAGTTGAATCCAATCGATGCATTACGTTACGAATAAAACACTGAAGAAAATAAAAAGTTCTAGAAATCGGATGATTTCTAGAACTTTTTTTGTTGCGCTTGTCTTATTAATTAGTTAAACCGGTTAATCAGGTCATAATTTATTTACAACCTAGTTAAACCGCTTAATCAGGCTATAATTTATTTACAG
>DAIOTF010000051.1:6277-8454 GCA_036752165.1 Atopostipes sp.
GCTATAATTTATTTACAGACGGGTTAAACGGATTATATTTTAAACTTAGAGTAAATGAGGATCATTTTCCCATGACGTAAGTTCTTTAGGATCGGCAACATTTGTGTCGCGTCCCTCAGCTGGTAGATCTCGTGCAGATTCTGGATCGGCTGGCTCTGTTGGCACGTTTAGATCTCGATGACCGCGTGCATTATCTTTTGCGTTCTCTTCACGTGAACGGTGAAGCATCGGTTCTAAATCGACTGTTTCAAGCTCAATACCTAATGCTTTTGCAACCCCTTCTCCATAAGCAGGATCGGCTTGGTAGCAGTGATTAATGTGTCGATGTTTGACTTGTAGGGTTGCATCACCCATATTTCTAGCTGTATTTTCAAATAAGACCAACTGCTCTTCTTCACTCATGCGACGGAATAATTTTCCAGGTTGCGTGAAGTAATCATGATCATCTTCACGGAAATCATAGAAGTCAACGTCCCCACCCATTTCAGCAGGTCCACCTTTTTCAGGGGAATCAACAAAGTTTCCGTAAGAGTTTGGAATCGTGTGAATTTCATCCGTATTGTGGTAGATGCGTCCTTGCCCATTCATGTGGTAAGGGTGGAAGTTCTCAACACCACGTGGATAATTTACAGGTATTTGCCAATAATTTGTCCCTAAACGGTAACGCGCTGCATCTTGATAAGAGAAGAGTCGAGCTTGTAGCATACGGTCAGGTGACGGACCAATACCTGGTACAAAAGCGTTCGGATTAAATGTGGCTTGTTCCACATCTCTGAAGTAATTTTCAGGATTTTCATTTAATTCAAACTCACCAACTTCGATTAATGGAAAGTCTTCTTTATACCACACCTTTGTTAAATCGAAAGGATTGTAATCTAAATTATCCGCTTCTTCTTGCGTCATCACTTGAATATACATTTTCCATTTTGGATATTTTCCTTGCTCAATGGCTTCGTATAAATCACGTTGGTGCGATTCACGGTCTTCTGCAACAACTGCGGCAGATTCTTGGTCCGTTAAATTTTGAATCCCTTGTTGTGAACGGAAGTGGAACTGTACCCAAACTCGCTCATTTTCTTCGTTAATCATCGAATATGTGTGTGAAGAAAACCCGTGCATGTAACGGTAAGACGATGGAATCCCACGGTCTGACATTGTAATTGTTAACTGAAAGAGCGATTCCGGTAGCGAAGTCCAGAAATCCCAGTTGGTATTTGGTGAGCGTAAGTTTGTTCGTGGGTCACGTTTAATCGCGTGGTTTAAATCAGCGAAACGTTTTGGGTCACGAAGAAAGAAGACGGGTGTATTGTTTCCTGCTAAATCCCAGTTTCCTTCTTCTGTATAGAATTTTAAAGCAAATCCTCGAATATCACGTTCAGCATCCGCAGCTCCACGTTCTCCAGCAACTGTTGAAAAGCGTGCAAACATTTCTGTTTCTTTCCCTACTTCTGAAAAGATTTTTGCTTTCGAATATTGGGTAATATCATTCGTAACTTTAAATGTCCCGAAAGCTCCAGAGCCCTTCGCATGCATGATACGCTCTGGAATATTTTCACGATGAAAATTACCTAACTTTTCAAGCAACCAGACATCCTGTAGCATTGATGGACCGCGTTTGCCAGCAGTCATCGTATCTTGGTCGTCATATACAGGCGCTCCTGCTTGAGTATGTAATACTTGACTCTCTTCTAGACGGTCATTTCGGCTAGATGAAAATTTATCTAAACCATTTTTGTCCATTGGATTTCTCAATTCTTAACTCCTCCAAAATTATGATATACAACCTTATTTATAACAAATATAAATAAGGTTATCTAGTATTCCTTCTTGAATGGCTTAAAGTTACAAAGTTGGTGAAAAATTGCAATGAAATTTCATAAACTATTCATAAAAAATGACCTTACGATTCATAATTCGTTAGGTCATTTTATGATTATTCATCTTTTACATATTCCAAAATATCCCCTGGTTGGCATTCTAAAACTCGACAAATTTCATTAAGCGTTTCAAAACGAATTGCCACAACTTTTCCGTTCTTTAATTTGGATAAATTTACATTCGTTATACCGACTTCATCCGCCAAGTCTTTCAAGAGGATTTTACGATCCGCCATCACGCGATCTAATCTCACTACAATAGCCATGTTAAATCCTCCTTTATTAAACTGTCTCGTCTGC
>DAIOTF010000052.1:0-8426 GCA_036752165.1 Atopostipes sp.
TACCTCTGTCTATTATAGCAAGCTCTTCGAGAAAAGCAACCCTTTTGGGATTTGAGGATGAAAAACTCATTCTAATTGACTAATTCTTAAGACAGCCGTAAAATATGTATGAGAAGAAAAGAGGGGTAATTATGCAAAAACATTACTTTGTAACAGATCAAGAAATTAGGGAGGTTGAACCTTCTATAAGTAACTTTACTATTCTTGAACAAGCCTCTTTTACAGAAAGAGAACAATTACTTGAAGACTATAGTCTTCCCCAAGATGTGTTTAATTTTTTTGATATGCCCGCCGTCGCCCCTCGAATTGAATATTTAACCAATCCTTACTTAGGGGACACTCTTATCTTTGTTCTTGCAAATATTTCTGAATCACCTGGCGATTTACCTGTTGAAAAACGATTAGAATCTCACACCTTTATATTAGGTGAGGAAAAACTCATTTGGATTATTAATGGAGGGAATTCAGATCTCGATGAGGAAATCACGGATGAAATAGAAATTTCCTCTCAAATAACATTAGAGAGTGTTATTCTCTCGATTGGTTTACAATGTTATAAAAATTTTGAGAAAGAACTTTATCGTCAAAAAGACCAGATAGACTTTTTGGATGAGCAAGCCAATCATAAAACGAGCAATCAACTTTTAATAGATATAGCGAGTACCGAGAAAAACATGGTCATGTTAGAACATACTTTAGATGTTCAAGAACGAGCCTTTTCTCAATTATTAAATGACGAAAATTTTCTTCAACGTCTAAACGATGAAAAGCTAGTCCATGATATTAAATGGTATAACAGACAGGTCAATCTACTGGTTCATCTATATAGAGATTTACTTGAAACAGTTAGTGGCTTATATTCTGCTATCATGAGTAATAATTTGAATTCATTGATGAAATTTCTCAGCTCAATTTCACTTATTCTTGCCTCTAGTGGACTCATCGCCGAATTATGGGGGATGAATACCGGAGGTTTACCGGGTGAAAACCATAGCTACGGCACATTGATTATGTTCAGCTTAGCCTTTTTATCGGGACTTAGCATGTATATTTACCTGAATAAGAAAAACTTCTTCGATGACTAATTGAGTTGAAAAAAGTCTGTGCTTCTTTTAAAGAGTCACAGACTTTTACTTATTTAACTTATTTTCTTTTCAAAGCGTGAGTTGTTTTATAATACAGATCCCTCATATCTGCCAAGGTATTATCTAAAATTCCTGAACGCATAAATCCAATCAAGACCACCATGACTAATGGTCCAAGTAAGGCTCCCCAAAGACCTGAAAATTGAATGCCTACGTATATACCAATTAAGGCAAATAGTGGATGCAAGCCTGTTTGCGTACCCATCACTTTAGGTTCTGTTAAACGTCTAAGGATGAAGAATCCAACACCTAAAAGAAGTAAAAAAATACCAAAATTTGAATCTCCTATAAAAAATTCAAACAAGCCCCATGGTGTTAATAAACCTATTGTACCAATTAATGGAATTACATCTACAAGGGCTAAAATAACAGAAATGGTTAAGGCATACTCGATACCATATAAACTAAAGGAAAGAAACATCACCGAAAAAGCTAGTAAAGCTAAGATCAGTTGGGTTTTAATGTAGCCCCATACCCCTACTACGGTAGTCTCTTTTAAAAGATGGGCGGTGTCTAAAATACGTCTATCTGTACGTTTTCGAATAAAGCTTTTCATCGCATCAAAATCCGACATGATGAAATAGAGAGATAGAAAGAAAGTTAGAATAGTTAATGTGACGGACCCTGCTTTAGAGATAATTAAACCCGTAAACGTTACCGTATAATTTAACAAATTCCCACTCAGATTCCGAATAAATTCTAAAACATTTTCGATAACACCTTCTATAATGGCGATTACTTCAGGATGTAAAATATCAATTTGAGCGGTTAACCATCTTTGTGCATTGCTAACCAATCGTACAATCGATGGCCAATTCTCTTGAATACTTGAAGCCAGTTCAGAAACTTCGTAAAAAAAGGTTGAAAAAACTAAATATAAAATGGCGAGTAAGCCTGATAATATAATAAACGTTAACAATAAAGTAACTATACTTCGAGAGGTAGAAGACTTTATTTTTAACTTACTTAACCAATTATCCACCAGGTTCACGAATGGATTGACAATGGCCGCTAAAATCCCCGCAAAAATGAATGGGTAAAACAATTCAAATACAATCGGTAAACCATAAAATAAAAAGAATAAAATTAAAATGGCTAAAAGAAATCGAATCGCTAATCTTTTGAATAATTCTTGGTTGGAGCTAGTAACCTGCATAATAAACCACCTTTCTGTACTCTCCATACTACCATAGTCAACTTGAAGAAGCATCTACATTTTTTACAATTTAAAAGAGATAGCTTACTCTTTCAAGTAAACTATCTCTTTTAAATTAAATGCTTTTATTCGTAAACGGCCACTAGTCTTCCAGTCACTTCATTTCTTTCCAGTTTTTCAATACCTTCTGGAATTTCATCAAATGTAATTTTAGTAATCATTGGACTGACTTTCCCTGTAGCAAATAACTCATAAATGTCAATAATATCTTGTTTTGTTCCGCCATTACTTCCAACTAAAGTGGATTGTTTTGTAATCATGGAAGTAACATTTACAGTCGTTTCTAATGACCCCATTCCGACTAGTACGACTTTACCTTGGAAAGCCACGGCTTCTAAGGCCCCGCGAGTCGTCGAATCAAAACCAGCAAAGTCAATAATAACCTCTGGTTCAAATTGAGCAATATCTTTAACATCTTCATATGTTCCAGCTGCTCCTAATTTTTCTGCTAATTCACGGGCTTTTTCATTGGTATCTACTGCATAAACTTTAGCCCCTATCGCAACTGCAGCTTCTAAAGCTACTTGCCCGAGACCACCAATTCCAATCATTCCAACAACCATACCTTCTTTAACGCCACCTTTAGTAAAAGTCGCATGGTAAGAAGTCATGCCTGCGTCCGTTCCAGCAGCCGCAAGTTCAAAGGAAACTTCATCAGGAATAAGAACCAAGTCATCCGCATGGACCAAAACTTTCGTTCCAAATCCACCATCATAAGCGTATCCAGGTGCTCCTTCACCACTAGGCCCAGTTGGACAAATAGCGACTCGGTCCCCTACTTGGTACTCTGATACGCCCTCTCCTACTTCTGTTACAACACCAGCGACTTCATGCCCCATAATAACAGGTAATTCACCCAGTAACTCTTTCCAGCCTTCGTCTCTCATGACACCTACGTCTGAATGACACAGTCCAGCGACTTTTGTTTCAAGAATTACTTTCCCTGGTTCAATTGCCGGATCTGGTTTTTCAACCAATTCTAATGGTTGATTCGTATCTACAAATTGCCAACCTTTCATAAACAAACACTCCTTGTGTAATATTTAAAGACCTTTAATTATTGATGGAAGAGAACATCAAAACTTCATCTTTCACAGCGGTTCGTCTCC
Organism: Atopostipes sp.; assembly: GCA_036752165.1. GTDB lineage: Bacteria > Bacillota > Bacilli > Lactobacillales > Carnobacteriaceae_A > Atopostipes. The sequence goes on from DAIOTF010000052.1 coordinate 3,471, forward strand.
GATCAAAAATTACTAACGATTTAAGTATAACACTTTGTGAAATATATTCAAATAATATTTAAAGCGCTCTCATTTTCATCCATAAAAAAACTGCTTATTGAGTGCTAAACTCAAGAGCAGTTTCTGCATTTATAATTTAGTTATATTACTAGTTTCTGTTTCAATCGAAAGATTCCGACGTTGAAGTCGATCATTGACAGTAGCTGAAATTAACGTATAAATCAAAGAAACAGTCGGAACAGCTATCAACATTCCGATTAAGCCAAAGAGGCTCCCCCCTACCGACACAACCATTAACACCCATATGCCAGGTAAACCGACACTGTTTCCCACAACACGAGGATAAATTAAGTTCCCTTCGACAAATTGAACCACGAGAATAAAAACAATAAACCAAAAGGCTTGTTTAATACTGACCACTGAAATCAAAATTACACCGACTAAACCACCTAAAAACGCACCGTATATTGGAATGAGGGCTAAAGCTCCCATGGCGGCAGCGACGGATAACCGATAAGGGAAACCAAATATCCACATACCGAAATAGACAAGAAGCCCTAGAATGAGTGCCTCTGTTAATTGCCCAGATACAAAATTCGAAAAGATTTCATTTGCTTTTTTTCCTACATTTACAAAAAAGTTTGCCCATGTTAGAGACCAAATACTGTAGATAAGTTTTTTCACCTGACGAATAAGCGTTTCTTTTTGAATCAGTAAGTAAATAGCAAAGATTAAAGCAATCACTACCGTAACAATACTACCAATTGTTGAACTGACAACTAAAAATGTGCTTCCAATTAATCCGGTCGCAAAAGTTTGGACCGTATTAATTGCTCGTTGTTGTAACGTATCAAAATCTAAATCAATTTGTTGCACATAATCAACAAAGTTTGGATTGTTTTCAATAAACCGATTAATCGAACCAATAATATTTCTAACCGTTTCAGGAACAACCTCAATAAATGAAACAATGGTTTGTTGAATATCTGGAATAATTAAGAAAATCAACAGATAAATAAAAACCCCGACTAATAAAAAGGATAAGGCAATAGCAATTAGTCGATACCATGATTTTCTAGTTTTCGTCCATTTAATCAGCTGGTTTTCAATAAACTTCATGGGTAAATTTAAAATAAAAGCTAAAGCTCCACCAATTATGAAGGGCGTAAAAGCTGAAGCAACCACTGAAATTCCTGATTGAAGACTTTCTAAATTATTCGCTCCCCAATAAACGAGTACAACGATAAGTAAGAGTCCGAGTATGCGACTCCAATTTTTTCTAACATCCATTAAATCAACTCCATTAAAATAATCTTTATGAATAGCCTGGTTATTATAACAGATTCCTTTCAAAAGAGTGGGGAAATCATCTTAAGAACTCTCTTATCTCATCCGCAATTTGTTTATAGGCATAATTATGAACCGAATGAGGCACATCAAGTTTGGTCAATTGACCATTTGTTGCTTTTTTGGCAAAGTCGGTTTGAAACTCTAACCAGGTTCTCGCACTAAAACCTGTTCTCTCACCATTAGAAGAAAATAAATGAATAGGTATTTTAGGAATTCCTCCAACTTTAATTCGCTTTGCGTTTTCTTTTACTTCTTCAATCTCATTAATCATTGGTGAAGTTAGCATTCTTCTATGATGAACTGCTTTGTATAACTCTTCCTCTTCTTCCGTCAACTGTCCGGATTGAATCGCATCACTTTCATAGGCTTTTGGGATAAGGCGAATAAAACCTTTATCAGCCGCAAACTTAGTCAAACGAGTGAGTGGTAGATTAACTGTATAATTTTCATAAGTACTAGGTGTTGCCATATCTAAACCGATAATCGCTTCGATTTCAGCTGGATAGGTTTGAGCCCAATAAATAGCTTCTAAACCCGATAACGCATGTGGCACCAAAACATAAGGCGGTTCTATTTTCGCTAATTCCAGTGCCCGCCTTGTTTCCGATAAAATCGCTTCAATATTTCGATCGCTATTTGTTATTTCACTGAAACCATAACCAGATTTTTCGACAACAACCGCAACAAATTCATCTGATAACTCAGAATAAAGGGCCTTAAAATCTAATACAGGTGAACTTGATCTTCCACCTGACATAAAAATGAGCGTTTTATCCCCTTTTCCCTCTTTATAAACATGCATTTCATTTCCATAGACGTTGACCATTTCCCCTAAAGGCGTCAAACGTTCTTCTTCATTCATTAATTGAATGTTATGATTTCCAGTTACTACAATAAAAACAAGGATTAAAAAACCAAAAATACTAAGTAGCCATTTTCGAATATTTTTCATGTGAGGCACCTTCTAACTCTTGATTTATATTATTTGATTAATAGTAGCATATAGAAACTGACCAATTAGTTTTATTAAATTTTTTTAATAATTCTTCTTGACAATTCATTTAATGTTGTTTATTCTTAATGCACCAAATTTTCGTAGGAGTGCTAGCAATGCTTACAAACCATTTAAAACAACTGAATAACTTTTATTACGGCTATTTTTAGATACTGTTTGTAAACATGACCAACATCGTGGATGCAAACATTACACAAAACATGTGAGTTTGTATCTATGATGGCCTCGTTAACGTGTTAATTTGGGCCACGTAGATTGAAATAATCTAAAGTGGTCTACACCTAGTTATTAAGATGAAGTACACCCATTTAGATTATTATCTAAATGGGTGTTTTTATTTTATAGAAGATAATATAAGGGGGAAATACAAATGAAGAAGATATTAAAAGGAATTGCAGTTGGGATGGCTAGTCTTTTGTTGGCCGCATGTGGAACAGATGAAGCAACCGTTAATGAGAATGAAACGGTAAAAGTCGGAATTTTACAATTTATGGAACACAACTCGCTTTCAGCCGCTCGTGAAGGATTCGAAGATGAGCTGGAAAAAGCAGGTATTTCAGTAGAATTTGAAACCATGAATGCACAAGGTGATCAATCGAATTTGCAAAGTATGAGCGAGCAACTTTCAAGCAATAATGACTTAATGCTAACAATTGCTACTCCTGCAGCCCAAGCTATGGCAACCGTTGAACAAGAGAAACCTGTTTTATTTACCGCTGTCACGGATGCAGAAGATGCAGGCTTAGTTGAAAGCAATGAAGTTCCAGGCGGAAACGTGACCGGTACGAGCGATATGGTGCCGATTGATGAACAGATTGCTTTACTCTTATCTATTATTCCTGATGCAGCAACGATTGGAATTGTTTATAATTCAAGTGAACCAAATTCAGAAATTCAAGCCAATTTAGCGATTGAAGCTTTAGAAGCTGCTGGAATCGAAGCGCGTGTAGCTACTGTTACAACGACAAATGATGTGCAACAGGTTGTTACAAGTATTGCGACCGAAGTCGATGGTTTATACATTCCCACAGACAACACTTTAGCAAGTACCATGGCAACAGTTGGTGAAGTCGCTAGAGAATACCAACTGCCGATGGTGAATGGCGATGCCCAACAAGTTGAAGCTGGCGGTTTAGCTACTTACGGCATTAGTTATGAAGAATTGGGGCGTCAAACGGCTTTGATGGCTTTAGAAATTATTCAAAATGGTGTATCCCCTTCTGAGTTAGCTGTTCAAACTTCTGACAATTTAGAATTGACAGTCAACGAAGACATGGCCGAAGCATTAGGTATTGATCCCACAACTATCTCAGTCGATTAAAAGGAGGCAATTTTAGTGGATTTATTATTATCAAGTATTTCTCAAGGGTTATTATGGTCAGTAATGGCAATAGGTGTATATATCACCTTTCGTATTTTAGACGTTGCTGATTTAACTGCAGAAGGAAGTTTCCCACTCGGTGCAGCGATTAGTTCAAGTTTAATTGTTAGTGGGGTTGCTCCGTGGTTATCTGTTTTAATTGCATTAGCAGGAGGAATGCTTGCAGGTTTTATCTCCGGCTTTTTATATACAAAATGGAAAATCCCTGCTTTACTTTCAGGTATCATTACGATGACAGGGCTTTACTCCATTAACTTACGAATTATGGGTCAAGCAAACGTTACCTTATTAGGACAAGGCACCATCTTTAGAACCCTTGAAGGATATGGTTTGTCTAAAACCAATACTGTTTTAGTTTTAGGAACCCTTATCGTATTATTTGTGATTGCTATTTTACGCTTTTTCTTTCACACTGAAATTGGCTTAGCTGTTCGTGCAACTGGTGACAATAATGAAATGAGTGAAGCAAATGGAATTCGCACGAATGTCACAAAAGTTATTGGTTATATGTTAAGTAACGGATTGATTGCTTTATCTGGTGCTTTACTTGCTCAAAATAACGGATATTCCGACATTTCAATGGGGATTGGAACCATTGTAATTGGTCTTGCTTCCATTATTATTGGTGAAGTCATCATGAAGAATTTGACGCTTGCGAAACGTCTTTTAACCATCGTTGTAGGATCAATTATTTATCGACTACTTATATTAATCGTTTTAGAAATGAAAGTTGACCCTCAAGATTTAAAACTATTCTCAGCTATTTTATTGGCATTAGCTTTACGCATGCCAGCCTTTCAAGAATGGTTTTCAAAACGATTCGGTCGTAAACAAGACGTTAAAGCAAAGGAGCTGACTTAAATGACCCCAGCATTAGAATTCATTCAAGTAGATAAAATTTTTGAAGTAGGAACTGTCAATGAAAACCATGTGTTAAAAAGCATTGATTTTACTGTTAACAAAGGCGACTTTGTTACAGTAATTGGTGGGAACGGAGCAGGTAAATCCACTTTATTAAATAGTATTGCCGGTAGTTTCCCAATTGATAATGGCCATATCTTACTTGATGGTAAAGACATCACTTATCAAGACGCCTATAAACGAGCAACCCATATTAGTCGAGTGTTTCAAGATGCAAGAATGGGAACAGCTTCTCGTTTAACCATTGAAGAAAATATGGCTATTGCTTGGAAGCGTGGGAAAAAACGCG
>DAIOTF010000053.1:0-5551 GCA_036752165.1 Atopostipes sp.
AGAAATTTGATTGTTAAAAAATTCTCGAAGAGAAGGTATATCAATTGTTTCTCCTCGCACTAGAATACTATATTCAATTACTGTACGTAAAATAGCATCTTCTACTAACTCCCAACCGCCACATTCACAAGTCATTAAAACTTCTCCAGCTTCCACATTAAAACCCTCGCAATGTTTGCAAACAATTCCAGGAACTACATTATTCATCACTGTATCTGGGATTTCAATGGGAATGCATGGGTGATGACGATCAATCCGAGCTATCCAGCTGAAATGCATCGGATTAAAAGTGCCACCTTTTGCTTTTGCTTGTTTTTCTTCTCGAACCATCTGCTTCACAAAATTTATGATTTGATTTGCCTTCACAATTTCAATATCTGAAGTGTCATCATGGATGTCTAGAGAACCTTTTTTATTTGTAAAAATCGCCGCACCTTTTAAAATTAAATGAATGGGATTAGGCGTCATGCGTTTAGAACCTTTGAGCTGTGTAAGCACACTTTGAGCCATCGCAATAGGATGTTCTTTCAATGTTTGGCCATTTAATTGACTTACTCCATCTTTTAACTCAAATTTTCCCTCAAAGTCGTTAATCTCAAGCGTGTACAAATGAGTAGATGTCATGACTAAAAGATCACAAGTAATAATGCCATGATAATCAATCGCCACATTGTTCATGTATGTCCAATCTTCTTTACCATATTCTTGCAGGGCATCCATCACTTTATGAAAACCCTCTTCTTTAGCCGATAACCACGAAAGTTCTTTCTTTAAAGACGTATCTAGTGCTCCACGTTTATCTAACACATCTAAAACCATCAAATCACTTGGCATATTGTCTAACTCAACATGTCTTTCATTGTAAAATTTTTTCAATGTATAAAACCCCCTTACTATATATATTCCCCAAAAATCCCGAAATCCACGAAAAAACTTTTAAAAAAGTGAAATAATTTTGAATGTTCGTTTATAGCGAACGATTTTAATCATTAAATGGATACAACCGAATAATTGCTTGATAAAAGTCTTTATGCTCTATATAATAGCAATCATATAAAATGAGGAGGAAAGTCGTCCATGAGTTATTTAAAAGAAAAAATTCTTAAAGACGGTGTTGTACAAAGCGGTGATGTGTTAAAAGTCGATTCATTCTTGAATCATCAAATCGACCCTATTGTGCTTAAAGAAATAGCAAAAGAATTTCTAGAGTACTTTAAAGATAAAGAGATTACAAAAGTCATGACAATCGAAGCATCTGGAATCGCCCCAGCAATTTTGGTAGCATCAGAATTAGAAGTGCCAATGTTATTTGCGAAAAAATCTGAACCTTCTACTTTAATAAATGAAGAACAATATTCAACAAACGTACACAGTTACACAAAAAATGTGACAAGTCGTGTATTGGTGTCTAAAAAATATATTCAAGAAAATGATAAGGTATTAATTATTGATGACTTCCTTGCGAACGGCGAAGCGGCATTAGGCTTAATCGATTTAGTCGAACAAGCAAATGCAGATGTAGTGGGAGTAGGAATTTGTATAGAAAAATCCTTCCAGCCGGGTCGAAAACGGTTAGAAGAAAAAGGTATAGATATTTTTTCTATTGTTCGCCTAGCAGCTATTGAAAACAATGAAATTACATTTGTAGAATAAAAATTCTAAAACACTAAACTCTATCCCATCTGAGTCTAGTGTTTTTCTTTAATTACCTTCGCTTTTGTTTCTTTCTAAAATGCTTTACAATATATGAACATTAAAAGAAAGATTGAGGCTCGAGAGATGAAAAAATTAGTAACCGGACCTATTCGTTTCTACCAAAAAAGAATTTCACCACATACCCCACCTAGCTGTCGTTACCATCCCACATGCTCTACATATGCGCTACAAGCCGTTGAAAAGCATGGAGCACTTAAAGGAAGTGTCATGGGCTTAGCACGCATCATTCGATGCAATCCTATGGTTTCTGGCGGAGTCGATGAAGTGCCTGACTACTTTACAGTTCGTCGCAACCCAGATAATGTTGACGACTACCACGTACCGGAGTATCTTATGCCTGCTGAAAAAGAAGTGCAAGAGAATCTGGATCGTTTGCTTCGCAAATATAAAGACCAATTAGTCATCAATAAAAACTTGCCAGAAGCATTAATAACACTACAAGAAATAGCAACATTGAAAGAGTTACTTGTTGAAGATATTCAAGCTGAATTAACGGAAGAAGAATTGGGGTATTTAGAAGAGGTTGAAATTTTTCCCGATTTGCATTCAGAAGAGTATCGCTACTTTACATTAGAGAAAACGGAAAAAAATAAAAGGCTACTTAAGAATGTTGAGCCTTTTTTTGAAGGTACCGACTTTGGAACTGAATATCCTTTAATCGTTTTAGAAAAAACAGGGATTTGGTATACAAATATGCCAATTGTTGAGCGAGAATTTTTAATGAATCGTGGAGTGACTGAAGATGACTTAAAATATAGAAGCTATCACTTATGGTTGGTTCTTCAAGCATTTGAACGATCTGAAGAAAATAAAAATTAAAAAAGTGTTGAGGAATTCAAAATCCTCAACACTTTTCATTTTTATTGTCTAGCCATGATTTCAATATCGTCATGCACTTCAGTAAGCTCTCCAAAAACAAAGAATCGATCATCCGTTCGCACGCCATCTACGTAATAACAATTCATGAGAGATACAATCGGTTTTCCGTGTTTAGTAGCTACATCTTCACTAATCCACTCAACTTCTGAAGGTTTAACGACTTTAGTGTCATAAACAATATATTCATAGACTTTCTCATTGTCCGTTAAAAAGATTTCATCGCCCAATTCAATAGCTGTCAAATTACCAAACAAAAGGGAAGGGTCATGGGCATAGTGACCTGCTATTGGGAAGTTCCCTTCGCCCATTGTCAAGTTTGGACGCATGGTTCCAACACCCGCATGTAAAATATCATTTGTCACACCATTAAAGACGGTTACGTTAATACCAATACTCGGTACATATAAACGACCAATAATTAAACTCGGGTCAATATATTCAGGTGAAAGTAAGGTCCCTGTGGCTGAAATTTCTTCAACAGCACCAAAATCAAATGACGTGTCACTTTGCAAATTATTTTGTAATGTATTCGCAGGCATTTCTATCGCCACTTCAACATTCTTTTCTGCTCGATTCCCAATCATCCAGTGATTGATTCGAGGGAGTAATAAAAGAACTATACCGATAATAATTAATAGATAACTGAATATACGAAGCCCTTTTTTCTTCATAATGACCCTCTTTTCTCAAGTGTATTGCATAGACTAAGTTTAATACAAAACAGGACGAGTTTAAACATATCTTAACTATATCGTGGTAAAATAAAAGTAATTCAATCGGTAAAGAAAGGAAATCTGATTATGCGAATTTTAATTGCGGATGACGATCGTGAAATTTGTGACTTACTAGAAATTTATATTAATAACGAAGGTTTTGAAGTAGTAAAAGCTTATAATGGAAGAGAAGCATATGAATTATTTCAAAAAACAGATGTAGATTGTTTGATTTTGGATGTCATGATGCCAGAAATGGACGGTTTAGAGGTGGTGAACTTGATTCGAGAAGAATCACAAGTTCCTATTTTAATGCTGAGCGCAAAAACAGCGGATATGGATAAGATTCGCGGTTTAGCTAAGGGAGCGGATGATTATGTCGCCAAACCCTTTAATCCTTTAGAAGTAGTAGCCCGTGTGAAATCCTTGCTTCGCCGTAGTTCTTATAGCAATAACCGTAAAGAAGATTCTTCTGAAATAGAAATTGGTCCTTTAGTTATTCGAAGAGACCAGCATGAAGTAAAAACAATAGATGGTAAATTGATTCGTTTAACAGCTTTAGAGTTTGGTATTTTACACCTTTTAGCTAGTCATCCGAATCGAGTGTTTAGCGCAGATGAGATATTTGAACGTGTCTGGCAACAAGAAACGGATATTCCTTCAAAGACAGTAATGGTTCATGTCAGCCATTTGCGTGATAAAATTGAAAAAGCGACAGATGGAGAAAAAGTAGTCAAAACAGTCTGGGGAGTAGGGTATAAAATTGAAGCGGATTAACCAAAAGCTAAAAGAACCTTCTACTTTAAAACTGAATACCTATGAACGTTGGGTTTTAGTTGGAGAAGGTTTTATTACAGCAGGAATCATTATTTTATTATACTTTGCTGCATACCAAATTTTTCAATTACTTGTTTCAACTTTCCCGACATTTTTCGAAGATTTTTGGGTCTTTGGGGATTTATTTATTGAAATGAAAGACCAAAGTTTATTTGAAGTGAATCCCTTTGTTTATATTTTCTTGATTTTACTAGCAATAACGGCTATTTTTTGGCGCCTGCACCGACGTTACCGAAATTACGAAATGAAACACATTATTTCTGAGCTTCATTATATTGCGCAAGGGAATTTTGAATATCGAATCCCACCCAGTTCAGATAATAACTTGCAAGCTTTTATTGATAGTATTCATGTTTTAGTGGATTCGACAGTTGAAGCGATGGAAGAAGAACGACGCATTGAACAAACCAAAGATGAATTAATTACCAATGTGAGTCATGACATCCGCACACCTCTAACTTCTATTATTGGTTATTTGGGTTTAGTTGAGCAAGGCAGGTATCGGTCCAGTGATGAAGCAAAACAGTATGTGAATACAGCGTACAAAAAAGCTCGCCAAATGAAGGTGCTGGTGGACGATTTATTTGAATATACGTCCTTTCGTCAAACAGATACTTCTTTAAATACTATAGAATTTGACATGGTCCAATTATTAGAGCAACTCGTGATTGATTTTCACTTACAAGCAGAGGAAAAAGGAATGGCACTGAATGTCTATGCCTCAACGGAAAAAATTGCTATGTGGGGCGATACCGATAAACTAGTGCGTGTATTTAGCAACCTCATTTCTAATGCACTAAAATACGGAAATGATGGCAATGAGATAGCTATAGAACTGGAACAAAAGGATAAAGAATGGGTTCATATTCAGATTAAAAATGATGGAGAGCCTATTCCGAATGAAGCACTTGAACAATTATTTGAGCGCTTTTACCGCGCTGAAACTTCACGTTCACAAGAGTCTGCAAGTACTGGATTAGGACTCGCGATAGCTAAAAGTATTGTCGAATTGCACCGCGGACATATTTACGCTGAAACAAGCGAAGCATGGACTTCTTTTATTGTCGAATTACCTCGTTATTATCGAAATTAAAAGATAAATGATTAGAAAATATGCATTTAATTCAAAGGTTAAGTATGTTACTATCTTATGGAGTCAAATTAATTTGGCTCTTTTATCTTATTAAAGAAGGATCAGATTTTAGGGTAAATGAATGCCTCACGAATCAAACAGGAAAAAGGAGAAACAAAAATATGTTATTGAATGACATGACTATTAAACAATCACTTAAAAAAAATTTATTAAAGGGTGGAGTAGCTGCTGTAATATTAGGCTCTTTATTTCCATCCATATCCGTTGCTGAAGCGAATGCTCCAGATATTAATGCCGAAGCCTCAATGACTGT
>DAIOTF010000053.1:5651-8311 GCA_036752165.1 Atopostipes sp.
TGTATGTTCATAGGGACGATAATATAGAAGAAGGAGTCACCTATACCATAGAATGGGACGAGAATATTGTAACCGATGAAGGTACAATTGAGGCACCATTTGATGAAGGCATGCAAATTGGTCAATTGGTTGTAAATTACTCAGGTGATGAGGGTTACTTAAATGAAGAAGAGAGAAATGTTGTGCCAATCGTAACTACAGAAGGTGTAGAAAAGGCTAACTTTATTGCCGTAGCTTGGAACTGGATATCAGGTGTTTTCGATAGCATTACTAGCCGTTTTTAAAAAGTAATGAAGAATGGAAGCCTTGCTATTTTCATGCTACTATAAATGCATGATTAAATAGAATTTGAACGGATTACAGAAGGAGTGTTGCTTCATGCTGGACATGAAATTAATTCGAAATGATTTTGATAAAGCCGCCGAACGGTTAAAAACTCGCGGTGTAGATACAGAGGAAATCAAACGTTTAAAAGATGCGGATGAAAAGCGTCGTGTATTAATACAAGATTCAGAAAAGTTGAAAAATAAAAGAAATGAAGTGTCTAAAGAAATCGCAGAGAAAAAGCGAAATAAAGAATCTGCGGATGATGTAATTCAATCCATGCAAGAAGTCAGTAAACAAATTAAAGAAATCGACCAAGAATTAGAAGAAATTGAAAAAGTAACTTATGACATCGCTACAGGTTTGCCGAACTTACCTCATGAATCAATTCCAGTCGGTGAATCTGAAGAGGAAAACGTAGAGATTAATCGTTGGGGAGACGAGTTAATTAGTCGACCGGGCGAAAATCCAAAACCGCATTGGGAGCTAGGTGAAGATTTAGATATCTTAGACTTTGCACGCGGAGCTAAAGTGGCCCAAAGTCGTTTTGTTTATTATAAAGGTGCGGGAGCTCGATTAGAACGAGCACTTTATAACTTTATGTTAGATGTTCAAACGGATGAACACGGCTACCGTGAAATGATCACGCCTTATATTGTTAATGATGACTCAATGTTTGGAACCGGACAATTCCCTAAGTTTAAAGAAGATGTTTATGAAATTGAAGGGGAAAATTTAACACTTATTCCAACGTCAGAAGTCCCTTTAACAAACTTTTTTAGAGACGAAATTTTAAATGAAGAGGATTTACCACAGTATTTTACAGCAATGAGTCCAAGCTTCCGTTCAGAAGCTGGAAGTGCCGGACGTGATACACGTGGTCTAATTCGTTTACACCAGTTCCACAAAGTAGAATTGGTTAAATTTGCGAAGCCAGAAGATTCTTATGATGAATTAGAGAAAATGACACGCGATGCAGAGACTATTTTAGAAAAGTTAGAATTACCATACCGACGAATTGTTTTGTGTACGGGTGATACAGGTTTTGCAGCAGCAAAAACATATGACATTGAAGTATGGATGCCAGCACAAAATACTTATCGAGAAATTAGCTCGTGCTCGAATACTGAAGATTTCCAAGCACGCCGTGCAATGATTCGTTTCCGTCGCGAAGAAACTGGAAAAATTGAGTATGCGCATACGCTAAATGGCTCGGGGTTAGCTGTTGGGCGCGCTTTTGCAGCCATCTTAGAAAATTACCAACAAGCAGATGGTTCAATTAAAGTTCCGAATGTCCTCGTACCTTATATGGGTGGTATGGAGTATATTCGGTTAGAAGAAAAGTAATCATCTATTTTAGGAGACCGTTCATTTTTGAACGGTCTTTTCATTTTAATTCGACTTAATTGTTTGAATTTTCTATAGGAGGTATAATAGAGCAAGAGAAAAGAGGAGATAGTATGTCAGAATTTAAGACAGCCGTATTTGCTGGAGGATGTTTTTGGTGCATGGTGGAGCCTTTTGATTCTTTACCTGGTATAGAAGCAGTCATATCTGGTTTTACTGGAGGTCACGTAGAGAATCCTACTTATAATCAAGTCGTTTCCGGACAAACAGGCCACACTGAAGCCGTCGAAATTACTTATGATCCAGAAAAAATATCTTACGCAGAACTAGTGGAAATTTACTGGCGTCAAACGGATCCTACAGATGCGGGAGGACAATTCGCAGATCGAGGGGATAGTTATCGTCCGGTCATTTACTATGAGGGTGAAGAAGAACGTCAAATTGCAGAAAAGTCGAAGCAAAATTTACAGGAGAATGGTCCGTTTAAAGAACCTATAGTAGTTACGATTGAACCTAAGGAAACATTCTATCCGGCAGAAGAAAGTCATCAAGACTTCTATAAAAAGCAACCTATTCATTATGCCAGGTATAGCGTAGGATCTGGAAGAGCAGCTTTTTTAAAAAAGAGCTGGACTTAATTTGGAAATTATAATATAATAGAGGTCCTGGAAAAATAGTATGTCTAGGACCTAATTGATACATGTAAAATCTTTTTTAAAAAAGATTTAAAAAAAGGTTGACAAGATTAATCGTTGCATGTATTATATAGTAGTTGCTGTGAAACACAGTTACTAAAAATAAGTACGGTAATTATAGCAAGAAGGATCCACCTGTTCCCATGCCGAACACAGACGTTAAGCTTCTTTGCGCCGAGGATAGTGAGGGGTTTCCCCTTGTGAAAGCCGGACGTCGCCGTTCTTATTTTAATTGGAGGATTAGCTCAGTTGGGAGAGCACCTGCCTTACAAGCAGGGGGTCACTGGTTCGAGC
>DAIOTF010000054.1:0-8219 GCA_036752165.1 Atopostipes sp.
CTCGACTAATACGAAGTGTTGCGATAAACATAAATAAGGTAAACAAGCCCCACATAAATAAGAATGCCGCCATGGACAATGAACCCGCCGGCTCAGCGTAACCCATTGCCGGTAAAATATTTAAAAAGACCAACGCTAACCAAAAGGCACCGTAAGATGTAAAAGCCGTTGTTCCAAACGTATTATTCTTTTTAAATTCCATAATGCCTGCGATCATTTGAGCAATTCCACCAAAGAAAATACCCATCGCTAAAATCATCGCATCCATTTCAAAAAATCCTGCATTATGAATATTCAATAAAACAGTGGTTAGTCCAAAACCCATAAGTCCAAGTGGTGCCGGGTTTGCCGTTACCTCTGTGTATGTAATCATTTTTTTCTTTTCCAATCCATTCACTCCAATAATATATTATAATTTTGCCTATTAGTATAGGACTCTTTTGAACTACATGTCAAGATGTCGTCAAATTTAAGAACCGCATATCGGAACAACTATTGATAAAAAGAGACTATTAATCAAAACGAATTAAAAAACTAGAAGAGTAGAATCTCGCTCTACTCTCCTAGTCTATTTGTATATTCATTTAATTAATCGTCATATTCTTTTTCAAAATCTAGAATACTTCCATTTGCAGCATCAATATCATATTCATATTCCCAATTGCCATGGTCAAATTCGATTTCCCATTTTTTACGGCCATCGTCATAATCTAACTCGACATCATCAAAAACAACTTGTGATCGTGTTAATCCTGCATGATTCAGTGCAATGTTAATCGCTTCGTCTCTTGATAGTTCTTTAGCAACTGCTGGTTGTTTTTTTGCTGGTGCTGGTTTTGGTGCTGGCGCAGGAGCCGGTGCTGGTGCTTTAGGCTTCTGAGGTGCTGGCTGAGATACTGGTGCTTGAGCTTTAGGTTTTTCAGACACCTGTTTTCTTTGAATATCCTGTTCATATTTAATGATATTACCAGTAACTGCATGAACATCATATTCATACTCGTTCTCACCAACATCAAACTCTAGTTCATAGTGTGGAACACCATTGTCTGTATCAAACTCTGCATCATCCCAGCGGACTTGTGATGCATCTACTCCTGCGTGGTTTAAAGCAATTTGTTTTGCACGATCCATACCAATGTATTCTGCTTGCGCTTTTTTCTGTTTTGCTGGCTTTTGTGCTTGTGGTTGCTCTGCAGATTTTTCTACTGGTTTTTCGGATGATTTATCTTCCACTTTCACTTCTGGTTCTTTGGCCTCTTCGCCCTTATTTTGAACAGGTTCTTCTTCATTTACGACTTCGGCTTCTGTGTTTAAATTGGAAACAGCGTTTTGAATATTCATCGATAAGATTTCCAAAAAGTCATCCTGAGGAAGTGCTGAGCCTGCCTCAAGTTCTAAGATGATTTGACGTGATTCGCCTTCGACTTCTTCCACAAAGTACCCTGCGTCACCGATTAGAGTGATCAAATCTTCAAGAACTAACCCACTGTCTTTTCCAATATAGTCACTATAGGTATCAACGATTTTGTCCCCATCCTCATTTTTTCCGACCAAGCGAGTGACCAGACCTTCTTCATTGTACTCAAGCGCAATTTCAGGGTTTACTTTTAAAATTAATGTCCCAGATGCAGAAAGGCTTTCCCCTTCTACAGTTGATATTTCCTCAAGTCCTGCTGACGAGTTGCCCGTAGCATTTGGACTACACCCAACAACGAATAACAACAAAGCGACAAGTGCCATTCCTAAAATTGATAACTTTCTCTTCTTCATAATAAATACTCCTTTTTTTGTTTTGTATTTGTTTTGCTTTCATAAATAGATTACGCAAGAAAAAAAAGATAAGAGGGGTCGTTTAGAAAAAAAACGTTTTTTTCTAAATCTTTGTTATAATTTAGATAATGTTGAAAGAAAAGATAAAAATTAGGAGAATGTTTGTGCGTAAAACATTAAAAAGCTATGGACTATTTTTTGTAAGTGTTCTCATAATTGGGACGGCCATCACAATTATTACGAATGCCGGCCTTGGCGCTACAGCTGTCACCAGCTTACCCTTTGTAATAAGTGAGCTGTGGCCCGTTAGTTTCGGTTTAATGACTGGGCTATTCAATGTTCTTTGGGTTGTTTTACAAATAGCCATCCAAAGAAAAAGCTTTCCCAAAGTACAACTTTTACAATTTGGGGTGTCCTTTGTCCTAGGCGTAGCAATTGATTTATCCAATGTTTTGCTAGGATTTATTCAACCTCAAACCTACTTCTGGCAAATGGTCATGCTAATCATTGGGTGCATGGTTATGGGCTTTGGTATTTTCGTTCAATTAGAGGCGAAAGCGATTTACAACCCTGCTGAAGGAATTGTGGCGGTGATTACTAAAAATACCAAATATCCCTTTGGAGCTGTAAAGACTGCTTTCGATAGTACGTTGACCATTCTATCGATTTTACTAGGTTTAGTTGTGGCTGGACAAGTTGTAGGTATTCGTGAAGGAACTATTATTTCAGCCATTATTATTGGTCCCTTTACAGGCATGTTTCAAACAATATTTAAAAGAAATGAGGAATTAAGATGAAAAAAGCACTATTTATTATGATGAATGACATGGTCGGTAACGTGTATGATGAAGAAACACGAACGGAGATTTCTGAGCATTTTGATGTACTAAGCGAGCCTTTAACAAAAGAGAATATTTCCGATTATCCAGATTTACTTGCAGAAGTGGAAGTGATTTTTTCTGGCTGGGGATCACCGGTATATGATGACGCTTTTCTCGCTGCAGCCCCAAATCTCGAAGCGATTTTTTATGCAGCTGGCACAATGAAATCACTACTCACTGAGGAAGTTTGGGAAAGAGACTTGACGATTACTACCGCAAATACAGCGAATGCGATCCCAGTTGCTGAATATACATTAAGTCAAATTTTATTTAGTCTCAAAGATGGCTGGCACATTACACGAGATGTTCGTAAAAACCGTACATACGACTTTAACCAATACCCCGTTCCTGGTGCCTATAAGCGCACGGTTGGGCTGATTTCACTGAGTCAAATCGGTCGAAAAGTCGTTGAGTTGTTGCAGCCATTTGACTTGGATATCATCGCTTATGATCCTTTCGTTTCTGACGGAGAAGCTGTAACATTAGGCGTTAAAAAGGTCTCTCTTGAAGGAATCTTTGAAGAAGCGGATATCGTTTCGCTACACACCCCGCTCCTTCCAGAAACTGAAGGAATGATTACAGGCGATTTGCTTCGCAAAATGAAACCCGATACAACATTTATTAATACAGCACGTGGAGCAATTGTCAATGAGCCTGAATTAATCGAAGTATTCAAAGAAAGAACAGACTTAACCGCTATTTTAGACGTCACCTACCCGGAACCTCCAGTTTCAGATTCTCCTTTATATGATATGGAGAACGTGGTACTCACCCCTCATATTGCAGGAAGTGCTGGTTCTGAAGTAGCTCGAATGGGTCGAATGGTAACTGATGAAGCCTTACGTTATATTAAAGGCGAGGAATTACACTATAAAATTACAAAAGAAGACTATAAAACGATGGCTTAGGAGGCAAAACATGATTGGTTTATGCTCAGTTACTTTTCGTGAAGAATCAGTGGAAGAAATTATCCGTTTAGTAAAAGAAGCAGATTTAGAAACGATTGAATGGGGAAGTGACGCCCATGTACCTGAAACCGATAAAGAACATGCGAATCACGTGGCTCATTT
The DNA here is from genome assembly GCA_036752165.1 of Atopostipes sp. Classification (GTDB taxonomy): domain Bacteria; phylum Bacillota; class Bacilli; order Lactobacillales; family Carnobacteriaceae_A; genus Atopostipes. Next base: position 3,722 of record DAIOTF010000054.1, read on the forward strand.
AATGGAAAAAGCAGGTTTGAAATCAAATTCTTATGGGACCTACTATCGATTAGGAACCCATGAAGAATTTACGAACTATATCGCTGTTGCTAAAATTCTTGGTGCATCGGTTTTACGGGTATGGGCAGGCGAAAAAGCTTCTGTCGAAACGACAGAAGAAGAACGTGCTCGGATTGTCGAAGATGCGAAACGCATCGGGGAATTAGCCGCAGCTGAAGGTTTGACCGTTGCCTTGGAATATCATGCCAATACGTTAACCGATACGCCACAAAGTGCAGTTGAGTTAATGGAAGAAATTGATAAAGTGGATGTATTGCTTTATTGGCAACCTGCTGAAAGCTTATCGGTCCAGGAAAGAATCGAAAGTTTGCCGAAACTGGCCCCGTGGATTAAACATGTTCACGTGTTTAATTGGGCACACTATAATAATCGGTTTCCACTTGCAGAGGCAACGGATGCTTGGAAGCAGTATATTGAAATCATTGACAAACACTCTCCGCATAAACAGGATTATTTACTCGAGTTTGTGCCTGGCGAAGACCCAGTAGAAGGCTTCTTCGAAAGTGCAAAGACCTTGAAGAGCTGGACAAACTAAAGAAATAAAGCCAACGACAATCGATGCCCTTTGTCGTTGGCTTTTTTCGTTTTTATTCTTATTCTTTACTTTCTTCTTCCTCATCCGCTGTTTTAATCACATTGTCCTTTTCCATTTCATCAATATAGCCTGCTGTGATAATGCTGGAAGGAAGCGCGATAATCACGACGCCCACCAAATAAGAAATCATGGACAAAATTTGACCCAAGTTGGAGGTCGGAAAAACATCTCCATAGGTCGCGGTCGTCAGCGAACTCGTGGCCCAAAACAGTGCTTCTAGAAAGCTTGGAAAGGTGTCGGGTTCGATATTAAAGACAAGCAAAGCTGCAATGAATATGTAGGCGACCGTTGACGACCCTACGATAATCAAGGGATCCTTCTGATTTTTAATCGTTCGTAAAAGAATTTCTAGAGACTTTGAATGTCGAAAAAGTCGAAAGGCTCTAAAAATACGCAAAGAGCGGAACAAACGAAAAATACGAAAGACCCGAAAGGTTTGATTTAAGACCGTAATAAAAGGCAAAATTGCCAGTAAATCGAGGAAGGCGTAAATCGTAAAAGGATAGGTAAGATAGGCGCGTGTTTTTGACTTATTTGGAAACTCCACATCGGCCGTAAACCAACGAAGAATATAGTCAATCACAAAAAAGATGACTGCCACGGCTTCAATTCCAATCAAGGTGTCTGTTTGTTCATGAAACAATAATGGAACTAAGCTGATTAATGTGAAAATGATGTTTAAAACATTGTATACCTTACTCATGCGACTACTATCATCATCCACTTCTAAAATTAAATGGAGATTTTCTTTATCCATCGGCTCACCCTTTTCATCCGCAAATTAATTAATTTTATTATAGCACAGACACTTGTTGATAAGAAAAAGGATGCGATGAAAATCGCATCCTTTCTCTCGTTTATTCTGTTAATCAAGGTCAATGTCGTAATCTAAAATCTCACCGGTTCTCGCATGAATGTCATATTCATACTCGTCTTCTCCAATTTCAAATTCCAGTGAATAGTAAGGAACGCCATCATCCTCGTCCCACTCTTCTTCATCAAAATACGCTTGTGAGCCATCCACACCTGCATGGTCAAAGGCAATTTGTTTCGCTTCATCTAATGAAATGAAGTCATCCGTTTGGGTGTCAGATTCAGTGGATTCTATATCCTGGTCAAAATAAAGTACTTCGCCGGTCAATGCATGAATCTCATACTCGTATTCATTTGGGCCGACATCAAAATCGAATTCATACACGGGCACCCCATCATCGGAGTCCAAATCTTGATCGTCTATAACGACTTCATTTGCTTGGACGCCCGCATGGTCATAGGCAATTTGCTTCGCCTCGTCCATCGAAATTAACGTATGATCTTCATAAGTGACGGTTGCCGGAGCACTTTGACTCTCTGAGGGCTCAGTTTGTTCGCTCGATTGCCCCGTTTCGGCCGTTTCTGTGCTTTCTTCTCGAAATGTATTATAATCTTCCACCGCGCGCTGGGCGCTGGCTGCCATTTTCTCTAAGAAATTATCGCCTGGTAATGCCGATCCCGCTTCTAGTTCAATAACGATGCGCTTCGAGTCTCCACTGGCCTCTTCGACAAAATACCCAGCTTCACCAATACGTAAAATGAGCTCTTCTAAAACGACACCACTCTCTTTACCGATATAATCCGTGTAGTCCTCTATCACTTCTTCACCATCCGGATTCGTTCCACGAACATCGGTCACTAAGCCGATTTCATCATAGTCCATCGCAATTTCAGGGTTGACCATCAGATATAAGGTTCCTGTATTCATAATGGATTCCCCGGTCTCTTGTGTTTGTTCAGTCGGCGTAGTGAATTCATTATTGTTTGCGCACCCTACTAAAATCAACAGGACACTTGCAAATAGTATACTCAAAAATTTTATTGTTCTTTTTTCCATTTCAAACACCTCTCACTAGTCATCTATATCGTGATCAAAATCGATAATCGCACCAGTATACGCATTGATTTCATAGTCATACTCATTTTCACCAATTTCAAATTCTAGATTATAATACGTAATCCCATCATCCGTTTCTAAATCTTCTTCGTCAAATACAGCATTGGCTCCGTTTACTCCTGCATGATTAAAAGCAATTTGTTTTGCTTCTGCTAGAGAAATCATTTGGGGAGCTGCAGGTTCTGGCGCCGGAGCTGGTTCAGGAACCGGTTCAGCTTCGGGGGCTGGTGTTGGCTCTGGTGCTGGCTCTGGTTTTGATTCCGGAACGGGAGAAGGTTCTTCTGGTTCTGGTTCTGGCTCTGGTGGTGTTTTTCTTTCGTCTGCGGGCTGCCGATTCTCAAGGTCCGTGATTTCAATCGTAATCGAAATTCGCCCATCTAGTTCTTTTCGAAGTTCTACGCCGTACTGCTCGAAAAGCATTTGATCAGGCGTATCAATCGCAATCGAAACTCGGCCACCTTCAGCTAAGAACCCCATTTCAATGGCTCGGTCAACTAGGTCGTTAGCAACTTCTACTTTATCTTCACTTGGGAGTTTGTATCCTTCAAGTAAGGCAATCCCATCTTCATTCACACCCGAGACTTCAAGTACTTGTCCATTTCGATTCAGGACCATCTCGACTTCCGGATTAATCGCCATAAAAATCGACGAATAAGGTTGGAAGTTATTTTGGTAATAATTGCCACCTATGAAGAACGCGAATATTGCCGCAACTGCGAGAACAGTTGCCACTATTTTGGTTGGGAATTTTCGTTTTTCTTTTATTTTTTCTAATGGCTGATCACGCATCAGCACTGGATTGCGGACTGTTTGACCAACTTCATAATTGAGATTGGCACTTTTCACAAAACGCCCATCCTCATCTAATAGGACCGCATAGCTCGTATGACACTCCATGACTAAATAGTTCATTGCGCGGTCACCCCTTTCATTACTTCGACTAAATGTCCGCGAATTATTTCATACCCATTTGAATAAATTAACATTAAAGCTACGACATATTTTCGATGTCGTTCAATTGTCTTTCGTGGTACCTGCGTACCATCCACTAAACCTTTCATTGGCAACCGTTTCGTTCGTAAAAAATCATCCATCAACTCTCGATTCGATGCCGCATAAGCCGCCACTTGCTGACAAGCCTCAAGCGTGCGTTCTTGTTTCGGACTACTATCCGCTACATCCGTCAAAGATACGCCAAACTCCGTCATTTGTTGGCTTAATTCCATAATTTCCTCTTTCGTCGCTTCGCGAATGGCCATTTCTTCCGAATAGTCTTCCTCATCCGCAATGGTGTCTTCCATTGTTGAATCTTCTTCAGAAGTAGAAAGTTGTGTTTGAAGTGAGATGACTTGACTATGACGGTCATTTTTACGCCAGAAATCAATTAAACGATTTCGAATAAGTAATGATGCATAGGATAGAAAATTCCCTCTCGTTTTTGAATAACCATTTATGGCTTCGTGAAAGGCAATCATCCCAATACTATATTCATCATCTTGATTAATATTTACGGGGCGTTTCATAACTTTTGAAACTTGTGCTTTTATAAAAGGTAAATAATCTGAAATGAATCCGTCAGCCGCCTCTGAATTTCCTTTGGCATCATAGACACGCTGTACAATTTCATGTTCCTCCCCCATTTCGCCTACCTCCTTGCTAATAGTATACGTACTTTCCCCTTTGTAATCGGGGTCGTTTGATTCATTATACCCTTAATTATTCATTGGTCGATAGATAAAAGATTTTATTTCATTTCGTGGATTTTGGATATTTAAGGTATTTATATATATGAGGAGGTAATTTTGAAAAATGAATGAAAAACCTGAAAAGTGTGATTTTCTAGAAATTTGGCTGAAAAGGAGTGAATATGTTAATCAGGAAGTATTAAATGAGTTTGCGCGATTAAAGAGAGG
>DAIOTF010000055.1:0-8122 GCA_036752165.1 Atopostipes sp.
GGGGCAATGGCAATTTTATTAACTAAATCTTTAGAAAGATTATTCCATTTATCCAGTTTTTCAATAGAAGGATCCCCCATATATTTCGGGTTTTGTGCTCCCTTGTGTTCTTCTGTAAAGAAAGGACCCTCTAAAAATATCCCTCTAATTTTTGCTCCGCTAACATCCTCATATCGTTCTCCGATTAAAGCACATGCTGCATTCAGGTTTTCTGTGGAATCCGTTAAAGTAGTAGGCAAGAAGGATGTGACACCGCAACTTAACAAGCCTTCTGAAATCTCATTTAGTCCATCAAAATCGACATCCATTACATCATGTCCAACATACCCATGAATGTGTGTATCCACTAAACCTGGAGCTACTGTATAGTTTGAGTAATCAACTACATCTTCATTATCATTAACTGAGTCATGAATCCCACCAAAAGTTCCGTCTTCTTTCACTTCTAAATAAGCGTTATTTACTACCTTATCTTCTAAAATGATACTGCCAGCTTTATAAAATTTACTCATTTTTCATCCTCCTGATTGTTACTGAATAACAGAAAGAATCATCAAGATAAAAAATCCTGATGATTCAAAATCTGTTTCAATTAATTAGTTTAAAGCGATTCGTTCTGTCCAAGGTGTTGCAGAAGCTTTAACAACTTCGTTTAATGATTCGATATTTTCTCGTCCTTGAGTCGCTAACCATTGTTGAGTAGCTTCTTGACCTTCATTAACGAAAATTTCAACTGAATCTTTCCAAGTCGCACGACCACACAGTACTCCGTTAAATTCTGATCCCGCTTCTTTTGCAAATCGTAATGTTTCTTGGAACATCTCAGCAGAAACACCTGCACTTAAGAAAATAAATGGTAAATGTGTACTTTCAGATTGCTCTTTATAATAAGTAGCAGCTTCTTCTTTTGTATAAACGTAATCGTTATCTTTCGCATATCCTTCAACATAATCCATGTTTACCGGGATTTCCATTTTCAGAACATCTACTCCAAAGTTCTCGTCTGAAAAAATCTTCATTGATTCGTTTACTTTTCTTGGCTTAACTTTAGCGAACTCTTTTGACTTCGCGTCTTCAATATTCGCATCGTATGTTACGATTTCTAAGAAGAACGGCAGGTCTTCACCTAAACACTCTGAACCAACACGTTCTACGAAAGCGTGCTTGTGGTCATTGATTTCTGCACCTTCATCTACATCATAATATAGTAAAATCTTAACCGCATCGACACCAATTTCTTTTAATCGTTTAGCCGATAGCTCAGGTAACAAGTTAGGTAGGCGACCTACTTCATCCTTATCGTATCCAGACACTTCGTACGAGACTAATAAACCAGAACCTTCTGAGCGTACATTAGCTGCTGGTAGACCGTATTCAGAATCCAGTAAAATTGCTGAAGCATATTTTGTTAATTCGCTAGAAACTTCTTTTTTGTAATCAATAATTACTTGACTGTCTTTTACAGAAGCATCTATTTCTTCAATCATTTTTCGTAATGACTGACGTTGATCGATTGCTAACGCATTAATTCTTTGTTCCTTATCTGATAAAGTCATTAAATGTTTGTATTTTTCTTTTGATACCGTATGCATAAATTCAAATCTCCTTTAGACTCACTATATTTTTTCTATTTTAATTTGATTGAAAACATCCTCGAAACAACTGAAATCAATCGACCCTGTCTGTTCATTCATTGTGTTTAACACGCCTGTTGTCATAGCAGACTTCATCATGTCCTCATGCGATTGTTCTGAAAGATAGCCATAAGCTAGACCCGCAACTGTTGAATCTCCTGAACCTACAGGGCTGGCTACTTCAATTTTGGGTACAGACAATCGGTAAAAATCATTGCCATGTTTAACAATAGAACCCGCTCCACCTAACGAAAGTACAATCCATTCGGCTGTTTCATAGCGTGCCCCTTTAAGTGTTTCTTTTATAGCTGTAATATCCTCGTCAAAGTCCTTCTCTTCAATCGTACTCAATTCATCTAAGTTTGGCTTAATTGCCATTAAACTTAAGCTCTTATCTTCAATAATCTCTATTAAATTATTTCCCGAAGCATCCAAAATAACAGGGATATTGACTTCATTCGCTAGACGAATCATTTTTTTATAAACAGAGGGGGTCATTCCAGAAGGCAAACTTCCTGACATAGTAATTAGAGTATACTGACCACTTCTAACCATTTTTTCAAAATGATCCAGAAATTTGTTTTCTTCTTCATTTGAAATAGTTGGTCCACTTTCTAAAATTTCAGTTTGGTTTCCCTCATGCATAACAGCAATACAGTTTCTCGATTCTTGATCGATTCTGAAAAATTCATGATGGATATCGACTGCTTCTAGCTGTTGTGTGATGTAGCCGCCTAAATAACCACCAATAATGCCTGTTGCAGCAACCTCTAGTTCCGTCTGTTTGGCAACACGTGCCACATTTAGACCTTTACCACCAGCTGTTTTTGAAACTTCGTTTGTACGGTTCACATCATCAACCACTAATTGATTTAAGCGATATGAAATGTCAACAGATGGATTCATCGTGACAGTTAATAGCATCTAGGTTGTCCCTACTTTCTATTTATAAAAGATTGAGGTTATAAAATTTTTTTATAGACTATATAATTCTTATACCCGTTTTAGTTAATTAGTTTAAGTTTTCGTGAATTGTTACACCTTCTACTACACGGTTTACAGTTTTGTTTGCACTTGGATCATCCGGTGTATTACCTACTTTAACCGCTGTAACAAGTGAAACAATTTGACCAAACACAGTATATGGTAATGCTAAATATGCGTCTGGTAAATCAGCATACTTTTCATCTAAACCAAATGTTGTACCTTTGAAGTTGTTATCTGAGTTCACTTGAATGGCACAAACTGTATTTGCGATGTCATCTAATCGCATTTCTTCTAACATGTCAATATCGTATTGTCTTGTATACTGATCATTTGATACAAATACAAATACCATTGAAGTCTCATTAATAAATGACTTCGGTCCGTGTCTAAATCCTAAAGAACTATCAAATTGAGTAGCTTTTGCACCAGCTGTCAATTCTAAAATTTTAAGTTGAACTTCACGAGCAATTCCTGCATGTACACTTGATCCAAGATATGTTACACGCTCAAAGTCTGTATCTAACAGTTCTTCAATTTCATTATCACGTGAAATAATATCATTCGCTAATTCAATCATTTGCTCTACATAGACACGTTTACTGTCTAAAGAAGCTTGATCAAAGATTAGAGCTGTTGTTAGAGTCATACATGTAAAACTACCTGTCATTGCGAATCCTTGGTCATTTGATCGTTCAGGCATTAACATTAAGTAGTTCGTATCGTCGCCTTCAGCATTGTTTGCTAATTGACCTTCAGCTGCACACGTAATTGTAATTTGGTAGAAATCATTCACTAATTTCTTACCTAGTTCTACACTTGCAACACTTTCCGGACTGTTTCCACTACGAGCATATGAAATTAAGATAGTCGGATGGTCTTCTTTGAAGTAACTCTTAGGATTAGCTACTAAGTTCGTCGTAGCTACTGCTTGAAAATCAAATGCAGACTCATCACCGTGTTCTTTTAAATAAGGTAGTAAAGCTTCTCCTACATAAGCAGAACTTCCTGCACCTGTTAAAATAACTCGTACTTTAGAATGTTTCTCAACAATATTAGCTAGGAATGTTTCAATTCCTTCTCTATTCTTTTCGTAGATACCAAAAGCTTCTTGCCATAATTGTGGTTGTTGTTTAATTTCTCGAGTTGTGATTTCAGCGCCTAAGTCATTCAATTTTTCTGTTGAAAGTTGTAACATATCGCACTCTCCTAAAAATATTTTTATACTTTTCTTATCTGGTTACTACCAGTACATCATTATTATAATGCTAACGTTTCCATAATGTCAACCGTTTTCACCATTATTATGCTTTAAACCCAAAAGTAGCGTTGTTGAATAAGGTTTACCTTACTCAATAACGCTACTTTCTAATTTATATAATTATAATGAATTGTTCGATAACTAAATTTATCTGGTCGTGCTTTGCTTTCCGTGTATTCAATAACTTTATTGTTCTGATTCAAAGTGGTTCGATAAACTTCCAATACTGGTGAATTCTCTTTCACATTTAAATTATCAGCTTCAGTTACAGAGGCCAGTCCAGCAGAAAATTCTTCTCTAGCCAGTTTCACTATTTCATTATAATCTTCTTTAAAAATATTATAAAGGGAGCGTTGATTTAAATCATCAGTCGTAATCTCACTAAATTTTTGATAAGGAATATATGTTTCCTCATATAGCATTGGAGTATTATCTGCAGAACGCAAACGAGTTAACTTAATAAAGGTTGTTTCATCTTTATTGAATATCTCCATGACCTTTTCATTGTTCTCAACAATTCTAAAGTCTAATAGAGTAGTCTTAGGTACTTTACCGTCCGAGTGCATCTGTTCCGTGAAACTATACATCTCTCCTAAGTTTACAAGGGATTTATGATGATCAACCACAAAACTGCCTTTCCCATGTTGTCGTGAAATATACCCCTTGCGCTCTAAATCATTTAAAGCCAATCTTACAGTCGTACGACTGACATCATAAATCTCGCCTAACTTTCGCTCTGAAGGTAACATTTCTCCTACTTCATAATTATTTTCGATTTCATCAATTAAAGTTTCACTTAATTTCAAATACAGTGATTTTTCGATTATAAACACCTCACAGTCTATTTTCTTAACAATATCATACACTACTAATTTTCAATAATCACTTACAAAGATAAAGAATAACTGTTAACAACTTTGAATAAACCAACATGAGCTTGAAAAATAGTAAGATATATAAAAACCATCCGCTCATCATTTAAATAAGCGGATGGTTGATAAATTCTTGTTGAGATATTTACAACTTATCTCATTTTATTTTTATGGCCAAATTGAAGGGAATATTCCTAGACCAGACCCTAAGATACCTAGAATTAGTAGTAAAGTAATTCCTTTAACAGGTGTCCATTCTCTCTTAATAAATAGTAAGTACAGAAGTAATGTCAGTGCTAACGGAATTAATTGTGGTAAAATACCATCTAAAATTTCTTGAATATCAATCGTCACAGGTACTTCTTCAAACTCATTGTATGCAATTTGGTAGCTACCGTTTGACAATTCATTTATGCTCGCACCTTCTGCTAATACAGGATTTCCAGCATCGTCCGTTACAACTGTTCCATTATCTGTTTCATATAATACTGAATCAAAATCAGTTAACTCATCCGCTGAAATGACTGTCTCAATTGGTACAGCCTCAAACGTTGATCCGTTAGGGATTTGAACATCCAAACTCGTCGCACCGTTTAAACTAGTTAACGCACCAACAACAAAGATACCTAAGATACTCGCTGCTCTAGTAAATTCAGTAGCGTTTTCTGTTAAGAGATCAATCGCATCCGTTCCCATCTTGTAGGACCAATGCATTAAGAAATAACGGATTGCAAATTGCGCAATGTTAAAAATCAGTAAGAATAGTAAAGGCGCAGCTAGGTTACCAGTCAGAGCCATATTTGCAGTAATACCTGCAGTAATTGGCACGAGTGTAAACCAAAACAACGCGTCACCAATACCACCAAGTGGACCCATCGCTGCAACACGTACAGCACGGATTGTTGGAATATCAGCCTTGTTTTGCTCCATCGATAGAACAATACCCATTACAAAGTTCACTAAGAACGGGTGAGTATTAAAGAACTCTAAGTTATGACTCATCGATGTTGAAAGGTCGTCTTTATCTGTATGAATCTTTTCTAGACCTGGAAGAATAGAGTATAGCCATCCTCCTGCTTGCATACGCTCGTAGTTAAAAGATCCTTGTAAGAATAACGAACGCCAAATCATTTTATTTAAAGTCTTTTTGTCTAATTGATTACCAGGTGTCTGATTTACGTAATTATCTGGAATATTAAATGCCATCTTCGAAGTCACCTCCATCTATATTAACTGTCTGCATACCTTTAGATTTTGTTTGGATTTGGTAATCCCAGTATGCGAACCCAACACCAATAAATGCTAATAATAATAAGGCTGATCCTGATAAACTAGGAATTCCAGCTACAATGTTAGCTAAAGCGAATCCCATGAAGAAGAAGCCCCATAGTTCTCTAGAAACCATAACTTTCAATAGAATAGCGAATCCAACGTAACGCATCATACCACCGGCTGCGTTTAATCCACTCATAAACCATGCTGGGATAGCGTCAACGATCATTTGACCGTAACTTACTCCCCCAATAAAGAATAGTACAACGATAACTCCAAATATTAGCCCTAATGCTGCCATTGATAAATAGTTGATCCTGTCAATTTTCTTCGTGTCTGCTTCAGCAGCAGCTTTGTCAGCAAGACTCATCACAGGTGACATAGCTGTAAAGATTAATGTTACTCCATATTGTCCTAGAATAGAGAACGGTACTGCTGTCGCTACCGCAGCTGTTGGCTCTAAATTAAGTGTCACTGCAATAATAGTTGCTAAGATACCTCCGATAACAGCGTTTGGCGGTTGAGCTCCACCAACCGGCATATTACCGATCGTCATTAACTGATATGTACCCCCAACAATTAATCCTGTTTGTACGTCACCTAAAATAAATCCAATAACAGGTCCCGTAACAATTGGCTGATAAAGTGATTCTAAAAAGTTGAATTGATCGATTGCTACTATAAATGTTACTACGAAAACCGCAATAACTTGTAATACATTAATATCTGCCATTTAGTTCTACCTCCTTATATAATTAACTCTCAAATAATTTATTTACATTTTCTGGTGCGGTAGTTGGTACTCTTCTTATTTCAAGCTGAACTCCCTTCTCTTGTATTTTTTTAAACGCTGCCACATCCTTGTCATCAACGGCTACACTCGTTGCAACCTGTTTTTTGCCTTCAGACATGTGCATATTACCAATATTTACTTTATCGATAGGCACCCCACCTTCAATTAAAGTTAAAACATCCTCTGGATTCTCACAAATGATAAAAATTTTCTGACGATCAGAAGCCTTATGAATAACGTTTATTGTCTGTTCTAACGAGAAGAACCTTGTGGCTACACCGTTTGGCGCTGCCATATCCATTAGTTTTTGACGCATTTTATTTTGTGAAACCTCATCATTTGCTACTAAAATAAGATTTGCACCCAATGTTGAGTTCCATTGAGTTGCAACTTGACCATGTAATAGTCGATTATCAATTCGGGTTAATAATATATTTGGCATAGTATTTTTCTCCTTTAATATTAAATTAATTTATTATTTTTGAAATGGAATAACGAGATACTTCGATAACAGCGCCGGACTTTACCTTTATGTCAACTGTGTCACCATTGACGGCTGTAATCTGACCTAACATCCCATTACCAAACTCAACTTTCTGACCTTTATCTATCGTTTGGTGCAAATTAGAGAAATGTTCTTTCTGTTTCTTTACACCCCTCATATTCAGTAAATAAAAAATGATAAGAATAATAACAGTTAATGCTATAAGTGCTAATGATGAAGTTAATAACGATGTCCAAAAATTGGCACCCATTTACTAAATTCCCCCTTCAAAAGAAGCTTCTTGTTCATCTTCTTCATCTAAATCTAGACGAGGATTTGTCACTCCTGCTTTGCCACTTTCTACTAGTTGATCAGCAACTTCTTTCGCATCATCTGTAAATCTTAAAGCTGTTCCTTCTAATAACATGGGTAAGTTAGTGCCGGTCATAACTTCTACGTTCTCAAACTCATCTGCGACTAACATTGCAGTTCTAAAAGGCGTGCCCCCTAATAAATCAGTAAATATTAAAACGCCTTCATTTTCATTTAGTAAACTTACAACTTTTTCTTTTAAAGTTTCTTGGTATTTTTCTAAGTTGGCATTTTCTTCAAAATTAATTGCAGTAACACCATCTTGTTCTCCCGCAATCATATTTAACGATGACATTAAACCTTTCGAAAATTCACCGTGTCCTGTAACTAAATAACCAATCATCTTAATCCTCCTATGTAATGACTTATTTCCTTTGAAAAAGAAATCGTTTTTATAAAAAATTAACGTCATTAACTAAAATTTATTCACTTATGTCTGGTTACTACCAG
>DAIOTF010000056.1:0-3636 GCA_036752165.1 Atopostipes sp.
TCTTTTTCATCCGCAAACCAACCAATATTTCCATTCTCGGCTAATACCTCTCCGTCGGCCAACTTTCGACTCCGGCTACACGTTGATTCTTAAAGAATTCCCTAAATAACTCTACCGTCTCTTCGTACGTTAAGTCACTTTTGACATACATAATCCCCTTTGTTGTTAGAGCTTCGAATCGATAGAAGCCCGTTTCACCGATTGCTTGGACAGATTCTATTTCAAGGCCTGAATGGCTAAAGGTGAGCGTCGCAAATATTGTTTGATCCGGTGTGGCATTTTTAACAGCCGTTTCAATCTCTTCCATCGTCGGGTCTATTTTCTCTTCTAATATAGTCGTTAATGACCAATACGTCTCTTTTTTCTCGTCTTCTGATGGATTCGTTTCTCGCTTGAAAAAATCAAATAATTCCATAAAACACCTCACTTAGTCGACGATTTCTTCCATTCCAAATTCGTGCGCTAAATTATATAAGCCAAATGTATTTAAAAAGTCATACCCATTATTGGCTTGGCCATACACCCATGACAGATACATATCCGTAACTTCGCTTTTCGGTTTAAAAGGTAAATACAATTCAAAATCGTAACTGCCTTCTTGAAAACCATGCGCAGAATCTACGTAAGTTGTCGGTAAATTCCATTTTATTTCTTCTTTTCCTGTTTCAGAGGTAATTTCAAAGTCTTCTAAAGTTAAGTGATAAGTATATTCATCTAATTCTTCTTGTACGATGAACTGGCCAGTAAATTCACTTTCAACTCTTTCCGTCGCATCCGCATCATAATACGCACCTGAAAATCGCCCGTCTTCTTCAAAAGTAAAACTCGTTCCCCAAGCCCCTACTCCTGCTGAAAACATAAATGACTTGCCTGCCAGTTCATCGATTATCCATTGAAAGGCCGAATCCGTTTGAACAGGGATACTTTCTTCTTCCACAGCTTCTTCTGGTTTTTCTATAGGCTCCTTCTTTTCTACTTTTTCTACTTCAGGTTCCTGTACTATTTCCGTTATCTCTTCACTTGAGACTTCCTCTACTTCTTCATTTTTTGTCCCACACGCGGCTAAAACCACTAAACTACTGGCTATGAGTAAATATCTTTTATTAAACAAATTCCTTGTCACTTCCTCATTTTTTGATTTTCATCCATCGTTTATCTTGTTTTAAAGTCTCAAACAATTGATATTTTCCGAAGGAGAGAAAAACATTAATCTTCTAATTCAGCTTCATCCGCAAAATGACTGACATCCCCATAACGATCCAATAGATAGAAGCCATTTTCATAATGAGCGACCGACACGCTCGCATTTAAAAGACCTCTTGGATTGGTGAGCTCTGGAATGAGATTTTCTAAAATGACGCGAATTGTTCCACCGTGCGCCACGAGTAAAATCGTGTCCCCTGTATCGCGGTGGGTATTAATCAGCTGCAGTAAGCCTTCTTCGACACGTAACCAAAATTCCATGAAATCTTCGGCATGTCCTTCTGGATCTAGCTCTTTAAAAGCCCCCATTCGTTCAAATTGATTCACATTTTTAAAAAGTTTTCGGGCCGTTTCATAACCCAGGTGTTCGGCGACCTCTTGATAAACCACATGGCCATATTCCCCTTCAAAGGAGCCAAAGAAAATTTCTCGAAACTCAGGCATGAGGGTAATTTCTGTCTCAATCGGTGTGGCCTCATTTTCATCTAAAATAATTTCTGCGGTATCAACGGTTCGTTGTAAATCGCTTGTATATACGGCATCAAACTTAATATCTTTTAAACCTCGCCCACTTCTTCGGACATCCGTAATCCCGCGGTCTGTGAGTGGCGCATTCGCCCATCCTTGCATCCGCCCATAATAATTCAGATACGTCTCACCGTGCCGTACAAAATAGATTGTTACGCCTTTTTTTGTCATTTTATGTACCCCTTTCTTATGTCCTCTTGTTTATCCTACCAGAGTTCTCATTTAAAGTGTCTATTGTGCATTCTTTTAGAGAAATTCTAGCCAGAGATTGACTAAAATCTTGTCTCCCGGTTTTTTATTCAACTTTTCTCGAATCGTTTTATTGATGGAGATTAAATAGTCTTCGTCTTTACGAGGCGCTAAATTGTGGTTCTCCAGGTTATAGTCATCTAAAGTCCCACTAACTTTCATACTGCCCCACTGCCCCTTCATTTCTTGAGTTTCAGGAATCTGAATAAAGTATGTCCAAGCTCCAAAATTTTCTCGATATTGTAGTTCGAGTTTTTCATTTTTAACTAATTGAATCATCCTCTTTTCTCCTTTCAACTGGATCCTATACTAAAATTTTATCACACGAAGCCTTTTTAAGGAATTTTTTGAATCTTACACGAGAAAAACTCATTTTATCGTTTTCATTGACATACTCTAACGGAGCATGCGTCGCCATCCGTTCCGATTATAAAAGTCTATTTGTCTTAAGCTTGTACGTCTTGTATTTGACCTATGAAAAGACTTAATCAAGTGATGAGTAAAATATCAATTGCTTTCATTTTTCATTATTTTTTGCATTCTTTCTTATTTTTTTAACCGATTGGTATTTTCCACAAGTCAAGTTTTAGAATATTCGCGAAGCGCTATGCTATACTAAAATTGAGGAACAAGAGAGAGGATGAAGGATATGGAAAGACGTAAAAACAAACAGAAAATTATTTTGATTGGGGACGGTGCTGTTGGATCGAGTTATGCCTTTGCTTTAGTGAATCAAAACATCGGTCAGGAATTGGGCATTATTGATGTGAATAAGGACAAAGCGGAAGGCGACGTGATGGATTTAACGAGTGCATTGGCCTTTACGGCACCTAAAAAAATCTATGTGGCCGATTATGAGGATTGTCAGGATGCGGATTTGATTGTGTATACGGCGGGTGCTTCTCAAAAGCCTGGTGAAACACGGTTAGATTTGACTGAGAAGAACTTGCGGATTACGAAGGAAGTCGTTGAAAAAGTCATGGCGAGTGGCTTTAATGGAATCTTTTTAGTCGCTACAAATCCGGTCGACATTTTAACTTATGCGGTTTATAAATGGTCGGGCTTGCCGACGCATAAAGTCATTGGGAGCGGGACGTCGCTTGATAGTGCGCGCTTTAGACAGGCGATTGCGGACTTGTTGCATGTGGATGTTCGAAATGTGCATGGTTATATTATTGGGGAGCACGGCGATACAGAATTTCCTGTGTGGTCGCATGCGAATGTGGCAGGGCTTCAGATTAGCGAATGGGTCGGCAATAATCCAGATACCGATGAAAAAGCACTTGTTGAGTTATTCTTTTCGGTCCGAGATGCGGCGTATGAGATTATCGAAAGAAAAGGTGCCACTTTCTATGGGATTGCGGCATCACTTGCTCGAATTACCCGTGCTATCTTTAATAATGAACAAGCGGTTCTTCCTTTATCGGTTTACTTAGATGGTGAGTACGGTGAAAAAGATATTTACATCGGAACTCCGGCGATTATTGATAGCGAAGGAGTTCAGCATATTGTTGAGATTCCTTTGAATGATTCGGAGAAGAATAAAATGGCACATTCGGCTGATACGATACGTAATCATTTGAATGAGGTACTGGAAAAGAACCCGGATTTGCAGTTTTAAGGGTACTTGAGTGTATGAATTTTCGTTTGGGACAC
>DAIOTF010000056.1:3736-7959 GCA_036752165.1 Atopostipes sp.
GCGTGTTCGAAATTCCATTTGGGACACAGGAGAACGGGCTTGCGTGTTCGAAATTCCGTTTGGGACACGGGAGAACTGTCTCGCGTGTTCGAAATTCCGTTTGGGACACGGAAGAACCGTCTTGCGTGTTGGAAATCCCGTTTTCAGTTCAGGGAACCCCTTTTTATCGAACTAAAATAAAAACAGACGTAACTCTCTATTCAAAAGATAGAGGAGTTGCGTCTGTTTTTGCGTTATTTAATTGTAGCGATCTTTCAGTGCCCGTTGGATATCGCGTTCTTGGTCTTTTCGTTTGATTGACTCGCGCTTATCGTATTGTTTCTTCCCGCGGGCAAGGCCAATTAATACTTTGGCGACACCGTTTTTAATATACACTTTCAACGGAACTAATGTATGCCCCGCTTGTTGAGAGAGTCCCAACAAACGTCGGAGTTCTTTCTTTTTCAATAATAGTTTCCGTGTCCGTAATGGATCATGGTTAAATCGATTACCTTCTGTAAATTGTGGAATATGTACTCCATATAACCACAATTCTTCGCCATTAAAGCCTGCAAAACCATCCTGCAAGCTAATCTGTCCTCGACGGATAGATTTGATTTCAGTCCCTTTTAAAACGATACCTGCTTCAATCGTTTCTAAGATGTCGTAATCATGTCTTGCTTTTCGGTTTTGAGCGATTGTCGGGTTTTGATGTTTCTGTTTAGACAATGCACTCACCTTCCATTCTAGTCTTTTTTACGTTTCTGACGGCGTCCACGACGGCGTCTTTTTCGTGTTTTTTCTACTTCCCGAATTTCAAAATCTTTTTTCGTTGGTTTTTTCTTCTCTTTTTCAGGTTCATCC
The DNA here is from genome assembly GCA_036752165.1 of Atopostipes sp. GTDB lineage: Bacteria > Bacillota > Bacilli > Lactobacillales > Carnobacteriaceae_A > Atopostipes. The sequence continues at coordinate 4,580 of DAIOTF010000056.1, forward strand.
ACTAATTCAAAGTCAATATCGTATTGATCGACATCCACATTAATTAATTTCACGCGAACTTTTTGACCAATTCTAAATTGGCGACCGGTTCGTTTCCCGAGTAAAATCATACCCCGTTCATTGTACTCGTAGTAATCATCTTTTATCGAAGAGATATGCACCAGGCCTTCGACGACCTCTTCGACTTGAACAAACATTCCAAAGTTGGTGATTGATGTGATTAAGGCATCGAATTCTTGGCCTACTTTATCCACCATATACTCAGCCATTTTCAAGTCTTCGACTTCACGTTCGGCATCAATTGCACGACGCTCAGCCATTGACGTCTCTTCGGCGATTTCGGGTAATTCTTTTTCCCAATACTTAATGTCTTTTTTACTTGTTCCCATTTCATCATAATAATGAATCAAACGGTGTAAGATCAAGTCCGGGTAACGTCGAATCGGTGCGGTAAAGTGTGAGTAAAACTCGGTCGCTAAACCATAATGCCCAAGCGGCTCTACATCGTAGCGCGCTTTTTGCATTGAACGAAGCATTAACGTGTTTACTACCTGTTCGTAGACTTCGCCTTCTACCTCATCCAAAATTCCTTGCAGCGTTTTTGGTGAAATATCTTCCTTTTTCCCACGCACTTTCACGCCTAATGCGGATGCAAACTCAATAAAGTTCTGCATTTTCGCCATATCGGGCTGTTCGTGCACACGGTATAAAATCGGCAATTGTTGTTTCGAATAATGCGCCGAAACCGTCTCGTTGGCGGCTAGCATAAAGGATTCAATCATTCGCTCCCCAATACCTCGCACTTCGATATCAATACTCACCGGCTTGCCTGATTCATCTAACGTGAAGTTCAGCTCGTTTGAGTCAAACGACAGCGCCCCATTATTTGTGCGTTTCTTTTCCAAAATACTGTGAAGCTCCGCCATTTGATCAAACATTTCCACTAAATCCTCGTGCTTTTTCATCATCGCAGGATCTCTGTCTTCGACAATCCGGTTGACGTCTGTATACGTCATACGGCGATAAGAACGAATCACACTTGGGTAAATATCATACTTGACGACTTGTCCGCGCGAATTAATTTCCATTTCCGCTGTTAAGGTTAAACGGTCAACATTCGGATGCAGTGAACAAATCCCATTCGATAATTGTTGCGGAAGCATAGGAATTACACGGTCGATTAAATAAGAACTTGTCCCGCGTTCATAAGCTTCTTCATCAATGGCTGAACCTTGTCTAACATAATGCGCAACATCCGCAATATGCACTTCTAAATGGTAATTGCCATTGTCTAGTTTGAGTACGCGAATCGCGTCATCTAAGTCTTTGGCATCTTCCCCATCAATTGTAATGATTTTTTCACCACGTAAATCACGGCGGCCTTCTAATTCTTCTTCTAACACTTCGCCTGGAATGTCTTGCACTTCTTCTAAGACTGCTTCAGGGAATTCAGGATTGATGCCGTGCTTTGTCGCAATCGTTAAAATATCAATTCCTGGATCATCGCGGTGCCCAATAATTTTAACTGCAACGGCTTGTAAATCTTCATCTTTATAGCGTGCATATTGCGTAATTTCCGCTAAGATGATTTGTCCTTCGACAGGTCTTAAGCCATTCATTCCGATTTGGATCGTTAAATGTTTCAGCTTTCTTTCTTCTGGACGAATATAGCCATATAAATTCAGCTCTTTGACCTCATCATCTGAATAAGCTTGAAATTCACCAACCACCGTAGTCGTGCCACGTTCCATAATTTCGACAATACGTCCTTCGGCTGCACGGTCATTCCACGGTTGCGCTTCTTTATCAATTTCAAGACGAACAATATCCCCATTTAAAGCAGTGCCTACACTATCAGGTGAAATGAAGATGTCTTTGTCATAATCTTCAATATCTACGAAGCCAAAGCCTCGCTCCGTTCCACTAAATCTCCCGATAAAACTTGGATTCTCATCTAATAACTTAAATTGCCCGTCCGGTGTTAAAATGACTTTCTTATCACGTTCTAGGGCTGCAAGTGCTTTAACGACTTCTTTAAAACCCTCTGAATGATCTAGATTTAAACCATCACTAATCGCATTCACTAAGTATGTTTCTTGTCCGGCTGTTTCCATATAATCAAGAATTTTATTTTTTAATTCTTTATTTTCTTTTGCCACTACTTACATACCTCCATTCTACTTTCTTTTTCTCGTTTCATTTTATAAATGTTTTTCTAAAAATTGCAATAAATCTTTTTGTGTTTCTTTCCCTGCTCGACCGGTTGTAATAACATGCGGTGCATCTTCGTACCAATGGAAATCGACCTCCGCATTCTCCAACATTTCACGGAAAGTGTTTGCGATATCTGCATCCACCATTTCATCTTGACCACCTTGTCCGATAAAGACCGGAAGTGTGACGTTTGCGTATTCTTTCATCATTAGGCGAACATGGTCGTTAATTCCTGAAAGAATTGTATCAAGTCGTTCCATTACTGCTTCTTTATTTGCTTCAATCGTTGCTTCATCCACACCGAGCTTTTTCTTTTTAAACTTGTACCACATCCAAAAGTTTTCTGGAACTTTCGACCCGCGTCCGGCGACCACTGGTGACGAGAAGGTGCCGTAAGTTTGAACGTCGTTGTTTAGCATAACGTCTGTAGCTACAATCCCACCAAGAGATAAGCCAAACACTGAAATGTCGGTATAGCCGTCATTAACCAGTTGTTGGTAAGCTTCGTTTCCAGTTTTTACCCAGTCTTGGATGCCATATTTAAATAGCTCATCTGGATCATCTTCACCATGCCCATCTAAAGTAGGCATTAGAACCGTATAGTTTTCACGCTCAAGCGCTCTACCCACACTCGCCACATCAATGGGCGTTCCAGTAAAGGCATGGAATAAAATAACTGCTTTAGGACCATTTTGTTTATACGTACGACTTTCTTTCACTTTCTCATCCACCTTATTTATAGTATTCTTATTTATTTTACATCAGATTGCTTCGTATAACTAACATTTCGTTTATTTGGGCATAGAAAAAACCTATCTGCCAATGAGAAATAGAGATAGGTTTCGAAATCTTATTTTATATAAAGGTTACAGATTGATTAAAATTAATGATAACGCAAAAAATAAAATTAAGCAGACAATTGTGACTTTATGTAAAAAAGCTTCAAATCCTCTAGCTTTTTGTTGTGTAAACAATTCAGTGCCCCCCATAAACGCGTTCGATGAACTTTGCGTTTTTGTAGGTTGAATCGCAATGACTAAAATAGCAAACACAGATACAATTAACATAATATTTAAAATAATATTATACATAATGGGTCTCCTCTCTTAACTCTCACTGTAAAGAATAACATAAATAAGAGAGTATTTCTATAATGTTTCGTTATT
>DAIOTF010000057.1:0-7773 GCA_036752165.1 Atopostipes sp.
TAAGCCATTCTATTGATTAACAGGTAAACAAATAAAAGAGTTAAACCAAATGCGATAATTGCTTGGACTCTTACCAGTGTTAAAGCACCATCCGTGGGTTCCACATCTTTATATCGAAAACCACCTTCTACATACCAAACCCATCTTGGTTTAAACCAGCCAATTAATCCAGCAAGAAAGGTGAATACCGGCAACCATCCACCGGTTAACAAGAGTCTAGAGTTGTGTTCCCGATCTTTTCTCTCTTGTTGTTTAGCTAGTCTGACCATGCGAACCAAGGTTTCATCTTCTAATTCTGTTAGGTTCTCTGTTAAAACGACAGTGCCTTCAGATTCTTCATACGCTATTTTTTGTTCCCCATAACGAATCATCTGCTTATCTAAATCGACCGTACCTTTGAAATTATTCATTCGGCTTTCATCCCCGAGTTGAATCATCCCATTTAAGCGCACATATTCATCATAAAGCGGATCCTTTTTCATCTCATCCAAATCCTCCGCATATTCTTCATACAGGTAATCTTTCAGTTCAGCATAACGATTCCGTTGCTCCATCGCGTACGTCTCGTCGTATGTAGCCACTTCCTGAATTTTTTCTCTACCACAACCTACACTAACAACAAGCATCGCAAATAAAAACCAAATCAATTTTGCTATTTTAGACATTGGCCTCACCCCTTAGCTTTTATTGATTCCATTATATTTGTTTCCCCGTCTAATCGCCTAATGAAAGACTTTAAGTTAGAAGCTTTTTTCCCAAATAAAAAACCTACTTTATATCCTCCAAATCAACGAGAATACAAAGTAGGTTAAATAAATGTTTTACTTTATCAACTAGTCTTCAAGGCTTATCGTTCGCAATAAACGTAGACCATTTAAAATAACGACTAAGGTACTGCCTTCATGAATAATCACACTGGCAGTCATATCCGTTAACCCAAGGAAACTCACGACAACTAAAAATACGACTGTCGCCATTGACAGAAAAATATTTTGCCAAATCACTCGGTTCATTTTTGTAGACATTTTATGTGCTCTGACGAGATGAGATAAATCGTTTTGCATTAAAGCTAAATCGGATACTTCAACAGCGACGTCCGTTCCATCCCCCATCGCAATACCAACATCTGCTTGAACCAGCGCCGGGGCGTCATTAACACCATCGCCAACCATTGCGGTGATTCCATATTTTTCTTTTTGTAGTTTTATCGCGTGCGACTTGTCATCTGGCATGACATCAGCCATCACTTCATCCAATCCTAATTCTTTAGCGACAGCTTTTCCGGTCATTTCTGAATCTCCGGTGATTAAAGTCGTGTGCACGCCAAGTTGTTTAAAGTAATGAATAGCTGCTTTGGCCTCTTCGTTTGGAACATCCATTAACCCAATACAGCCCACAATTTCTTTGTCTTCTGCGACATAGACAACTGTTTTTCCTTCTGCCGCCCATTCATCATTTAACTGAGAAATATTATCTGAAACATTTTCAAACGCAGTCGGTTTTCCGATACGGTATTGTTTCTGCTTGTAATGTCCAATAAGACCTTTTCCAATCTTATTTGATGCTTCAATATCTAGTGAATGGGTCGCTTGAAATTTCTCTAAAATCGCAGTCGCTAGTGGATGATTGGATTCTTTTTCAAGCGCGACAACCACATCAATCATCTCTTGTTCATCTACGGAATCAACAAAATAATAATTGGTCACTTGAGGTTTTCCCGACGTTAACGTTCCTGTCTTATCAAAGGCAATCGCCTTGATTTGTGCCAGTTGGGACAAATAAGTACTCCCTTTTGAAAGAACCCCATTTTTAGCTAAATTAGAAGTAGCGGATAAAGTAGCTGACACTGTAGCCGCGGCCAAAGCACACGGTGAAGCTGCGACTAAAAGCACTAAGCCCCGGTAAATACTTTGCGACCAGGTCCAGTCAAGAACAAAGGTGGCAATTAAAATCACTGCGGGAATAGCTACTAAAACAAATCGAACATATCGTGGTTCAAATTTTTGAATAATACTTTCCGCTCTTGTTCGATTGCTTTGATTTTGATTGACAAGTTGTAATATTTTTGAAAAAACAGTCTCTTTATCTTCTTTCGTCACTTCCATAACGAAAGAGCCAGTGCCATTGATGGTACTTCCAAAAACTTCGTCGCCTTCTGTTTTCTCTTTAGGTATACTCTCTCCGTTAATTGTCGATTCATCAATCGCTGTCGTCCCAGATAAAATTACCCCATCAATAGGTATTTGATCGCCATTTAATACTTGAAGGTGATCGCCAACTTTTAATTTACTTACTGGAACTGTTTCTGTGTTTCCATCCGCTGTAATTAACCTTGCAGTAGTTGGATTCATTCCAAGCAATTTAGTTATTTCTCTTCGACTTCTTCCTTCAGCATAATCTTCTAAGAAATGAGCTCCAGAGAAAATGAGAATGAGTAGCGTCCCCTCCCAAAAATTACCAAGGAATGAAGCACCAATCGCAGCCAATCCCATTAAAAGGTGTGAATTCGGAGTGAATTTACCATTTAATTTGGTGTTTTCAACTGTTTCGCCAATCCCTTCTAAAACAATCACATGATAGCCTGCAGCAATCATTGCGATTGTAAAAAGGATATTTTTAAGCAGCATATGATCCGAATTTAAAAACAAAGCGATTCCTGCCAAAATCAAGCCAATAAAATAAAAGATGATCGGGGCCTTTCCATGGTCATGATCATGGGTATGATCGTGTTCGTGATTATGATTATGGTGTGGTGTATGTTTTTGAGTTGTAGCCATTTTTTCTCCTTCTCTCCAATAAGATTCTTTAAACTATTATTGGTATTTCAAATTTATTCTTCTAAATCGTAATCATTACGATTTATATGATTTTCTGTTCATATGAATATATATACATATTAACACTATTATTCATTTTGTCAATTAAAAAGCTGGTTTTGTGGATGGTATAAATGAAAAAATCCACTTTTAGTCGCTATACTAAAAAATGGATTTTTATTTATTATTCACTTTTAATGAATGCATTACGCACCAATGCTTCATCCAAATCATAATGTCTTTGGTCACTAAAATCAGTCATTTCTAACGCCGCTAAATCATTCATATGCGAAAGATCCATACTCTCCTCAATGGACGCCATAGCTCTCAACTCAACAAGATAGTCATCGACAGGCAAATACCAATAAATCCCCACTTCTTTTTGGCGAAAATCATAATACAGACTCGCCACTTCTCCAAATACTTCCGAAAGATCCGCTATTTTTAACTTTTGATCGCCATCCTCTGTTTCTTCCTGTTCAAAAACCACACGAAACCTATCTATTTCATCTTTCATTCTCGTCGATTCTTCAGCAGTAGGCGCTTTTAAAGAAACTATAGGGTAACGCCTTTCCATTATACGTAATTCTGTTGCTTCTTCCTCTTCAAATTCCAAAGTAAGATACTCAGACAATATCTCCTCTCCAGCCCCATTATCATAATAATTCTTCCGACTGTACGCCCATCTGTACCAGCCATTTTGACGAACCTTTCGGGTTGGTGGTTTCTCAAGAATAAAACGGGATGCTTCCTCTTCGTTAATAAAACCAGAGGTCTGCGTTTCGTCAGGGATGAGTGCTTGATGATTGTTTATCGCTTCGATAAACAATTGATCGAGAAACTCTTCTTCATAAATTTTTTCATTAAAGTCGTGAATCACAAATTCTGTAATTGATCGAAATCGTTCGTGAAAGTTTAAAGTAATCGCCTCATAATTATATCGATAAACAGTCTCTATATTTGGCAAAGCCACATCCTTAAGGACTTCATGAGGCTCTCCAAATAGAGTTTTAATGTGACTAATATTCACCTCTGTTTTTTCTCCCCCTTGCACTTTGTCAAAGGTTGCCGAATGAAAATGGTTATCTAGTACCTCAAGACGCTCATACACCCCATCCATCGTTTCGATTTCCTCATTTCGATAAGACCTCACAGTTCTATTGAAATCACGCCCCGCTTCATTTACTGGACTAGAATAGCTCAACCAAAAGAAAAACAGGGCCACTAAAAGAATTAAGATACCAATAATACCCAAAATAACCTTCAAAAAAATTTTAAAATACTTGATAGGAAGCCACCTCTTTCTAATCTAGTGTAAACAGTATACCTCTTCTTATCCGTGGATTTAACTACAAGCATTAGACACCTTTTATAGAAAAAGCCCGATTTTTCAGGCTAAATACTGAAAAATCGGACTTTCTTGATTATAAAAATATGTTGTTTAGAGCAATTCCCCATGTCGTTTAACATAGATTCTTTTTACAATCTGTACAACTACAAGGTACGCAATGACAGTGATAGCGAGAATCCACCAGAAACTTCCTGGTAGAGGAGCTAAACCAAGTGCTGACCCTAATGCCGTATATGGAGCAATCGATCCGATAACAATTCCAGCTCCCGTGATAGTTGTCATAATAAATGACGGATGACTTTCAATAAAGGGAATTTTTGGTGTTCTCAACGCATATAATACAAGTGTTTGTGTCCATAGTGATACAATAAACCAACCCGATTGGAAAATGGCTATAAATGCTTCTTGTTGTTCTCCACCTAAGGCATGATAATTACCTCCAGCTAATTGAGGGGCCACAAAGAAAAACATGAGGATAAAAGTGGTCACATCAAAAATGGAACTAGTTGGACCAAACCAAACCATAAACTTTTGAATACTTGCAGCTTCCCATTTCTTTGGTGTATAAAGATATTCAGCATCCATATGATCCCATGGAATGGACATAGAAGAAATCTCATAAATTAAACCTAAGAAGAGAAGTTGAATCGGTAGCATCGGCAAGAACGGTAAGAAAATACTTGCGACTAACACAGAAAACACATTTCCAAAGTTGGAACTGGTGGTAGCTTTAATATATTTCATGGTATTTCCAAATACTTTTCTTCCCGCTAAAATCCCTTTTTCAAGAATCATTAAATCTTTTTCAAGCAAGATAATATCTGCGGATTCTTTAGCGATATCTACCGCATTATCAACAGAAATCCCTACATCAGAGGCTCTCAATGCTGGTGAGTCATTAATTCCATCCCCTAAAAATCCGACGACTCGACCGTTATCTCTTAAAATACCGACTAATTTAGACTTTTGCGTAGGGTTCAATTTAACGAACAAATTATATTTTTCAACAATTTCACTTAATTCTTCATCTGTTTTATTGACTAATTGATCGCCAGAAATAATGTGATCTGTAGATAAGCCTACTTGTTCGGCTACAGATACCGTGACTAATTCATTATCTCCAGTCATTACTTTGACCTCTACTGCGTGGTCATTTAAAGCTTGAATGGCCGCTTTTGTAGACTCTTTTGGAGGATCTAAGAAAGCCAAGTAACCAATGAGAACCATTTCATCTTCATCTTTTACTGAAAATTCGTCTACTGGACTTGGATTTGTTTTTTGCGCAACACCCAATACACGTAGTCCTTGTTTATTTAATTGATCCACCTGATCTAAAACGAGACTACGTTCTTCGTCTGTCAATTCATGAATCTGGCCCCCATAGTCGACATAATCAGAAACCGAAAGCATTTCTTCAATGGCACCTTTGGTAATCATTTGTGTTTTTCCTGTTTGATCTGCAACCACAACACTTAAACGACGACGTTCAAAATCAAAGGGTATTTCGTCAACTTTTGTATACTGATATTTCTTCATATCAAGTTGTTCTTCACTGGCACGAATTATAGCTTCATCCATTAAATTACCTAAACCCGTTTGATAGTAACTATTTAGGTAAGCATGGCGCAATACGCGGTCGCTATCATTACCATCAATATCTAAATGATATTGAAGCACAATATTATCTTGTGTAAGTGTTCCTGTTTTATCTGTGACTAAAACATCTATGGCACCAAAGTTTTGGATACCATGTAGATTGCGAACAATGGTACCTTCTTTTGCCATATCATTGGCACCCTTAACTAGATTTGTAGTTACAATCATTGGCAGCATCTCTGGTGTTAAACCAACAGCAATTGAAATTCCAAAGAGTAAAGCTTGTAACCAATCACCTTTTGTTAGCCCATTAATTAAAATAACCACAACGGCCATAATGACCATAAAGCGAATGAGTAATAGTGAGGTGTGTTCTATTCCCACATCAAAACTTGTTTTTGGTGGTTCATTAGAGAACTCATCCGCAATCCCACCAAATAATGTGTCGTTTCCTGTTCGGACAACAATTCCTTCCGCACTCCCACTAACCACTTCACTCCCCGTAAAAGCCAAAGTTTCATAGTCAGTATCATTAGTTATTTCAGTCACTTCAGCACGAGCTCTTTTCTCGACTGGATAGCTTTCACCTGTTAGTGACGTTTGAGAAATAAATAAGTCTTTTGTTTGGATTAAGCGGATATCAGCTGGAATCATATCACCAGCTTTTAACCGGACTAAGTCCCCAAGAACAATATCTTCTGTACGAATTTCACTATAAGTACCGTTCCGTTTTACAGCAGATGTGACTTCTACTAAAGATTCTAATTGTTCAACTGATCGATTCGAGCGCAACGTTTGTATCAACGTCATCGTACCACTTAATAGTACAAGAACTACAATAATAATTGGCCCTAATATTTCTTGTTCTTCAGCGGATACAAAAGCATAATCGGTCAAATATGAAATAAATGCCAGTCCAAATAATACGAGTGTAAAAGGCGTGAAATAAGCTTCAACAATTGTCCGCCATAATGGCTTTTCTGTCCCATAGTCTATTTCGTTGTCTCCGTATTTTTCTCTAACCTGATTGGCTTCTTCGGTACTGTGGCCTTTATCTGTTACATTAAACATAGTCCAAATTTTATTAATCGGTGTGCTAGCTAAATCAAAGTAATCTAATTTTTTAAACTCTTTCATATTTTATGCATTCCTTTCTTTCTATTCTACCGAGTGATATGAACGGATTTCTTAGCCGCCTAGTGCTCGCGAGATAATACATAGAAAGGATTTGATGACTTCATTTTTTGCCTTTATAGCTACAGTAAAATGCACCTTTTTACCATTTAAATACCTCCTTATTTTAAATTTCTTAAAATAAAGATTTGTAAGCAAATTAAAGAGCTCCCACTAAAAGACAGCGAGAGCTCTGTTTATAATATCCACATAAATATATACAACGTATATTCCATGATTTTTTCGTGGAGTTTCAGCACTATACAACGTAAACATAAAAGTTAGCTACGTTAAAAATTCCCTTCTGTCGAAAATTTCTGTTATACCCATTGGCGTCTCTGGACGTTCCTGGGCAGTAGCCTATGTTTGTATAGGAGCCTCTGCCTAACAAATCATATTAAGTTTTTTTGATTCCATTACTCACTGTAACATATGTTCGTGAATAAAACAAACTAATTTTTCTGCTTCTGATAACTATTCAAACTGATGGTGTAAAAAGCTATAGTTTTTCTTTATACTTCTCTCGATGAATTTTGAGTTTATTTTAATAAGGAGTCGTTCATTATCATTTATTTACCAGTCTCTTGTTAGTCAGACCTCTTCTTTTCTACAATAAGGGGAATTTATTATTTAAGCACATTTCCTTTTAAAAATATATTTCATAAAACTGTCCGGTTGAGTGGTCGTTTTTTTTTTGGTAACATAGTAATGGAGCATTTTTGAAATGGTTATCAAATAAACTATTTTTAGAAAGAAGGATTTTTAATTGAAATATGTCATTGTAGGTTCATCTCACTTTGGTTATGAAGCGGTGCAAACGATTGCGGAAGCGGATGC